>JAEZZE010000017.1 GCA_023418755.1 Bacillota bacterium | reverse complement strand
TGAAGGAAGAAGAACATCGGAAAGCCGGATGAGGGAAAACCTCACGTCCGGTTTGATGAAGGGGGAGCTGGAAAAGTAAATGGAGGGCTTTCGCCCTCCAAAGAAATTTCAGTTCTCTACTCTACCGTATCGTTGATCGATCTTTAACTCCATAATCGTCGGGACGTAGCTCAGCTTGGTAGAGCGCTTGGTTCGGGTCCAAGAGGTCGCATGTTCAAATCGTGTCGTCCCGACCATCTGAATAACAACGGATCGCGGCTTAATGGCCGCGATTTTTTTTGTGCACAAAAATCTTCCGTAAGGAATTATTTCATCCCCGGAGTTTTAATCCCCTTTACAACGATTTCATCGGACAGCTTGAGGTAGACGTAATACACGCGCATTTGCCTGGCCTCGTTTGAACTCGTGATATCCAGCAATTGGCGTAATCGTGAGGTTGAATATACACTTCCTGCTTCGATGTCTTCATCAGACTTAGGCAACATTTGCTTCTCTTTCCCTCAGCCATACCGGAAGGGAAAGGGCGCATAATGTCGAATGGTGCAGGCATCTTTCGCGATGTTTAATATATGTTCAGTGGCGAAATGTACAATAAAATAGATATGCACTCCGAGACCTGTATACTCTTGTCGATTGGTCGGAAGCAAGTGCGTCGAAGGTTATCCTACAGTCCGGATATGCCTTTGAATCCGGGGGTATTCCAGCCGAAGTCGCAACGCTCCCGGCGGGGGCGGAACGATCTGAAGGTCATTTTCTTTGTAAAGGGGTTTCTTATATGAGGGGGAGTTTGGGCTTGATGTTACGGAAAGCGCTATCGATCACCGTGGCAGCGACTTTGGGAATGTATGCCTTGTTATTCGGCGGTCCTGTTCAAATGACGAATGCAGAACCATCCTGTGATCCGGGGATATACGATTTTTGCGGAGTGTTGAAGGACGAGGAAGCGTATAAATTTAATCGTCCAATCATGCCCGGAGATCGGACTGAAGATCAAGGTGACTATAGCGTGGTATGGTTCGATGACCATAATGGAGCGCATCCGGAAATCACGCCGAAGCTTGTCAGCAAGCCTCCTCTTGATCCGGCTGATAAAATATTTACGAATGGCGACGAAGAGTTCAACTATTTTTCACTGGATCTGACGCCCTCGACCGATGATTCCTATACGATAATGGTCAAGGATGCAACGATTCCCGATAAGGATACGGCAATCTTTCTTTATAAAGGCGATTATAATCCCGGCGCCCCTTTGACTAACTTGATCGCGGGGAACGACGATATAAACACGGTCGGGGAAGATTATAGGTCCCATCTAACGGATATCCCGTTATTCGGAGGGACGACATACACGATCGTCGTGACTTCTTATGAAGAAGGGGTTACCGGGACCGTTTTTTTCGAAGCTTCGTCGATCGGAGGCGGGAGCCTGGTCGTCGTTGATCCCACCGTGCCGAATGCGGCGCCGACGGCGAGCCCGGGAACGTTGGCGGCAACGGAAGACACGCCGCAATCGGGCACCTTGACCGGGAGCGATCCGGAAGGCAGTCCGCTGACGTTCAGCATCGTAAGCCAGGGAGGCAAAGGAACGGCGACGATCACGAACGCGTCGACGGGAGCGTATACGTATACGCCTAATCCGAATGAAAACGGATCGGATTCGTTCACGTTTAAGGTGAACGACGGATCGCTCGATTCGGCACCGGCGACGGTGGCCGTGACGATTACGGCGGTGAACGACGCGCCGACGGCGACGGCGGGCACACTGAATGTGACGGAGAATGCGCCGCAAACGGGTACGCTGATCGGGAGCGATCCGGAAGGAGATCCGTTGACGTTCAGCATCGTAAGCCAGGGAAGCAAGGGGACGGTTGCGATCACTGGCGAGGCGACGGGAGCGTATACGTATACGCCAAACGCGAACGAGACGGGATCGGATACGTTCACGTTCAAGGTGAATGACGGTGAGTTTGATTCGGCACCGGCGACGGTGACGGTAACGATCGAGGCGGTGAACGACGCGCCGACGAATATCGCGCTTAGCCACAATGAAGTCGCTGAAAATCGCCCCATGGGTACGACGGTGGGGACGCTGACGGCGACGGATCCGGATGCGGGCGATACGTTCGAGTACGCGCTCGTGAGCGGTGACGGCAGTACCGACAACGGCAGCTTCGCGATCGTCGGCAACGCCTTGCGGACGAATGAGATTTTTGACTTCGAAACGAAGCCGAGCTACAGCGTGAGAATCCGGGTAACGGACGGCGGAGGGTTGTCATTCGAGAAAGTATTCGACATCTACGTGACGGATGCGAACGATGCGCCGACGATTCAAGGAGCGGCGCCGGGACAGACCGTGAACGACAACGCGACGATTTCGCCGTTCTCGGGCATTGCGATCGAGGACGCGGACAGCGCGACCGTAACGGTGAAGGTGACGTTGGATATGGCGGCGAAGGGCGGATTCTCGGCGGCGAGTCTGTCGTCGAGCGGTTTCGCTCCGTTGAGCGGAGAGAGCGGCGTCTATTCGCGGACAGGCTCGCCGGCAACCGTGACGGAGGGGATTCGGGAGCTCGTATTCGAGCCTGCGGCGAACCGGGTCGCGCCGGGTTTGACGGAGACGACGATGTTCTCGATCGAGGTCGATGACGGAGCAGGCGGCGAGGCGGACGACGATACGACAACGGTCATATCGACCTCCATGAACGATGCGCCTACCGATATTGCATTAAGCGCCGCGAATGTAGCCGAAAACGAGGATGCGGGAGCGGTCGTGGGCACGTTGTCCGCGACGGACGCGGACACGGGAGAGGTGCATTCTTTCAGCTTGACGGCCGGCGAGGGCGACGACGATAACGCCCAATTCGAGATCTCGGGGAACCAGCTTCGGACGAAGGCGGCATTCGACTTCGAAACGAAGTCGAGCTACGCCGTTCGAGTGCAGGTGAAGGACGCAGCGGAAGCGGCATTCGAGAAAGAGTTTGCGATCGCCGTGACGAACGTAAACGAGAAGCCGAAGGACCTATATCTGAGCGGCAACGAGGTTTCGGAAAACCAGCCTGCGGGTACGACGGTGGGGACGTTGACGGCGACGGATCCGGATGCGGGCGATACGTTCACGTACACGCTCGCGAGCGGCACCGGCGATACGGACAACGACAGCTTCGCGATCGTCGGCAACGCCTTGCAGACGAGTACGGTACTGGACTTCGAGACGAAGTCCCACTACAGTGTAAGGATTCGGGTGACGGATGGCGGCGCGTTGGAGTACGAGGAAGCGTTCGTCATCGTTGTAACGGATGCGAACGACGCGCCGACGATTCAAGGAGCGGCGCCGGGACAGACCGTGAACGACAACGCGACGATTTCGCCGTTCTCGGGCATTGCGATCGCGGACGCGGACAGCGCGACCGTGACGGTGAAGGTGACGGTGGATCACGCCGCGAAGGGCGCGTTCACGGCGGAAAGCTTGACGTCGAGCGGATTCGTTCCAATTGACGGCCAGAGCGGCGTCTATTCGCGGAAGGGCTCGCCGGCGGACGTGACGGCGGGGATCCGGGTGCTCGTATTCGCGCCTGCGGCGAACAGGGTCGCGCCGGGTTTGACGGAGACGACGACGCTCGCGATCGAGGTCGATGACGGAGCAGGCGGCGAGGCGGACGACGATAAGACAACGGTCGTATCGACCTCCATGAACGATGCGCCAACGAACCTGACGCTTAACAACGGGAGCGTAAGGGAGAATCTTCCGGTCGGCACGGTGGTCGGTACGTTGACGGCAGTCGATGCGGACCCGGGCGAGACATTCGCTTACTCCCTTGTCTCGGGCGACGGCGGCGCCGATAACGGGAGCTTTACGATCGAGGGCAACGAGTTGAAGACCGCGGAACGCTTTGCCTTTTCAACGAAAAACAGCTATTCTGTCCGAATTCAGGTATCGGATGCGAACGGCGGAAGCCATGCGGAAGCATTCGTGATCGCGATTACGCGGCAACCCGCAACCAGTACCGGTACGGGGTCGCCTACGCAGGGAACCGTTCGCGTGGTGAACGTAGTCGTCGGCGCGGCGTTGGACGTCGCGGCGAAAGTGGAAATTGTACGTACGGCGACCACTGACGGCAAGCAGGTCGACAAGGTCAACTTCGACAGCGCGAAAGCGAACGAAGCAGCGGCGAAGGCGGTCGAGAGCGGACGGGATTTTGCCAGAATCGTCATTGAGGACATTCCGGACAACGCTGCCGACGAAGTCGTGGTCGATGTGCCCAAAGCTTCGCTGACTCAATTGGCGAACCGGAATATCAATCTCGAGATCCAGACGCAAGACGTCAAGCTTACGCTTCCCCGAGAGACGTTGTCGCTGCTGCATTCGGACGGTACCGATTTGTTCTTCCGATTATTCCGTTGCGGCAGCCGGAGGAACGAAAACAGGCGGAGCAGCGCGCCGTTAACGCGGACGAAGTGCGCAGGGTCGCGGGCGACGGAATTGCGCAGGTCGTCGGTAGGCCGATGACGATCGAGACGAACTACTCCGGCCGTCAGACGAAGGTCGAGTTTCCGTTGACCGGCATTGCGTTGCCGAAAAACCCGGCGGAGCTTCAGGCGTTCGCCGCCAAGCTGGCGGTGTATGTGGAGCATAGCGACGGCGAGAAGGAACTGCAGCGGGGAAAAGTAAAGTTCGATGAGAGCGGCGTTCCGATCGCGATCGAAATCGTCGTCGATAAATTCAGCACGTTTACGATCGTGGCCGTTGGCGAGCAGGTCGAGAGGGTGCGGTACATTTTCGGATACGACGACGGAACGTTCCGGCCAGGGCGGACGATGACCCGGGCGGAAATCGCCGCCGTGATTTCTCGCAATCTCGGTACTTCTTCGACCGCGGCCAACGGATATGCCGATGTGGAAGATTCGCATTGGGCGTCCGGCTACATCGCGCATATGAAGCAGGCCGGCATCATGACCGGGGATGTCAGCGGCAGGTTCCGTCCGGAGGACGCGATCACGCGAGCGGAGCTAAGCGCCTTGATCGCGAAATGGAAGTCGCTCCAGACGCATGGAGTTCGGCGTTCCTTGCCGGATTCGGCGGGTCATTGGGCGGAAGCGTACATCGCTTCCGTCGTCGAAGCCAGCTTCATGTCCGGTTACACGGACGGAACGTTCGAACCCGATCGGGCGCTCACGCGAGCGGAAGCGGTCGCTGTGCTGAACAAGCTGTTCGAGCGGCCGGCGCTGGAAGGCGTCGATCGGCCGACTTGGTCGGACGTACCGGCGAACCATTGGGCGTTCCAGGACATCGAGGCTGCCTCGAATACGTATACGGCGGAACCGCTCTCGAACGGAAAAGAGCGGCTCCTCGTACAACGGCAATTGCCGAAATAGTGGAATAGAATGCGAAGAAGCCAGGGGTGCCTCCCTGGCTTCTTCGTTTTGAGAGGAAGACGCGCGAATGGAACCGAACGGCGAAGGCATGCGACTTTTTTAGGTTTATCGTTTCTTATCAGTCGTTTCCCCCGATCTTATTGAAAATGGATTTGGGTCGCCCTACGATAGGTTCGTACAACGAATGGGGGGGCGAGAGATGCGGGGGGACGCAACGTTTTTGAACCGGTACCGGTATGCGGGGCACCGGCTGGAGGACGGCGGGATCGTCATCGACACGGACGGGGAAGCCAAAATTAGGTTGGACCTGTGCGCGGCGGATATCGTCCGATTGTGGGCGGATCCCGTCGGGCGATTCGAGAAGCCGTCTTCGTATGCCGTGGCGGACGAGCGCTGGACGTTCTCGGAATACGAGGTCGAGTGCGGCGCGGAGGAGCTGGTCGTACGGACGGAGAGGCTGAGAGTCGTCGTCGGCAAGCAGCCGCTTCGAATTTCCTATTGGACGGCGCCGGACGAAGGAAGCTCCGTCAGGATCACCGGCGAACGGCAGGAGGGCGGTATCGGCTGGGGGAGCGACGGTCGCGTAGGGCTGCGCCACGACATGGGCGCCGAAGAGCATTTCTACGGGCTCGGCCAGGACAATGCCGCGGCAGGAGGAAAGCTCGACAGGCGCGGAAGCGAACGCGTAATGACGACCGGGCAGCGGCTTGAGCCGGGCACGGTGACGGCGAACCTTCCGATTCCCTTTTTTATGAGCACGGGAAACGAAGGAGCCGGCGGGTACGGCCTCTTCATCGATAACACGCATCGGTCCGTCTTCGATATGGGCAAGTCGCGTTCCGACAGCTACGGTTGGGAAGCGGAGGGCGGCGAGCTCGTGTACTACCTGATGTACGGCCCTTCCCTGAGGAAGGTCGTCGAACGTTTTACGCTGCTGACCGGAAGGCCTTCGCTGCCGCCGTTCTGGTCGCTAGGCTTTATTCAAAGCCGCTGCAGCTACCAAAATTGGGACGAATACGACGACGTGATCGAACAGTTCCGGCGAAGGGGGCTGCCGCTCGACGCCATGGTGTTCGATTACGACTGGGCGGAGCACATGCAAAATTTCCGCTGGCATTCCCGCTTCGAGGGCAAGTCCCGGGACAAGCTGGCCGAGTATGAAAAAGAGGGCATACGCTTCCTGGTTTCCAACTCCGGACCGATGATCCGCAAAAGCAGTTCGAACTACGCATCCGGCTGGGAAGCGGGAGTGTTCGCTCGGGATACGGAAGGGCATCCGGTCACTTGCGGCCATTACGGCGGCGACCTGCTGGATTTTACCGCCCCCGCGATCAAGGACTGGCTTCGGCCTCAGCTTCGTCCGCTGTTCGAAGACGGCATCCGGGGCTGGTGGCTGGATTTGACCGAACCGGAAGGGGAGCCGTTGCAGACGGTCTACCGGGGAGGACCGCGAGAGCGGATACGCAATGTCTATTCGCTGCTTAACGCCAAGGTATATTATGAACTGCACCGGGAATTCGACCCCGAAGGCCGACCGTTCATTCTGACGCGCACGGGGGCGGCGGGGATGCAAAAATACGGGGCGGCCGTATGGACCGGGGACGTATACTGCGACTACGATACGCTTGCCGCCCACTGCCCGGAAGGCCTTAACGCGGTGCTGTCGGGCATGGCCGCCTGGACGTCCGACAGCGGGGGGTTCATCTCCTCGACCTACGATCCGGCCGACGAGACGCATCTTCATTTTTACGACAACGATTGGGCTTCGCAGGCGCTTCTGTACGAAAGATGGCTGCAATATTCGTGCTTCTGTCCAATCGCGCGGGCGCATCATGTCGGCCCGGCGGCTCCTTATGAGTACGGAGAACTGGCGGAGACGGGCAGCCGCCGCTATTTGCAGCTGCGTTATCGTCTGCTCCCCTATATCTACAGTTGCGTCAGGGAAACCTCGGTCAGCGGGCTGCCGCTCATGCGGGCGCTGGTGTTGGATTATCAGGACGATCCGGCCGTATACGACATCGGCGATCAGTATATGTTCGGGGAGTTTCTGATGGTCGCTCCGGTGCTGGCTCCGCACGCGGCGTCGCGCGAGGTTTATTTTCCCGAAGGCCGATGGATCGATTACGATTACGGCTACCTGTACGAGGGAAGGAGCCGTTGGAACGTATATGCGCCGCAAAACCGGATTCCGGTATTCGTCAAGGCGGGCGCGATTATCCCGATGTCCGAACCCTCCGAGCGTACCGGCGAGCTTGCCGGCGGAAGATTGACGGTGGACGTCTATCCTGCCGGGCGCACCTCCTTCGTTCTGTATGCGGACGACGGTCTGACGGACGCCTGGAGCCGGCGCGGCGAGTATTCCGAAACGAGGTTTGCGTGCGAAGAGAACGGGGAAAGCGTGCGGTTCGAAATCCGGTCTTCGGGCAAGGCGTTCCTGCCTGAGGGCTACGAGTGCCTTTTCCATCTTGCGCAAACTCCCGTAGCCGTAACGGACGGAGCGGGAACCCATCTGGACAGGCGCGAGACGGAAACGCTGCTCCGGGCCGGCGATACGGGCTGGCATTGGGAACCCGCCCGCCGGGTGCTGACCGTAAGGCTGAACGGCCGCGCGGAAGGAGAGGAACTGCGGATCGAGATCCGGCTCGACGGCAAACCGATTCCGCAGGCTCCGGCACCGGAAATCCCGCCGGCTCCCGCCCGCTCCGAGCGCAAGAGGCGAGCCGCGGGTCAAGGCCCCTTCCTGCTCCCGCCGCCGCAGCTCCCGTGCCGCGTGCAAGGGGAAAATTACGACCGGGGCGGAGAAGGAGCCTCCTACCACAGCCTCGTTCCCGGCAATGCCGGCGATCTGTACCGATGGGTGGACATCAATATCGAGGTGTCGTCCGACGAGGGCGGCGGGTATTGCGTGTTCGGTCTTCAGGCAGGCGAGTGGCTGGTCTATACGGTGAACGCCGTCGGGGCGGTCGGCTACGACTTGGCGGTTCGGTACGCGTCGGAAGACGGTGCCGGTCTACTGGCGATCGAGGCGGGCGGGGAAGAACGGTTGCTGCCGCTTCCCGATTCGGGCGGGCCGCGGAATTGGGCCACCGCGTCGCTTCGGGGCATCCGCTTGCGTGAGGGGGTTCAGACGGTCAAGCTAATCGTTCGGGAAGGACGATTGAGGCTGAATTACATGGATTTTACCGATGACCGGCCTTCAAAAACGACAAATTCGCAACATTGAGGAGGAAGACGCATGGCGCTTATTCAATGCGGTTTTTATTCGGATATTTTGAGCTTGTCCGTTTCCATGAACGTCATTATTCCGCAAGCGCTCGCGGTGAACGCCGTGGAAGCGGGACAGGGGAACGGAGAGCGCAGGCTGCCCGTCCTTTATCTGCTGCACGGTCTGTCCGACGATCATTCGACGTGGCTGAGGCGCACATCGATCGAACGCTATGCGGACGAGCGCGGAGTGGCCGTCGTGATGCCGGAGGTGCATCGCAGCTTCTATTCCGATATCGGCAAGCATCGCAAATATTGGACGTTCGTCAGCGAGGAGCTTTCCTCCATCGCGGAAGCGCTGTTCCCTATTGCGACCGGCCGTTCCGGAAGGTTCGTCGCGGGCTTGTCGATGGGGGGCTACGGGGCGTTAAAGCTGGCGCTGCGGTTTCCCGAGCGTTATGCCGCGGCGGCCAGCTTGTCGGGAGCGCTCGACTTTGCGGGCATCGGCGCCTTCATGGGAGATGAAGCGCTCGAGCTGTTCGGGGACCGTCCCGCAGCTGGAACGGACAATGATTTGTTCGCCCTGGCGGAGCGGCTCGCGGGGGCCGTGGAGGATAAAGCTCTTCCGGCGCTTTATCAGTGCTGCGGCACGGAGGACTTCCTGTACGACGAAAATCGGAGGTTTCTGGCGCATGCTCGCCGTCTGGGGCTGCCGATCGCCTATGAAGAGGGGCCGGGGGCGCACACCTGGGAGTATTGGGACTCGCACATCCGCAAGGTGCTGGATTGGCTGCCGTTGGAGCGGCAAAAGGGAGAAGGCTGATGGAGCGTCGCAGGTTCGGGCTGGAATGGACGGTCGGGCATTCCGGCAGTCCGGACGAAGAGCCGTCGGTTCGCGTGCCGGCCGGAGTTCCCGGCGCCGTGCAGCTCGATTGGGCGGCCGCCCAAGGCTGGCCTCCCCATTACGAAGGAACGAATTACAAGGATTACGAGTGGATGGAGGACCGGTTCTGGAGCTACCGGACGGTTCCCGACGTTCCCGACGTTGCCGGGGACCAACGGCTGATCTTCGTCTGCCGGGGCGTGGACTATCGCTTCGAGGTGCGGTTGGACGGCGGAATGCTGCACGAGCAGGAGGGGATGTTTACTCCCTTCGAGCTGGATCTGACGGATAAGCTCGTTCCCGGAGCGAGGCTGGAGATCGTCGTGTTTCCGGCGCCGAAGAAGCCGGGAGCCGAACGCGGCCGAGCCGAGGCGTCCCAGAGCTGCAAGCCGGCGGTCGGCTACGGCTGGGATTGGCATCCCCGGCTGATTCCGCTCGGGATCTGGGACGAAGCTTATCTGGAGGTCCGGCCGGCCTCGCATATCCGTCAGGCGGAGACGACGTGTCGTCTTCTTGGCCTGCAAGAGGGCGGGCCGCCGCAGGCGGACGTTAGCCTGCGCGTCGTTTTGTCGCAACCGGGAGGCCTCCTGCGATGGCGGGTATACGATCCGTCCGGCAAGCTTGCCGCCGAGCGCACGCTGCGTCCGGAGACCGGAGATGCCGATCTGGAACTCGTCTTGGACGATCCCGAGCTATGGTGGCCGAACGGGCATGGCGAGGCGGCGCTGTATACTTCCGAAGCGATGCTGCTCTCCGAGAACGGGCAGACGCTCGACCGGGCGGTTAGCCGGTTCGGAGCGCGCAGCGTGCGTCTGGTCATGCACGAGGGAGCCTGGGACGAGCCGTCGCGATTCCCCAAAAGCCGAAGCGATCCGCCGATTACGCTGGAAATCAACGGCCGCAGGCTGTTCGCCAAAGGGACGAACTGGGTGCCTCCGGACATTTTCCCCGGGACGCTGGACAGAGCCCGCTACGAGGAATTGCTGGAGCTGGCCCGCGATGCCCACATGAACCTGGTTCGGGTATGGGGCGGGGGCATCGCGAACAAGGATTCCTTCTTCGACCTGTGCGACGAGAAGGGGCTGCTGGTGTGGCAGGAATTCCCGCTGGCCTGCAACGATTACGAGGGGACTCCCGGCTATTTGAAGGTGCTCGACCGGGAGTCCCGGTCGATAATCTTGCGTCTCCGGTCGCGCGCCTGTCTGGCTATGTGGTGCGGAGGCAACGAGCTGTTCAACGGATGGTCCGGCATGAACGATCAATCGCCGGCCCTTCGGCTGCTGAACCGCAACTGCTTCGAGTTGGACCCCGAAACGCCCTTCTTGCCGACTTCGCCGGTAACGGGGATGGGGCACGGACATTACGTTTTTCGCGACGAGATGACGGGAGAGGAAGTGTTCCAGCTGATGGCCTCGGCTTCCTGCACCGCTTATACCGAATTCGGAATTCCGTCCCCCGCGGGCGTCGAGCAGCTGAAGGCATTTATCCCCCCGGAGCAATTGTATCCGCCTCGGCGGGGAGGAACATGGGAAGCGCATCACGCCTTCGGCGCCTGGGAGGAGGATACTTGGCTGTGCGAGGGGCTGATCGAGGATTATTTCGGCCCGCATCGGACGCTGGAGGAGCTGGTCGAAAGAGGACAGCTGCTGCAAACCGAAGGCTATAAGTGCATCTACGAGGAGGCGCGCCGGCAAAAGCCGAAGTGCTCCATGGCGCTGAACTGGTGCTTCAACGAGGCGTGGCCGGCCGCCGCGAACAACAGCCTCGTCTGCTGGCCGGCGGTTCCGAAGCCGGCCTTGGCCGCCGTGAAGCAAGCCTGCCGCCCGGTGCTCGCCAGCGCCCGGATTCCCAGGTTTTCCTGGCGGGAAGGGGAATGGTTCGAGCCTCAGCTATGGATGCTTAACGATTCTCCGGAATCGGTGCGCGAGGGCCGTCTGACGGCGTATTTGGAAATCGGGGAAAGGCGGTATGCGCTGCTGGCTTGGACTTATCCGGAGATGGAGGCGAACGGCAACGCGCCGGGACCGACGATTCGCTATCGGCTGCCGGCGGCCGACGCCGGCGGACGGATGAGGCTGGTGCTGGAGACGGAGGGACATCCGGAACGGGGATCCGCCTACACGCTGCTGCTTAAGCCGGGAGAAGACGGGCCGTGCCGCCGCAAGGGACTGAATCTGTGAGCGCGCCGAGGTAAAGTCCAATCGCCCAATATAGTGCGATAAGCTTGACAGGTTTCCATATCGGGCGGCGGAAACGCCTTGCTATAATGAGGCCAGGCAACGCGCGAAGCCCGGTAGTCACTATGATCAAGGGGGACGGATATGAACAGGGTTGTGAAAACGTTATCTTTGCTGGCCGCGGTCAGCCTCATGCTATGGATTTCCGCCTGCTCCGGAAACCAATCCGCGAAGCCGAAGGAAAGCGAAACGCCTTCGGCTCAGCCTTCCGCGACGGCGCAAGAAAGCTCGTCCTCGCCGGACGAGGCGGGCTGGAAGCGCAAGAAGTTCGATCCGCCGGTCACGATCTCGACCGCTTTCGCCATTCGCGATCTGGATAAGCTGCGGAACGGCGACACCTACGAGGACAATCCGCTGACGCGCTGGTATCGGGACAATCTCGGCATCCAAACGAAGTATCAGTGGCTGCTGACCGACCAGGGAGACGCGCTGAATCAGAAAATCAGGCTGGCGATGGCCAGCGGCGAGAAGCTGCCGGACCTGCTGCCGATCAGCGATAACGTTCTGCTGAACGAGCTGATCGAATCCGGTCAAATCATGTCCATCGACGAAGCCTTCGAGAAATACGCGTCTCCGCGTACGAAAGAGGCCTACGAGAAAAATCCGGACGTGTGGATGGCCGTAACCAAAGACGGGAAGAAGTGGGGACTGCCCACGATCTCGGACGGCAATATCGGCGATACGATTATGTGGATTCGCCAGGATTGGCTGGATGCTGTCAACCTTCAGGCGCCTCAGACGATCGAACAATTCGAAGCTTTGCTGGAGGCGTTCAAGCAGAAATATCCGGACAAAATTCCGCTGGCGCTGTCCGGCAAGGCGCTGCAGCCGCTGGCGGGCTACATGGGCGACGCGCAATTCGTCTTCGGCGGAACGCAGCCTTATATCTGGGACAAAGGAGAGGACGGCAAGCTGCGATACGGCTCCGCGCAGCCCGGATTCAAGGACGGTCTGGCCAAGCTGAGGCTCTGGTTCGAGAAAGGGTATATCGGCAAGGAGTTCGCGACTCACGACGAACAGAAGGCGGCTTCGCTGTTTACTTCGGGGGAGGCCGGCATCATTTTCGGACCGGGCTGGATGGGCGCCTGGCCGTTGGAGGACACGACGAAGAACGTCCCCGGCGCGGTCGTGAGACCGTACGAGCTTCCGTCCGGGGTCGACGGCGAGGTCGGCCGCATCGGTACCAAGCTGGTGTATATTACGTACGTGTTCCGCAAGGACTTCGAGCATATGGACGCGCTGTTCCAATACTATGACGTGTCGATGAGCGGTCTGCTCGAGGACCCGGACAGTCCGTTCGCCGCGGGGCAGGGCGAAGGCTACGACTATGTCATGGTGGACGGCAAGCCGAGCTGGGACGTTCCGGACGGCGCGATCGATCTGAGGTACACGATAGCGACCGTCGGCAATACGCCTCCCGGAATGATCGAAGGCCCGAACATCTATGAACGCGTAGTGGCCGGGAAGCGGGATACGATCTACGAGCAGAAGCTGGCTTTCTCCAGCACGCCGTTATTCCTCGAAGGCATGCTCGTGTCGCTCAAGCAGCTGGACAAGGCGCACCGCGATAGGTTCATCGGGGCTCCGGTGAAAACGATGGTCAGCAAGTGGCCGCTGCTCACCCAGATGGAGAGCGAAGTAACGATCAGCTATATCTACGGAAAAACGAACGACGCCGAGCTGGATCAGTTCATTCAGGATTGGCTGTCCAAGGGCGGGCAGCAAATTACGGACGAGGTTAACGAATGGTATGCCTCGGCCCAGTGATCGAAGGGCCGAATGAACGGAGAGGAGGAGGGGGCTATCCCATAAGCCAATCAAGTTGCTGTGAAAGGTAATCGATGAACAAGGTTCAAGGGGTATGTACCTCCATCCGATGCCCGTTGCAAGGTAATTTCAGGAGCGTATGAGGCAGTCTCCAGGAGGTACATACCCCTTACTTTTGTTGTCGATCATCTTAATCAACTCTGCTTATGAGACAGCCCCTTGTCCTCCGCTGCGTCCATGCGAGCCGTTACAGAAGGAGGGAGCCCGTGCAGGCTTCGGCGCAACGAGCAAAGCGTCCCGGACCAGGGGGGCTTCGCAAAAACTGGATGCTTCATCTTTTTTTATTGCCGTCCGTCGTATTGCTGATCGTATATAGCTATATTCCGATGGCCGGAATCGTCATCGCGTTTCAGGACTACAAAACCTACAAGGGCATCGGCGGCTCCGAATGGGTCGGGCTGGAGCATTTTCGCACGATGTTCATGGACGAGCGGATCGTTCAAATTATCGAGAACACGCTGGTCATCGCCCTGTCTAAAATGGTTGTCGGCTGGGTGGCGCCGCTGCTGTTCGCGCTGCTGCTGAACGAGGTTCGCATGATGATGCTGAAGAGAACCGTGCAGACGCTCGTGTACCTGCCGCATTTTCTATCGTGGGTTATTCTGGGGGGCATTCTGACGGATATGCTGTCGGAGCACGGAATTGTAAACGCCGCGCTGGGCGCGCTGGGTCTGCCCTCCGTCTTCTTCCTCGGAAGCGGCGGATGGTTCCGCTTTACCTTGATCGTAAGCGACGTCTGGAAGGAATTCGGGTTCGGCACGATCATCTATTTGGCCGCTCTCGCCGGCGTAAACCCGGCCCTCTACGAGGCGGCGGAAATCGACGGGGCGAGCCGCCTGAGGCAGACGTTCCACGTAACGCTGCCTTCCATTATCAAGGTGGGAGTCATTATCGGCACGCTCTCTCTGGGCAACGTGCTCAACGCGGGCTTCGATCAGGTCTTTAATATGATCAATCCTATCGTAGCCGGCAAGGGCGAAATCATCGACACGTACGTCTACAAAGTCGGACTGCTGCAAGGGGCGTTCTCGTTCGCGACGGCCGTCGGTCTGTTCAAATCGGCCGTATCGCTGCTGCTGATCGCGCTCACCTATCGTCTGGCTTACAAATACGCGAATTATCGGATATTCTAGAGGGAGACGGTCCCATGTACTATAAATCACCAGGCTACCGCGCGTTCGCCTTCGCGAACACCGGGCTGCTTCTGGCCATTAGCATCGCATGCGTGCTGCCGCTGGTTCACGTCGTCGCGGTGTCGCTCAGCTCCAGCGCGGCGGCTACGGGCAATCTGGTGTCGCTCTGGCCGATCGGCTTTAATCTCGACAATTACGCGAAGACGTTCGGCAGCTCCCAGTTTCTCCAAGCGCTCTGGATCAGCGTGCAGCGCACGACGCTGGGAACGCTGCTGAGCATGGCCTTGTGCGTATTGGCGGCCTATCCGATGTCCAAGGCGGACGAGAAATTCAAGGGCCGTTCGCTGTACTCGTGGTTTTTCGTCGCGACGATCCTGTTTAACGGCGGCTTGATTCCCGCATATATCGTCGTCGTCAAAACCGGCATCAACAATACGCTGCTCGCGCTGATTTTGCCGGGGGCGGTCGCCGTGTTCAACGTCGTCCTGATGATGAACTTTTTCCGCGGCATTCCCGCGGAGCTGGAGGAGGCGTCGCAGATCGACGGCGCTTCGCATCTTCGCACCTTGCTTAACGTGTATTTGCCGATCTCGATGCCGTCGATCGCTACGCTGTCGCTGTTTTCGATGGTGGGCCATTGGAATTCGTGGTTCGACGGCTTGATCTATATGGAAGCGGCCAAGCAGCCGCTCGCCACGATGGTTCAGGCGCTGGTGGCCAATCTGGATCTGACGCGGATCAATCTGAATCCCGAGGATATCAAAAACCTGTCCCAGCGCGGGTTGCGCTCGACGCAAATCTTCCTGGGAGCGCTTCCGATTCTGGTCGCGTACCCGTTCTTGCAAAAATACTTCGTCAAAGGAATGACGCTGGGAGCCGTCAAGGAGTAGCCGCCGGCAACCGGCGGAGTTCGGCGGGAGGAGTAGGGCCGTGCAAATTCAAAGGGATATTTTTCGCAAAATGCTGGCGGTCATCGTTTCCCTGCTGCTGCCGATGCTCCTGCTGCTGTTTTATTCCAATCAGACCGGAATCGCCGTCGTGGAGAAGGAGATCAAATCCTCGTCCGTCCATAAGCTGAGCTTCCTGCTCAGCCAGATGGACGCGCAAATCTACCAGTTGAACGCCAATATGCTCACGCTGGTCAGGGATGTCGAAGCTCAGAAGTACGCCGCCCGTTTCACCGAAGATCCTTACGAGCGGAGCCGGCTGCGCGCGGAGCTGGAGAACAAGCTGCTGCTGCTCAGCATTACGAGTCCCTGGACGAACCGGATCGCGCTGTACGCGCCGATGCTGGACGCGGTGGTGTCCAGCGACGGCAAGAGCGGCTTCGACATGTCGGAATGGGATGAAAGCAACTGGACTTCTTGGCGCTTCAAGGGAGACCCCTCGCAGCCGAGCACCTGGGCTTTCGTGCGGAGAATGGCGGACGGCCGGCCGAAAACCGGGGATATCCGCAGCGCGACCTTGGCGGTGGAGACGACGTTCTCCGGGCTCAGCCTCCGGAGCCTGCTGGATCAGTACAAGGCCGGCAGCTCGGGCAATCCGTTTATCTGGCTGCCGGGGGAAGGGGTCGTGATCGGCAATCGCCACTCCTCCTCGCTTCAGGCCCGGGAGGTGGCGGAGAAGCTTCAGGCCGCGGTGGCCGGAGGCAGCGGCTCCGTCGTTCGGACGCTTGCGGACGGGAGCAAGGTTCTCTCCACCTTCCTGTACTCCGAAGCCCTGCAGGGCTATCTGATCGATTACGTGCCCCTGAACGAGTCGCTGGCTCCGATCGCCCGCCAGAGGGGGCTTTTTTACCTGGTATCCGCCCTTATGCTCGTAACGGCCGCCTTGTCCGCCATTCTGCTCTACCGCCATGTGAGGGTGCCGATCAGACGGCTGGTCGAAGGCGTCCAGCACATCCGGCTGGGCCATTACGGAGCCCGGATTCACGACCGGGCCAGCTCCGAATTCACCTTTCTGTACAACCGGTTCAATCAGATGGCCGAGCAGATTCAGGAGCTGATCGAACGCGTATACGAGGAGCGGATTCGCACGAAGGACGCGCGCGTAAAGCAGCTTCAGTCGCAGATCAATCCGCACTTTCTATACAACTGTTTTGCGCATATCATCCATATGGCCGAGATGGGCAACACGGAAGGCGTCGCGGCGATGTCGCACAATCTAAGCGATTATTACCGCTACACGACAAGAGCGGACAAGCCGGACGCGACGCTGGCGGAGGAGCTGGCGCTGGTCGTGAATTATTTGGAAATCCAGAAGATCCGGCTTCCCCGGCTCGATTACCGGATCGACGTTCCGGAACGGGCAAGGGACTTGCCGTTTCCCCGGCTGCTGCTGCAGCCGCTGGTGGAGAATGCCGTCGTGCACGGAATCGAGCCGTTCTCCCGGTCCGGGTTCGTGTCCGTCGGCGGAGAGATTCGCCCCGGAGAGCTGGCGCTCATCATTGCCGACAGCGGTCCGGGCATGTCCGGCGATGAGCTGCAGGCGCTGGCCGCCGGTCTGGACAACCCCCGGTCCGAGGACAGGGGTTACGGAATGTATAACGTGCATCAGCGGCTTCAGCTCGTCTACGGCGCCGCCGCGGGGCTGAGCTTCGACCGGCCGCCGGAGGGCGGCTTCCGCATCGAAATGCGAATTCCCTATCCCGGAGAAACGGAGAGGCTACCGAATGATCCACGTGATGATCGTTGACGACGAAGCTCAAATCGCGCACGGAATCGCGGCGCTGCTGCCCTGCGAGGAGCTGGGAATCGGAGCCGTGCATGTCGCTTATTCGGCCGAAGAGGCGTTGCGCAAGATGGCGGATTCGCCGATCGGCATCGTGCTGACCGATATCCGGATGCCGGATTGCGACGGAATCGCTCTGCTGAAGACGATCAAGGAAAGATGGAAAAGAACGAAGGTGATCATGCTCACCGGATACGCGGATTTCGATTACGCGAAGGAGGCGCTGCAAGGGCAGGCGACGGATTATTTGCTGAAGCCGGTACGACGGGACACGCTGGAGGCGGCGGTCGGCCAAGCGATGGAGCAGCTTCGCCGGGAATGGGAAGAAATCGCTTCGGCGCAGCGGGCGATGCGGACGCTGCGCTCGTACGAGCCGGAATTAAAGGCGAAGCTGCTGGCCGATCTGTCCGCGGGACTCCGAATGTCCGAGGCGGAGCTGACGGAGAAGCTCGTCGGGTTCGGTCTGCCTTTTCGCAAAGGAGACTCCTGCGTTTTGCTGCTGGTAAGGCCGGAGCGGCCCGACGGAACGGCGGACCGGAACGATGCCGCCTTGCTGGCGTACGGATTGGAAAATATCGCGGAAGAGACGTTCTCGGACGACTTTGACTTCTGGTGCTGCCGGGACGTTCACGGCCATCTCGTGTTTCTCGTCAAGCCCGCGGAGCGGGCCGGCTCGTCTCCGGAGGGGAGTGAAATTTCCGCAATCCGGGACGCGGAGCGATGCGCGGTGCTGTTCCACAAGCATTCGGGACAATTCCTGAACGTGAACGCGACCGTGTATAGGAGCGAAATCGGCGAATTTCCCTCGCAGGTGCCGGACATGTACGAGCGGACGCTGTCGGCGATTCGCGGCGGCGGCTCTCCTCAAGGGCAATTTCTGGTCAGGGCCGACGAGGCGAGAGCGGCCGGGCCCGGTTATTTGCGTTGCCTGCACGAGCCGCCGCTGCTCAGGCATCTGTTCGAAATCGGCGATTGGGACGCGATCGGGAATAAGCTGAACCTCGCGCTGGAGCATGCCGACCCTCCGGACGGCACTCAGACCGAGCAATTGACGGAGATCTACTTAACGTTCGCCGCCGCCTTGTGCACGCATCTCCATAAGCGCGGACGGCGGCTGGCGGATTTTCTGGAGACAGGTTCCGGACAAAGCTCGGATTCGGCTTTTCTATGGACTCCGATGCGGCTGAGAGGTTGGATATCGGATACGCTGGAGCGGCTTCGGAACGACGGAGACGAGCGGGCGGGGGGACGTTCGGAGGCGATCGTCCGGCTTCAGCAGTTCATGGCGGAGCGGCTGTCCGAGGATCTGTCGCTGCAGAGGATGGCCGACTACGTCTATATGCATCCGACGCATCTGTCCAAAATCTATAAGAAGGAGACGGGGGAGGGCATCAGCGAATACTTGACCCGTCTTCGGATGGAGCGGGCGGCGCAGCTGCTCGGCGCCACGGACGTCAAAATCTATGAGATCGGATGCCTGACGGGCTACATGAACGCCAACTATTTCATTAAAGTTTTCCGCAGGCAGTTCGGCGTGACGCCGCAGGAATACAGGGAGCGGCTGCGCCGGGACCCGAGGGGCGGATAGGGCTTCGCGGACGCGCGTTCGTTGCCCCGCAGGGTTGATTAATCCCGGCTTCTGCCTCATAATAGGTGCAGAGACTTGGGGATGCAGGGCCATCGTCGGGACGTAGCTCAGCTTGGTAGAGCGCTTGGTTCGGGTCCAAGAGGTCGCATGTTCGAATCGTGTCGTCCCGACCACCACAAAATCAAGGATTGCGGGTTTTTGACCGCATTTTTTTTGTGCGAAAAAATCGAAATTGTCTAACAGAGTTCTTCGGTTGATGCGAGCCGCATACCTGTGGATTCCCCACGTCTCGCTCCTGCGCCAAATGTTGCGAGAGTGCAGAGATAGGCGTTGCTAAATCCATAAGTAGGAGCGGATGTATTAGTTCGAGATCAATCCTATCCCGAGATTTTTGCGGACCTGCAAGCAGAAAAGCCGAGTTGATTCATTCGGGAAGAATGGAGGGGGACGTCAAGCTACCGCCTGGATCGAATAACCGAGGAGATACTGATCAAATTGGGTGAACGGAGTATAACCGACTGCAGAATCACGCTTTCCTGACGGAAGGCGTGATTCTTTGTTTTTGTCCGCAGGTTAGGATACCGTAAGAAAGAAGTCATCACGCCGTATTTGTCGGCTGGGTCGATCTTGCTATGATTAGCAAGAACGAGGAGGTGAGAATATGCGTAAGGTTAAAGTAGGCGTAATAGGGTGCGGGCAAGTTAGCGCGACCTATCTGCACAATTGCAAATCCCGGTTCCCGCAGTTGGAAATTGCCGGATGCGCGGATCTTGACTCGGAACGCGCTGTGGAAAGAGCGGAGCAATTCGTCCTTCCGGTCTTCACCGTCGACGAGATGCTGCAAAACTCGGAGGTTGAGCTCATTCTCAATCTGACCGCACCGAAAGTCCATGCTGAAGTCAACATGAAAGCGCTATCAAATGGAAAGCATGTGTATTCGGAAAAGCCGTTTGCATTGAATTTGGAAGAAGCGGACCATGTGCTAAGGTTTGCAGACGAGCGCGGCTTGCTGGTCGGCTGCGCGCCGGATACGTTCCTCGGCGGTGGATTGCAGACCGCTCGCAAGCTAATTGCCGACGGGTGGATCGGTACTCCTTATGCCGCTCATGCTTCCATCCTGATGGGGAATTTTGCCGACGGGATGCATCCCAACTTTCATAACTTCTTTCGGCTGGGAGGCGACCCGCTGCTCGATATGGCCCCTTATTATGTAACGGCGCTCGTTGCGTTGTTCGGACCAGTAGCGCGGGTAACGGGGATGGCCGCGCAGCTGCGGCAATCGATTACAGTTGCGAATCCGCTTTCGCCGCGTTTCGGGGAAAGCGTCACTGTGGAAGCGCCGATGAACGCTGCGGCAGCGCTGGAGCTTGGCAATGGCATGCTGGCAAGCTTGCAAGCTGCCAAAGAAGGGTTTAGCTACTCCCCCCGATTAGAAGTATACGGAACGGAAGGGACGCTGTTGCTGCCGGATCCGAATTTCTTCGGCGGATCGATCCGTTGGAGAGGCAGCAACGGCCAGGAGGCGGAATTTCCATATTCGCACGGTTTTACCGAGGAGAGTCGCGGGCTGGGGCTGGCCGACTTGGCGGAGGCGATCCACGAGGGAAGGCAACCGCGGGCCAGCGGGAGATTGGCGCGTCATGTGCTTGCGGTATTGCTGGGCGCACTTGAATCGGCTCGCTCCGGACATACGGTAACGATCGATGCCCCGTGCGAGCAGCCGGAGCCGCTGCCGATGGGACTTAAGTACGGCAGGCTTAGCCGGGAAGCAGAATAAGGAGGATCAGCTAGCATGCCGGATGCGATAGGCGTTCAACTATTTACAGTAAGAGAGCAACTGGAGGCCGATTATGCCGGGACATTGAAGCGGATTGCCGAGATTGGCTATCACGGCATCGAACTGGGGCCTTTCGATCTCGCCACGATCGTCGAGCATCGAGAATGGGTCCGCCGTCTGGATCTAAAGACGATCGGTTGTCATGCCCTGCTTGAGCAGCTTACGATCGGTGTCGACGGGCTGGTGCGGAGCTTGCATGAAATGGGCGGGGAATACGTAGCGCTGTCCTCGAGATTTCAAACGATGGAAGAGATCAAGCGCGCTGCTCTACTGTTTAACCAGATCGGCAAGCAGTTGAAGGAGCAAGGGATTCGCTTTCTCTATCATCACCATGACTGGGAACTTGCGCAGATCGAAGGCAAAGCGATGCTCGACTGGTTAATCGAATGGACCGATTCGGAGTGGGTAGGCTTCGAGTTGGACACCTATTGGCTGGCGCGCGGAGGGGCTGATCCGGTCACCTATATCGGACGGCTGCAGAACCGCTGCCCCGTATTGCATATCAAGGATATGGAAGCGGGCAAGGAAGCGTTCTTCTCTGAGATTGGGGAAGGCGTACTTGATTTTAACGCCATATTCGCCGCCGCCGAAGCGTCCGGCGTCCAATGGATGACGGTAGAGCAGGACGCGTGCCGCCGAAATCCGCTCGACAGCCTGGCGCTCAGCTATTTCAACTTGACCCGGATGGGCTTAGCGCCTGCCGCGCGGTAATCGATGAGGAGGAACCAACGATGGCAAAGATGAAAGTCCTGCAGATTGGCGCCGGAGGCTTCGGACAAAGCTGGCTGCAGGTCGTCCAGCATAATCCGGATGCGGAATTAGTTGCAGTGTCCGATCTGTCCCCGCAAAATTTGACGCAGGCGAAGGAAATTACCGGGCTTGAAGACAGTCGGCTCTACCTGGATCCGCTGTTGGCGCTCCGCGAATCGGGGGCGGATATCGCCCTGATTGTCACGCCGCAGCAGACGCACAAGTCGCTGGCGCTGGCGGCGCTAGAGAATCGCATGCATGTGCTGATGGAGAAGCCGCTGTCCGATACGTACGAATCTGGCGTCGAGCTGCTGCAAGCAAGCAAGCAGTATGCCCAGCGGGTGATGGTGAGTCAGAATTATCGCTGGTTTGCGCCGATTCAAGCGTTGAAGCGGGTACTTGAGGAAGAGCGGGTCGGCAAGATCGGCTATGTCGAATATGAATTTCGAACGTCGATTAACGCCAACGGCTGGAGAGACAGCTTGCCCGAGGTGCTGCTGGAGGATATGTCCATTCACCATTTCGACCTGCTTCGCTATTTGCTGGGCAAGGAGGCCGTCGATATTTACGCTCAGAGCTTCCAGACCAGTTGGAGCTGGTGGAAGGGCAAACCTGCCGCAAGCGTCATCCTGCGCTTCAAGGATGAGATTCATGTCAACTACTTCGGCAGTTGGGTGCCACGGGGAAGCTTCACCTCATGGAGCGGCGATATGCGTTTCGTAGGCGAGCGCGGCGAAATTGTCGTCGCCTCGGATTCGATTATTTGTCGCTTGATCAACGAGGACGATAGTATTACCGACGTGCATATCGATGTTCCCGCCCCAAGCGGTGATCCTCGCAGCAGCTCGCTGTCCGAGCTTGTGCAGGCCATCCGCGAAGATCGTGCGCCGCTTACGGCTCTCGAAGACAATATATACAGCTTTGAGCTTACGCGCGCGGCGGTTGCTTCCGCTGAGAGCGGAGCGCGTGTCAACCTGGAAGAGTTTCGCAAATTCTAATGAGCGCCCTAGGGGGAAATCAAATGACCAACAAAGTGAAAGGCGCATTGCTGGTGTTGAGTATCTCGGCGGTCTTGGCTGCAGGATGCTCTGGGAATAACGGGAAAACCAGCAATACGGGACAGCCGACAGAAAGCCCGACCGGTCAGAAGTCTGAACAAGAAGCGTACACCTTGGTTGACGGCTATCCGAAGTTTGATCCGCCCGTTAAGCTCAGTCAGAACTTTATTATTCCGACCGGCGGAGAAAACTGGTTCGCCCCCGGACACGACATCAAGAATAACAAATTTGTCGAGTGGTCCAGAGACAAGCTGGGCATCGAATGGGAAGCGCAATGGGTTGTGCCTGACGGCGATGCCGATCTACAGAAGCTGAATTTGGCCATGGCGAGCAGGCAATTGCCCAACGTAGTGAAAACCAATTCCTCTCAAATTATTAAGCTTGCCAAAGCCGGGTTGCTTCTTCCGCTTGACGAACTGATCGAGCAATACGCCTCGCCGTTGGTCAAGTTCTTGATTCAGGAGGCAAATGATTCGGCAGCCGGGCAATTGTTTGCGGCAGTGACCTACGACGGCAAAATCTATGCGATGCCGACCATTATTGATACGTGGGCAGGGACGAACAACACCCATTGGATCCGCAAGGATATTCTCGACAGCCTGGGCCTGCCTGTGCCGGAGACGCTGGAGCAGTTTGAGAAGACGATGGAAGCCTACAAGCGGAAGCATCCTGACGGCACGGGATTGTATATGGAAAACTGGGGCGGGCATTTGTCCGGTACGGAGATTGTATTCAATGCGCTGGGCGCGTTCCCGGGAAGATGGCAGGAGGATCCGGCGAATCCAGGGCAGTTGATTTACGGAAGCCTGCAACCGGAATTCCGTCAGGGTCTCGAAATATTGCAAGGCTGGTACGCCAAGGGATATATCAACAAAGAATTTATCGTGAAGAAAAATTACCAGGATTTCATTGCGGGCAAGGCTCTCTCGCTATATGGATCATGGGCGCTCATTCACGGGCCGTTCATCGACACGGTGAAGAATAATCCTGAGGCTGTCATAGTACCGGTTCCGTTGTTTCGGGAATCCGAAAAATCATCGTTTATCAGCGGATTTCCGTTCGCAGACGGCACTGGCATTACGGTCGGCACGAAAAATCCGGAAGCGGTCATACTGGCCTTCAATGAATATATGGAGTCCGTAGCGCGCGCAGACTTGACGCTTCGAGATAAATTCACGTTCAAGTACGAGGCGGAGGAAGGCGGTTTTCTCGAAGGCTACAAGAAGGAAGGGCCAGGCTACTGGAATTTCCCCGGCGCCAAGAGCATCGAAGAGGTTGACGGCGTCCATCTCGTATTCGGGATGAAAATGAACCAACGCTCTACGGAGCTCATCGACACGTACATTCGCATTAATAATGCCATCAAGGACGGTAAAGAGGATCAGCTGAGCTCCAGTGATAAGCTGCGCATGCAGGAGGTGCGAGATCGTCTGAACGAATATGGCCATAATCTGCATATCGACCTCTATCAGAAGCAGAAGGCGATGGGCCTGTACGACAGAATGGATGCTTTCTTCGGCACCCCGACGACAACGATGCTTGAGAAGAGCACCTTCCTGTCCAAGCTGCAGGAAGAGTCGATGGTCAAGATTATTATGAATTCCGAGCCAATCTCGTACTTCGATTCGTTCGCCTCGCAATGGTTGAAGTCCGGCGGGGAGCAAATCGTTAAAGAAGTGAATGAGTGGTATGCCGCAAGGTAAGGGAATGCCTGGAGGTGGCCAGTAATGCCAAGCGCGACACAGACGCAGATCGAACGGAAGGCGTACAGGAAAACTCCGGTTCGCTGGCGGCTTAGGCAGAACGGCATGCTGTATGCGCTGCTTCTGCCCGCAATTGCGGTTACGATACTGTTTATGTATGTTCCGATGTATGGCATCATTATCGCATTTCAGGATTACCAGCCGATTTATGGTTTTCATGGCTCGAAGTTCGTAGGTCTGGACTGGTTCCGACTCATCTTCAATTCGCCGGATTTCAAGCAGATCGTCTGGAATACGTTTGCCATTGCGATAATGAAAATTGTATTGGGGCAATTGGTACCGCTCATTTTCGCCTTGCTGCTGAACGAAGTGAGGCAGATGCTGTTCAAGCGCACCGTGCAAACGTTGGTGTACTTTCCCAACTTCTTGTCATGGGTCATCGCAGCCGGCATCTTCATGGAAATTTTATCGACAGAGGGGATCATCAACCGCATCCTTAACGTTTTCGGAATCGAAAGTATCTTTTTCCTGGGCAGCAACAACTGGTTCCGGTTTACGCTGGTGGCTACCGATGTATGGAAGGGTTTCGGCTGGGGCGCCATTCTGTACCTGGCGGCGCTTGCCGGCATTAATCCCGAACTTTACGAATCCGCAGCGCTGGATGGTGCGGGCAGATGGAAGCAGACGCTTCATGTTACGCTCCCGGGCATCATGCCGACGATTGTGCTGTTGGCCACGTTAAGTCTGGGAGGCGTTCTTGATGCCGGCTTCGAACAAGTCTTGATGCTGCTCAATCCGGCTGTATACGAGACGGGAGACATCATTGATACATTCGTGTATCGGGCAGGCTTGCAGGAGGCGCAATTCAGCTTGGCGACCGCAGTCGGACTGTTCAAATCCGCCATAGGTTTTGTCCTCATCGTCATCTCCTATCGGCTAGCGTATAAGTATGCCAATTATCGAATCTTCTAAGGTAAATTGCAGCACCAGGAGGCAAGGGGAATGGTTAAAGGCTACAGGTGGCCGTACTACTTGTTTACTAGCGCGAACGTCTGCATCTTGATCGGTCTGGCGCTGATCTGCGTGTTACCGATGGTCCATCTGCTTGCTTTATCGCTGAGCAGCAAATCTGCGGTAGAGGCGGGGAAAGTCGTCTTTGCGCCGATCGGGCTGCACTGGTCCAATTATACAGAGATTTTGCAGGACAACCGATTCATCGGAGGATTTCTCGTTTCGGTCAAGCGAGTGCTGATTGGTATGGCGATCCAGATGGCAATGGTGGCCATTACCGCGTATCCGTTGAGCCGAGAAGCCCGGGACCTGAAGGGACGCAACTTCTTGATGTGGTTCTTTATCTTCCCTATGCTGTTCTCCGGCGGGATGATACCGACCTACCTGCTCATCCGGGATATCGGCTTGTTGGACACTTTCTGGGCCCTCGTCATTGGCCCCATCTCCCTTCCCATCTTCAGCGTTATACTGCTGATGAACTTCTTTCGGCAGCTGCCGAAAGGGCTGCAAGAAGCGGCGATGATCGACGGGGCGGGTCATCTGACGATCCTGACGCGCATCTTCCTTCCTCTGTCGCTGCCGGCGCTCGCAACCTTGACCCTGTTCAGCATCGTGATGCACTGGAATTCTTGGTTCGATGCGGTCATCTACTTAAACCATATGGACGAGTGGCCGATTCAGGCGATCCTGAGGAGCTTCCTCATGGAGCAGGTGGACACGACCAACATTACGCCGGAACAGCTTGAACGCATGCAGAAGCTGTCCAATCGCGGCTTGAAGGCAGCCCAGGTGTTTATCGTGACGCTGCCGATCCTGCTCATCTATCCGTTCTTGCAGAAGTATTTTGTTAAAGGCATTGTTCTGGGATCGGTGAAGGAATAATCAGCAGAGGAAGGGGAGCGCAGCAGGATGAAGCTTGGAATGATTGCGCCTGCCAGAGTGGAGAGCTTCGAGCAGGCCAAGCGACTTCAACTGGACTTTATTGAATTTTGCCTCCTGCCGGATGACAGCGCGTCGGAGTTGGCCCAGAAGGCCGTCCAGCTCCGCCGGGCAGCGCAGCTCGCGGATGTGTCGGTGGCTTCGACAGGGATCTGGGGGGTGCCGACGCTTGGCGCGGAAGGCATCTTGCCCGGCCCTTACGCGAAAGCCATACAGCTCATTGAAGCGGCGGCGCAGATAGAATGCCCCATTGTCGTCATCGGCGTCAATCGGGTGGAGGGATTGGAGTTCGCGGCCAACTGCGAGCTGGCGGCAAGTTTCTATGAGCAGTTGATTGAATATGCCGGGAAATACGGCGTTCGCATTGCGAGCGGGAATTGCGCCTGGCATAACTTCAATGTCGAGCCGGCCGTCTGGAGCCGGATTCACGGGAAATTGCCGGAACTGGGCATAAAGTATGACCCTTCCCATGCCCGATATGCGGGCAGAGACTACTTGCAGGAATTGCGGGATTGGGGTGACCGAGTCTGCCATTTTCACTTGAAGGGTTCGCTGATCATCGGCGGCGAGCGATATGACGACCCGCCTGCGGGGCTGGATCAGACGGATTGGCCGTCTGTCATGGCGGTATTGTACAGCAAGGGATACAAGGGCGGACTCAGCATTGAGCCGCATTCGAACAATTGGGACAGAGAGTTGGAGCTTTGGGGGATTGAATATACGGCACGTTACATCCGCCGCATGATTGCGGGATAGGAGCGATTCCGATGTGGACAACTCGAAGTGTACTTTATGGATTCGTGAGCGCCATACTGGTTTCTATGACCGTCCTTTCTCCGGCCGCAGCGATTTCCTCGGCAAGCTTGCCGGAGATACGGAACAGCTTGGTCATTACGCCTGATCCTGATATCTTGCTCGAAGACGATTTTACGACTGTAGCCTTGTCCGGTCAGTGGCAGACGCCTTTCAATGCCGCGCGCGTGCAGGACCCGGATGACGCGGGCAACCACGTGATGCGGCTTGGAGGTGTTGCCGGTGAATATGCGCAACTGGAGACAGTGGACGCCTATGGTGACTTTACACTGAAATATCGTTTGCGCTTTGACACGCCGTGGGGAGCGTATCCCTACCAGGACGGCGTTCATTTCCCGACGGCCGGCTTCAAGATCGGAGATTACGATTTTCAGCTGGCCTATGTGTGGAACGTGTATTTGCTGACAGGGGCCGGAACCGCTCCTCTGCTGGCAAGCAAGGAGCAATGGCATACGTACACCATAACCAAGAAGGGTAATCTGCTGTCCATTTACTATAATAACAATCTGCTGATAGAGCAGCGTTATGACGATTTAGCGGAGAGTACGATTCTATTCTATGCGCTGCATGCCGATGTGTGGCTGGACGAGATCCGACTGGTTGCCCACCCCGAGGCTTATTTGTACGACACCTTCCACGAAGGTCTGCTTGCGGCGAATTGGGACGATCGTACAGGCTGGTCTGCGGTTACAGACAGCGGAGGGAATCAGGCATTATACACGGCGGCGGCCTCGGGGTATTCGTCGCGTATTCGCACAGTAATCGATGAGCATGAGGATTATGTACTTCGTTTCAAAGCCAAGCAGGAATTGCTCGGGCTGGACGGAGATTGGGAAGTGATGGTGCGAGGAGACGGAGATGCGGGAGTGGGCATCCGTCATCGGATCGGTCTGGACTGGTCCGCAGGAGAGTTCTCCTCCTCGGGGTATACTCCGACCGGTACGCCCGTGACGACAGACTTGCCCGCCGACGGCGAGTGGCACGACTACATTGTGGTCGTGAATGGCGGGCGGTACTCCGTGTTCAAGGATGGAGAATTGCTGCTTCATGAAAATGCAGGCGTATCGGGTGCGGGGTTTACCGGTTTCCGTGCGCGAAATGCCGCTCTATGGCTGGATGACGTGCTGATCGCACCGCTATATTCGCCGGAGTATGTGATCCGGCCGTTCCGCTACGGTCATAATTACGCGGTTTCCGACGAGAAGGGCTTGTCGCTTCGGGTCGTGAACGGCGATTTTATGGTGCATGACTACGAGGTATCTTATACGGTCTTTGATGCGTCAGACAATGTGGTAGATGAAGGCACGGACGAGATTCATCTTCTGCCGGAACAGATCCGAAACGACTGGGAGCTGGAGGTTGCAGTCGGTACGCCGGGCAGCTATGAACTGAAGGTCGTATTGACATCGGATGGAAGAACAGTGGCGTCCTATGCTTCGCCATTGATCGTATTGACGGACGTAACGGAGCGATATCCGTTCTATGAGAGCAAATTCGGCTTCGCAATCGGAAGCGCTTTCGAGTCGCACTTTGCTTCGCTGCAAGAGCTTGCCGGCTTTCCGAATATGCGTGCCAATATTTCTGAAGAAGCAGTGCCCTTGCCCGAGGACGAATGGGACTTTACCGTTGCTGAAGCCGCATGGGAGCAAATGCAGCAGCATAGCATCCAATTAGTAAATACGTCGATGGATCTGTCCGGGCTCGGGAACTTGCTCAACCTGCGTTCCGCATACGGCGATAAGATGGCGGCGATAGCGGAGCAATTCGCAGGGGAAGGAATCGCTTACGAGCTTTGGAACGAACCCAATCATGATTCATTCTGGCCTGCTTCGCCGACCAGAATGAATGAGGTAACCTCTTTGTTCAAGGCAGTCTCCAATAGAATCAAGCAGGTAGACAAAGAGGCGTTGATTCTCGGACCGGCTTACTCGATGACTCATCCGCTGGAGTTGCGCAAACAGTTTTCGCAAGGCCTGTATGACTATATCGATGTCCTGACCTATCATCCTTACGAATTTCCGAACCCGCCGGAATCGATCATTGCCCCGCGCTTTCTGGAAATGAAGGCGGAAGTTGACCGGTATGGGGGCTGGCTGGAGCACCAGCTGACCGAGCAGGGCTATACGACATCGAATGTATATGTCGGTGTAACCGAGGAACAGCAGGCGCAATACTTGGTGCGCACAGAACTGATCGGGACATCCATCGATGCGATGCGCGCCATTCATCTGTACAATCTTCAGAACACAGGCAACGATCCGAACGATTTTGAACATGGGCTCGGCTCTGTGCGGTCGGACGGCACGGCAAAGCCGGCGTACATCGCCTTGTCCAATATGGCCCGCCAGTTGGTCAATGCCGATTATGTAGGGCAGCTGGATCTGGGAACTGACAAGTACGGCTATGTGTACCGGAAGTACGACGGAAATATCGTAGTCGCGACATGGTCTGCATCCGGAGCGGCGACGGTGCAAATACCGATGCTGACCGCGCCAGAGGCGCAATACGATATGTACGGCGTTGAGCTTACTCCCGATTGGTCTGCAGGCATGCTGAACATTGCGTTGAACGGCAGTCCGATCTATACGGTGCTCGGCAATAGCAATGGCATGCCTTTATTGCTGGAAGCGGCACAGCAGTTCCGCGAGGAGAAGGCGGCGATTGTCCAAAGTCAGCTTGCGGATATTGCCGATATGCTCGTCCGCTCGGAGCTGGAGGTTGCCTTTACGGATGTTGACGAGGCGGCGGAGACGATGCTCGGAATGTCGGTTGTCGATGCCGGAATTGCGGCAGACGGGCTTGAAGACGCTCTTGACGCGTTGTATGCGCTGGCCGCCGATCTGAGCGATGCCATGGGGGAGGAGAACGTGGAGCGCGAGCTGGCCTATGCGCTTGCGGAAAGTCTGCATTATTACGCTTATGGATTAGCCAAGCCGCAAGCGGCATTGCTGAGGGTCGCGGGCGCTGTGAGCGTTCCGTCGCTTACCGAGACGGGAGCGGAAGTGGCGGCAGCTGCATCTGCAGTGAATACGGCAGCGGGGACGCTCGGTCAACTGACGGTCCCGGAGCGGATGCTGAGATGGGCTGAACGGTTCTACCGGCATGCGGAAGCGAGCGCAGTCGTTAAGCCGGAAATGGCCAGAGTATTCAGCGCATTGGCCGTGCATACGGCAGGCATGGCCGAAGGCTTTGCGGCGCAGGATGAGCCGTTCGCTCGCTTTACGGTGCTCGACGTCTTCCCGAAGCTGAGCCAGGGTACGAGCGGTTCGACGCGGTCGTTGACCGTTCTGCTGGATAACGGCTACGATAGCGTGCTGAACGCTACGATAGAGGTCGAGTATCCTGAAGTCTGGGGGCTCAGCACCGTTTATTCGTCGGCAACCGTCGCCGTCGGGGATACGTGGCAAGGAGCAGTTAACGTTACAGTGCCTGTAGGGGTAGCTCCCGGCTCCTATACGGTCATCATTCGGGCGAAGAATGGGTCTGAAGAAATTCGACGCCAAGAGGTACTGGTGGAGGTTACATCTGTCTGAACGGCTGCAGTTCGCTTAGCGAGTCACAATTGCGAAGGAAAAGGTTAGATTAGCGAATTCCGTCCTGCTGCCCCGGTTGCTTACAATAAGGTTGCACGGACAAGGCAGCAGGAACGAGCGAGCCGTAGCAGATGCGGGAGGGAATTATTCGTGGGGAAACGACAAATTGGCATCGGAATGGTCGGCTACAAGTTTATGGGCAAGACGCATAGCCATGCCTACAGAGATTTGCCGTTTTATTTCGATCTGGATGTGGAACCGGTCATGAGGGCGATCGCCGGAAGAGACGAAGCCGGTGTTCGGACGGCGGCTAGCAAGTATGGATGGGCTTCTTATGAAACCGATTGGCGCAAGCTGATCGAACGGGATGATATCGACATGATCGATATTGGCACCCCCAACAATACGCACGCGGAAATCGCCATTGCCGCCGCCCGCGCCGGCAAGCACATCATCTGCGAGAAGCCGCTCGCGATGACGAGCGAGCAGGCGAAGCAGATGCTCGATGCGGCGCAAGGGGCTGGCGTAATCCACATGATCTGCCACAATTACCGCTATGTTCCGGCGGTCAGGTATATTAAACAACTGATCAGTCAGGGCGTTTTAGGCCAAATCTACCATATTCGTGCGGTTTATTTGCAGGATTGGATTATGGACCCCGAGTTTCCGCTTGTCTGGCGACTGCGCAAGGAAGTATGCGGTTCGGGCACGCACGGCGATCTGATGGCCCACTCCATCGACTTGGCGCGCTATCTGGTCGGCGAGATCACCGAGGTGTCTGGCGTTATGGAAACCTTCGTCAAGGAGCGTCCGTTAGGCGAGATGAGCGGCGGACTGAACGCGAAGCTGGACTCTGCGCAGAGAGGACAAGTGGACGTAGACGATGCGGTCGCCTTCCTGGCCAAGTTCGACAATGGCGCTCTCGGCGTATTCGAGGCGTCGCGATTCGCGAAGGGCAACCGCAACGGCAACAAATTCGAGATAAATGGCTCCAAAGGCTCGGTGCGCTGGGATATGGAGAATATGAATCATTTCGAATTGTACCTTGAGGACGACCAGCCGGGACAGCAGGGATTTCGTACGATCAGTTGCACGGAAGGCGTTCATCCGTTCATGGAGGCGTATTGGCCTGCCGGTCATATTATCGGCTACGAGCACACCTTTATCAACATCGCGCATGCGCTAATGCAAGGGATCGCCACGAATACGAACCCGCAGCCCAGCTTCGAGGATGGCTATCGCAACCAACTGGTGCTTGACGCCGTCGAGCAGTCGGCCCAATCACGTAAATGGATTAACGTTCAGCCGGCCGGACCGGTTTCGGACTAGGCGGTAGAAGACGTCGCCTACAAGATGAAGGAGGAGTAAAGCGATGAAATTGGGTGTTTTCGCTGTATTATTCGCCAACAAACCGCTGGAGGAAGCCTTGGATCTGATTGTCTCCCATGGGCTGGAGACAATAGAGATCGGCACCGGCGGGTATCCGGGCAATGCACACTGCAACCCTGCAGAGCTGTTGACCGACAAAGGAAAGCGCAACGCGTTCCGCAAGTTGTTCGAGGACCGCGGGCTGGAAATCAGCGCGTTCAGCTGTCACGGCAACCCGCTGCATCCGCAGAAGGAGATTGCGCGTGAGCACCACGAACAGTTCGTACAAACGATAGAGCTGGCCGAGCAGCTTGATGTACCGGTCGTTATCGGGTTTTCCGGCTGTCCAGGCGACCACGAGGGGGCGAAGTACCCGAACTGGCCTGTGGCGCCTTGGCCGAACGATTACCAGGACATCCTGGAATGGCAGTGGTCCGAGAAGGTTATCCCTTACTGGAGAGAAACCGGAAAGATCGCCGCGCAACGCGGCAGGAAAATAGCGCTTGAGCTGCACGGCGGCTTCTCCGCGCATACTCCGGGCACCTTGCTTCGGCTGCGCGAGGCCGTAGGCGAGACGATCGGCGCGAACTTCGATCCTAGCCATATGTGGTGGCAGGGCATCGATCCAGTGCAGGCGATCCGTGTATTGGGCAGGGAAAGCGCAATTTATCACTTTCATGCCAAGGATACATCGATTGATCCGGTTAATGTTCATAAGCATGGCTTGACCGATATGCAGTCCTACGCTTTGATGCTGGACCGAGCATGGCAATTCCGAACCGTAGGTTTTGGACATAGTATGCACGATTGGGCTGAGATGATAAGTGCGCTGCGCCTTGTGGGCTATGACGGAGCTATCAGCATCGAGCACGAAGACGGCTTGATGTCTGTTGAGGAGGGCTTCTCCAAAGCTGTCGGCAACCTGAAATCGGTTATTATACGCGAGCCGTTAGGCGAGATTTGGTGGATCTAAAAAGAGAGTAGAACAACGGGGAGGAACACGGAATGACAGCATTTCGATATTCAGTAGGACCGTGGAACGTACATGAGGGCGCGGACGCATTCGGCCCGGAAGTGCGGAGCTCGATCACCTTCGAGAAGAAGGTCGAGAAGTTCAAGGAGATTGGTTTTTCGGCAATTCAATTCCACGACGACGACGCAGTTCCGGATATGAACGGGTTGTCGGAGAACCAGATCAAGCAGCGAGCGCGGGAACTGAAAGGGTACCTGGACGGGCAGGGCTTGGCCGCAGAGTTCGTCGCTCCCCGGTTGTGGATGGACGAGCGGACGATTGACGGCGGATTGACGTCAAATAACAAGGAGGATCGGGAATTTGCCCTGTGGAGGTGCTACCGTTCCATCGATATCGCCAAGGAGCTCGGCACGAATTACGTTGTGCTCTGGCTTGCCAGAGAAGGAACCTTATGCTACGAAAGCAAAGATGCCGTCCAGGGCATTACGGCGATCCGAGACAGCATCAATGCGATGCTCGCCTATGACCCTTCTATTAAAATAATGGTTGAGCCAAAGCCGAACGAGCCGATCGACCGCAGCTATATTCCGACGACGGGCCATGTGCTGGGCTTGGGTGCGACAACGTCCGACCCGAGTCGCGTAGGCGCGCTGCTCGAATCCGCTCATGCCGTTCTTGCAGGGCTTGATCCGACGTACGAGCTGGCGTATTGTCTTGCGCAGAACAAGTTGTGGGGGGTACACCTGAATGACCAGAATGGGATGAAATACGACCAAGACAAAACCTTCGGCGTGGAAAATTTGCGACAGGCATTCAATCAAGTAAAAATATTAAGCGATTACGGCTATGGCAAGAACGGGGAATATGTCGGCCTCGATGTCAAGGCGATGCGTACGCAGTCGCTGGAGGATAGCTTCAGACATTTGGAGAACAGTTTGCGAATCGTGAAGCTGCTGGAGGAGAAGGTCGCTCGCTTCGATCGGGGGTATCAGCTGAAATGCCAGCAAGAGCGCAATTATGAGGCGCTGGAGATGTACGTGATCGAGCTGCTGCTCGGCAATTGAGAAGAATAAGAAACGGTGGCGGATGAAAATTCGTGCCATCGTTTCTTTCTATGTATAATGATGCTACCAGGTGCGGTATTCCGCACGGCCATAGAGGAGGTCGGTTTACAGGGATGAAGCGCCTGTTGGATTCGTCGATATCGCGCAAGCTGCTGGGCAGCTTTTTTTTAATCCTCATACCGATCGTTGCCATTAATTTGTACATGAATCAATACAGCCTAAAGGAGCTTAAGAGCAGGGTCAATGATTCTTACGGACAGTCGTTGCTGCTCTTGTCCACACAGTTCGAGTCCGGACTGAGGAAGTATGAATCGCTCGCCTACGCGTTAAGCGTGGACGACGACATTATTGCCATGAATCAGGCACCAGATAAGATGGAGGTGATTTGGCAATACGGCGACCTGTTGAAGCAATTGAAATTTTTTGCAAATACGAACGAACTGGAAGGCGAAATTGTTGTTGTTGCGCCAGCGAAAAAAAGGATGTTCACCTCCTCGGGGTTCGTATGGGATCTAAATCAGTATCCTTATGTGATGGAAGGGCATCGGCAGAGAGAGGCGAACAGCGGCTGGTATTTCGGAATTCGGAAGCAGCCGGTCTTCGAGGAGAAGACAACTTTGTCATTTTCCCGAATCAATGAAGGCGTGTACGTTGCGGTCGATATTCCGCTCGACCATGTCGAACGCCTCTTGACCCATCTTGCGAGCGGCAAAGAGATGGATATCGTGCTTCTGGGCAAAGACGACCCTATCGTCATTAGCACTCGCGGAGCGATGCCGGCGGAGGAAGAGCAAGAATTGCGAGGAAGGATCGAAGAGCAGAATCAGGCAAGCGGCGACTTTTCGATGAACCTGAGCGGTGAACAGCATCGGGTGATCTATGCTTCATCCGAGCATTCCGGTCTCACGATCGGGATCTACTTCCCGGAGAAGAAGTTCATGGCGCCCATCCTGCAGCTGCGGAACTGGATGTATGGCATAGCGGCAGGCGTGGTCATTCTGATGCTGATCTATACGTGGATGTCTTATAGAGGCATACTAGCACCGATCAATCAGCTTGTAGACGCCATGCGAACAGCCAGTATGGGACAGTTCAATGTGGAAATTCCCGTCCGCGGGAAAAACGAATTTACGTTTATGTTTATCCAATTCAACCGTATGGTTAGCAAAATAAGTGCATTGATTAACGAGGTTTACTTGGCTAAGCTGAAGCAGCAGCAGGTACAGCTCAAGCTGCTGCAGTCGCAGATTAACCCCCATTTTTTGTACAACTCCTTGAATATGATTTATCAGATGGCGATGGGAAACAACAACGAGGGTGTAGCGAGTATGTCGCTCTATTTGAGTAAATACTTCCGCTACGCAACGAAGACGCATCGAGATTTGGTTACGCTGCAGTCGGAATTGGAAAATATACGCAATTATATCGAAATACTGAAAATCCAGTACGACAACAAGATTATTGATAACATTGACGTGCCGGAGGAATTGCTGTCGATAGCGGTACCGCGCTTGTCTGTGCAGCCGATCGTCGAGAATGCGATCGTGCACGGTATCGAGCAGGACGAAGGCGGATCTAACCGCCTGTGGATTACCGCACGCAAGGATGATAATTCGATTAAGCTGACGATCGAGAATGACGGCATCGATATCGATCCCTCCGAGATAGAGATCATCTGCGCGAGCTTGGACAACTTTAATGAAGAAGGCAGCGGCGATGGCTTGAACAATACGCATTGGCGCCTCAGACTGCGGTACGGCGAGGAAGCGGGTCTGGCGATTGCCGCCCGTGAGGGTGGCGGCGCGCGCGTCACGTTGACATTGCCCCTGCAAGCACAGACCAGGGAGGAGACGCACCATGTATAACATACTGATTGTGGACGATATGCAGAAGGTGGTTCATGGCATTGCCTATGACATTCCATGGCGCGATACAGGGATTTCCGAAGTGTACAAGGCTTACTCGGCCAAGCAGGCGCTGTCCGTCATGGAGAGTCGGCGGATCGATGTCGTAATTACCGATATACGAATGCCCGGAATGAGCGGACTCGATTTCATACGCGAAATCAAGGCGAGATGGCGACTCTGTCGGGTGATCATTTTCTCCGGCTATGATGAGTTCGAATATGCCCAGCAGGCGATCGGCATGGGCGTTCACAGTTTCCTGACAAAGCCGGTGCCGTATGACCAACTGACAGAAACGGTCGCAAGCGCGTTGAGCGAGCTGCGCAACGAGCTGGAGCAGTCGGACATTATCGAGGCCGCACAGCGCCAGATCAGGGATACGCTTCCGATTCGCAAGGAACACTTGCTGCGGCGAGCCGTCGTGAACGGCAGATTCGAGCTGATTGCCCGAGAAGATATGCAGCAGCGATATGGCTTGAGACTGGACAGCGGCATGCCGTTTCTCGTTCTGCTCCTGCAGTGCGATGAATGGCTTGGCAGTCCGGATCTGGCCGAGCAGGAATTGAATGAGGTTGCGTTCCGCTATATGGCCCAGGACATTCTATGTCCTTCCGAACAGTTCGTGGAATGCTTTGCCGATTATGAGGGCAATCTGGTTATCATCGTGCAGCGAAGCACAACGGAGGAACTAAAAGTGTTGCTGCGAACGATTAAGGGCGTAGCCGAACTGCTGCAGCATACGGTAGAGCGGAAGCTGCAAGGCGTTGTATCGCTATTCTACAATGCGCCAACTTCCCGGCTCGAGGATTTGCCGAGGGAGTATGCGAAGCTGAAGGCGTTGTCCACCCGCAGGCTTGCCCTTCCGCAGGGGATTATTACGGGCATTGAATTCGATGAGAGGCAACATCCTCAAGCCACTGACAACCGCAGTGAGAGCCACCTGCCGGACCTGCAGGATTACGCGAGCTGGGAGCTGCAATTTCGTCAAGGTCCGGAGCAATTGCATGCCGCGTTGTCGGAGTTGTTCCGGCATGTTGATCCGGCAAGACCTGGCGCCTATGAGCAGGTGCTCGGTATTTATCACATGGTCTCCTACGCCATTATTCGAGACAGTCTGGCGCGTCGTATTCCCGTATCGGATTGGGCGGGCGAAGACTCGGGATCGCTGCAGGGCATCGATACGTGCCGGCCGATCGGACAAGTGCACGAACAACTGACGCGCATTACAGAGAAGTATTACGCCTATGTGCGCGCGCATGAGAGCGGCCAGGTCAACCAGCTTGTACAAGGAGCCGTCGCATATATCTATCAGAATTATCATCAAGACATCTCTGTCAGCGATATTGCCGGCATGCTGTACCTGCATCCCAACTACCTGTCCCGGTTATTCAAGAAGAAGACCGGGCAATCGATATCGGATTTTATTATCCGATTGCGGATTGAACGGGCGAAGACGCTCCTGGCGCAAGAAGATAAGAAGGTTTACGAAGTGGCTCATGAGGTCGGGTACGAAAGCGTACCTCATTTTCAAACGATTTTCCGCAAATGGACAGGAGTCAGCCCTAAAGAATACCAGGGCAGATTGGAGGGACGAACGATATAGGCGATTTGTTGGCAATGCCGTAGAAACCGATGCTCCGACACCCGCAGCC
>JAEZZE010000257.1 GCA_023418755.1 Bacillota bacterium | reverse complement strand
GTGTACGTGGGGATGGGTTTCCACTATATGGCGGCGACGAGGGAGCTCGAGCACGGAATCTTCTGGTCGGCGCTGACGTTCGCTTGCATCTGGGCGTCGGACGCGGGCGCTTATTTCGTCGGCAAGGCGATCGGGCGGACGAAGCTGTGGCCGTCGATCAGCCCGAACAAGACGATCGAAGGGGCGCTCGGAGGCCTGGCGATCGCGGTCCTGGCCGGCCTGATCTTCGCTTACGCGCAGCCGGAATGGCTCGGATACGGCCGGGCGGCTCTGATCGGCGTGACGGCGGCGGTCGCCGGGCAATTGGGCGATCTCGTGCAATCCGCGTATAAACGGTTCCGCGGCGTGAAGGATTCCGGGCAGCTGCTGCCGGGACACGGCGGAGTGCTGGACAGAACGGACAGCTGGCTGATCGTGTTTCCGCTCGTCCATCTGATCGGGCTGCTGGCAGGATAATCCGGCGATCGACTACATAAATATAAAAGTGGACAGCGGAGGTTGACGATGAAAAAAATAGCCGTTCTCGGCAGCACGGGCTCGATCGGCACCCAGACGCTCGACGTGATCTCGCGCCGTCCGGAGGACTACGAGGTCGTAGGCTTAGCCGCCGGAGCCAATGTCGGCTTGCTGCTGGAGCAGGTTGCAAGATTTAGGCCGAAGTGGGTGTCCATTGGCAGCGAGGAAGCCGCCGCGAAGATAAGAGGCGAAGTTCCGTCGGACGTACGGGTCGTCTGCGGGGAGCACGGCTTGATGCGGATCGCCGGCGAGTCGGGAGCCGATTACGTCGTCTGCGCGCTCGTCGGGAGCCAGGGGCTTACTTCGACGCTGGCGGCCATCGAGGCGGGGGCGGATATCGGTCTGGCCAACAAGGAAACGCTCGTTACGGCAGGTCATCTCGTCATGAGCCGGGCGAAGGAGAAGGGCGTCTCCATCCTTCCGGTCGACAGCGAGCATTCGGCGATTTTCCAATGCTTGAACGGCGAGCCGGCCAAGGCGATCAAGCGTCTGATGCTGACCGCTTCCGGCGGAAGCTTCCGCGATCTCGGCCGGGAGCAGCTTAAGAACGTGACGGTCGAAGACGCGCTGAAGCATCCGAACTGGAGCATGGGCGCCAAGGTGACGATCGACTCGGCGACGATGGCGAACAAAGGGCTGGAGGTCATCGAAGCGCACTGGCTGTTCGGCCTGCCGTACGATCAAATCGACGTCGTGCTGCACCCGGAGAGCATCGTGCACTCGATGGTCGAATTCGTCGACACGAGCGTCATGGCGCAGCTCGGCAACCCCGACATGCGCGTGCCGATTCAATACGCGCTCACGTATCCCGATCGGGTCGCCTCCCCCGCTTCCCCGCTGGACCTGCTGAAACAGGGGACGCTGCACTTCAAGCCGATGAGCTTCGAACGGTATCCGTGCCTGCGTTTGGCTTACGAAGCGGGCCGCGCGGGGGGAACCGCCACGACCGTGTTCAACGCGGCGAACGAAGTCGCCGTCGCGCGGTTTCTCAAGGGCGAGATCCCCTTCCTCGCGATCGAAGACACGATCGAGCGGGCGCTTGCCAAACATGCGCCGGTGCCTTCCCCGAGCCTCGAGGCGATACTCGAGGCGGACGACTGGGCTAGGCGGTTGGCGGAGTCGCCGGGCTGACCCCATCGCCGCCTTGTAACGGCTCGGACAATAATGTTAATCTAAGATCAGCCGAGTCGGGACGGTAGACCTGCCCGGTTGCCTTCGAATCGCAAAGGGGTTGGACAGATGGGAAATTTTCAGGTAGCGCTGCTGACGATATTGATGTTTTTCTTGCTCGTCTCTTTGCATGAATGGGGGCACTACTATTTCGCCCGCAGGGCGGGCATTCTCGTGCGCGAGTTCGCGATCGGGTTCGGGCCCAAGCTGTTCTCGGTCAAGAAGGGCGAGACGCGCTATACGCTGCGCCTGCTGCCGATCGGCGGCTTCGTCCGCATGGCGGGGGAAGACCCGGAGATCGTCGAGGTGCAGCCGGGGCAGACGGTCGCGCTCCGGGTCAAGGACGACAAGGCCACGAGGATCTACTTGGACCGCCTGGACGAACGTTCGAACGTCATGCGCGGTGAAGTGACATCGCTCGACCTGGAGAAGGATTTGTTCATCGCTCTGGATATCGACGGCGACGTCGAGCGTTATTCCGTGCACCCGCAGGCGCATGTTATCGCCAAAGGCCGCGAGACGCAAATCGCGCCGCTCGATCGCCAATTCGGCCATAAGACGGTCGGCCAGCGGGCGCTCTCGATTTTCGCCGGTCCGGTCATGAACTTCGTGCTCGCCTTCGCGTTGTTCGCGCTGTACTTGGTGCTGCAGGGGGTGCCGGTAGAGAACTCCTCGAAGGTGTTCATCTCGGATGTCGTATCGGGGGCGCCGGCCGATCAGTCCGGCATCGTGAAGGGCGACTGGGTGAAATCGATCAACGGGGAGCCGATCGGAGGCGACCTGAACGCCATGGTCGAGAAAATCAACGCTTCGGCCGGCAAGCCGCTTCAGGTCGTCGTCGACCGGGACGGCGTCGAACTGCCGATCAAGGTGACGCCCGATCCGGAAACCGGGAAGATCGGCATCTACCCGATCGGGGAAATGCGCGCGCCGGGCGCGATAGAGACGATCCGCTTCTCCGGAGAGACGATGGTCGAGATGACGAAACGGATATTCGAAGGGTTCCGGAATCTCATTCGGGATTTCAATCTGGACAAAGTCGGAGGCCCCGTCAAGACGACGCAGGTGACGGTGGAGATCGCGCAGCAAGGCGTGGCGCAATTAACGCTGTGGGCGGGCATTCTCAGCCTGTATCTGGGCATCTTTAACCTGCTGCCGATTCCGGCGCTGGACGGAAGCCGGCTGCTCTTCCTCGGGCTGGAGGCGATCCGCGGCAAGCCGGTCGATCCGAACCGGGAGAGCATGGTGCATCTCGTCGGATTCGCGATGCTTATGCTGCTGATGATAGTAGTCACGTACAACGATATTGTTGGTTTGGTTAAAAATTAGAGCCGATTACGGCGTTTCGCAAGAAACGCGCTCGTAAGCCTATTGTCAGGAGTTGGAGGAGCGTCATGTCGAAGGATAAAGGATTCGTAACGGAGATTACGCCGCAAGGCGAAGATTTTTCCCGCTGGTATATCGATGTCATCAAGAAAGCCGAGCTGATGGATTACTCGCCGGTACGCGGCTGCATCGTGTTCCGCCCGGACGGATACGAGCTGTGGGAGAACATGCAGCGCGAGCTGGACAGACGGTTCAAGGAAACGGGCCATCGCAACGCCTACTTCCCGCTGTTCATTCCGGAGAGCTTCTTCACGAAAGAGAAAGAGCACGTCGAGGGCTTTAACCCGGAGCTGCCTTTCGTCACCGAGGCGGGCGGCGAGCAGCTCGAAGAGAAGCTGGCGATCCGTCCCACGTCCGAGACGATGTTCGGCCATATGTACGCCAAGTGGATCAACTCGTACCGCGACTTGCCGCTGTTGATCAATCAGTGGGCGAACGTCGTGCGCTGGGAGAAAAGAACGCTCCCGTTCCTGAGAACGAGCGAGTTTCTATGGCAGGAAGGCCATACGGCTCACGAGGACGAAGCGGACGCGCGGAGAGAGACGATGCAGATGCTGGACGTATATACCGACTTCGTCGAAAACGTCTTGGCGATTCCGGTCGTCAAAGGACAGAAGACGCCGTCGGAGCGGTTCGCCGGAGCGGTGGACACGTATTCGATCGAAGCGATGATGAAGGACGGACGAGCCGTGCAAGCGGGAACGTCCCACTACCTCGGCACGAAGTTCGCCGTCGCCTTCGATATCAAGTATTTGGACCGCGAGAACACGCAACAGTATTGCCATACGACCTCCTGGGGAGTCAGCACGCGCTTGATCGGCGCCTTGATCATGGTACACGGCGACGATCGCGGGCTGGTGATGCCGCCCAAGGTTGCGCCGACGCAAGTCGTTATGATTCCGATCGGCCCGCCGAAGACGCGAGAAGTCGTGATCGGAAAGACGGACGAGCTGTACGCGCAGTTGAAGGCCGCGGGCATCCGCGTGCGCGTGGACGATCGCGCGGACGTATCGCCGGGCTGGAAGTTCAACGAATACGAGATGCGCGGCATTCCGATTCGGCTGGAGCTCGGCCCCCGCGATCTGGAGAACGGCCAATGCGTGCTCGTTTCCCGCGCTACCGGGGAGAAGAAGTCCGTTCCGCTGGACAACTTGGTATCCGAAGTACAGGCGTTGTTGGAACAGATTCATGTCGACATGTACGAGCAAGCCCGCGCATTCCGCGAGGAAAATTTCTTCTCCGTCGATACGCTGGACGAGTACAAGTCGGCGATGGAAGAGAAGCGCGGCTTCGCCTTGGCCGGCTGGTGCGGCTCCGATGCCTGCGAACAGCAGGTGAAGGAAGAAACGGGCGCCACGAGCCGGAACATTCCGTTCGAGCCCGCCGAGAAGAAGAGCAATTGCCTCGTGTGCGGCGACGCGGCCGAGCACACCGTCGTGTTCGCTCGGGCTTACTGATCGGAAAAAAGTCGCTGCTATAAGTTCGATTGAATCTACTGGGACATTTCGATATCCGGAAAACGATAAGGGACAAGGGCTGAGAGATAAGAGTAATCGAAGGATTTCAGCGCAGTAAATGGCCGGTGGTGAAAATTCACCCCGGCCATTTAGCATGGTAATCAGGCAAACTGACTCTAAAGACGCTACATTCTTATACACAGGCGATCAATGATCTTTAGCGGGTCTTGCATGATGTGATTCATGAAGGCGGTGACATTCTGACGAATTTCGGCTGTCGTATGATAAAAGACATTATTAATCACATCGGACTTAAGCCATTTCCAAAGCCCTTCCACCAAATTCAACTGGTCGAGAGAAAATTGAAGCTACAACCAAATATGTGAAGTTTAAATAATTAAGGGCTTATAAAAACCACTGATACGGGAGGTTTTAAATAAGCCTAAAACTGTGTCGCCCCTGTTAGCAAAAAGTATTCGACAGGATGCGGGTTGCCCGTTCGGCAGCCTTCTAGTAAAATAAATAGAAAGCGCAACGTCAGCTTCTGATGGAAGACGGTGTCCGGGCGCGGGTTTCCCCGCGTCGGCCTTTTTCACGGAAGCTTTTATATTTCAGGCGATAGGCAAGGAGAGGAACGTAGAATGCAGCCGACGGATGATAGGCGCAAGCGGTTCGAAGTGCTGCTGCAGCAGGCGGAGCTCCCGACCGAGTGGCTGGGGCAGCATTTTCGGGACGGGTACATCGAGAAGGTGGAAATCAGCCGATCCCGCAAACGATGGTCGATAACGATCGGCAAAGACGCATTGCTTCCGAGAAACATCTACATAGGCTTGTTGGAGCGGGTCAAGGCGAAGCTCGGACATATTGCGGACGTTGACATCATCGTGAGATACGGTTCGGAGATCGCCACCGACGGCATCGTGAAGGAATATTGGCAGGCGTTCGTGGAACGGATGCAGAGGGAAGTCGCGTCCGTCAACGGCTGGCTTGCGAAGGCGGACGTAGGGATGGACGGAGACGTCCTGACGATCGCGCTGCTGAACGAGACGAACCTCGGCCTGGCCCGCAAGAAAGAGATCGACGTCTACGCGGCCAAGTTTTTCGAGAAGAGGTTCCTTCGTACGTTCCGCGTGAAAATGACGGTCGGCGAAGCCAATCCCGATACGTATACGGAATTTACGCAGAAGATCGAGGAGGAGAACCGCGCCGCGATCGAGCAGATC
>JAEZZE010000246.1 GCA_023418755.1 Bacillota bacterium | reverse complement strand
ACAGGGAAGTGCCGGGGGCGAACGAGCTGTTTCCGGGTTTGGGGGACATTCCTTCCTCCTGGGTGACGAGGCCGAGGAAATACCACCCCTCGACGAGCAAAGAACTGATCAAGCGGGCTATCGAATGGCAGACGGCCGTCCGGCTGGAGCTTAACGGGGATATTCGGATGTTCGCGCCGCGCGGCATGAGCGAACGCGGAGCCTCTTGGGTAGCCGAAGGGCGGTGGCGGCCTACGGAGGAAGGGTCGAAATCGGTCGGCGCGGAGTCGGAAGCGGCTTTCGTCCGGGCGGAGGACGTCGCAGGGCTAATGATCGTGCTCCCGGATTTGGAAGCGCTCGAAACCGATTGACCGGACGCGCTCCTGTTGTGTTATGATAATGGGGTAAGACAAAGCCGAATGGTGAGGTGAGGCCGATGGCCGGCATGACGCAAAACCTCCCCGCGGCGGAATATAGCGCGGCGGAGCCCGTCGATATGGCGCTGCTGCTGGACCGCGCTTACGAGCTGGGGGAATCGCTGATCCGCTCCGACTTCGCTGCGGAATACGCTTATTGGAAGACGGAAGTTCTGCAGGACGCCGAGGCCCAGAGCTTGAAGAAGCAGTTCCTTCAAGCGAAGGAGAAGTTCGCCGAGTGCGAGCGGTTCGGAAGGTTCCATCCGGATTACAACGCCGCGTTGGAGCAAGTGTACGAAGCGCAGCAGCGGCTGGACGAGGTGGAATCCGTGCGCAAATACAAAGCCGCGGAGAGCACCTTGGACGAGCTGTTGACCGATATATCCAGAACGTTGGCTTTCGCGGTATCGCAGAGCATCAAGGTTCCGGACAACGACCCCAATCCGAAAGCTTCGGGCTGCGGCAGCGGGGGCAGCTGCTCCTGCGGAGGCGGGGGCTGCGGGTAACGGATTTCCAGTTCAGACGGAGGTTGGACATGTTTGCCGAACGGACAGGATACATCGTATGGTTCAGCGATTCGAAGGCGGCAAGAGGCCTGGACAAGTACGGAACGCTCCACTATTTGTCCCGCAAGATGCACTACGCCGTCATGTATATGAACTCGGAGGTGGCGGAGGAGACGGTTCGCAATTTGCAGCGGCTGCCCTTCGTGCGCAAGGTGGAACGTTCTTACCGGAACGAGATCAAAACCGAGTACGAGAAGAACGTGCCGGACAAAACGCGGTTTTACGGCCTGTAAGATCAGAGTCGCTGGCGCGCGGGCGCGCGCGAGGACCGTTGCCCGAATCGCCGCGTTGCGTTCAAGAGAGACAACCTCGCTTGCGGGGCTGCCTCTCTCTTTTTTTGTCCGAACTCCGGAGTAGCGAAAGATTGTGAAAGATTGCAATTGACGAATCATGAAACGGACTATTAAACTAGTATCAATTCTTTTTATCGCTGTACCTGGAAGAAGCGTCGAAGCTTTTCAGCAGCTTTAGAAAAAAAACAATCGGGGTAAAGGGGTAATGAAGTTGAAAAAGAAACTGTTCTCGACCGTGATGCTGTCGACCGCGGCGTTGTTGGCGCTTGCAGGATGCGGAGGGAAGGAATCCGGCTCCGGCAGCTACAAAATCGCAATCTCGCAAATCGTCGAGCATCCTTCGCTCGATGCGACCAAAGAAGGCTTCCTCAAGGCGCTTGAAGACGCCGGAATCAAGGAAGGCGACAACCTGAAAGTCGATCTGAACATCGCGCAAGGAGATCAGACGAACAATCTGTCGATCGCGCAGAAAATCGCATCGGACAAATACGATCTGGCGCTCGGCATCGCCACCCCTTCGGCTCTGTCCCTTGCCCAGAACGTCAAAGACTTCCCGGTGCTGTTCGCGGCCGTAACGGATCCGCTCGCCGACAAAGTCGTCAGCAGTCTGGAGAAGCCGGGCGGGAACGTCTCCGGAGCTTCCGACACGAACCCGGAAGCGATCGTGCAATTGATGGATTTCATTGCGTCCGACTTCCCTGACGTGAAGAACGTCGGCATCGTCATCAACGAAGGCGAGTCGAACGCGGTCATCATGGCGAAGAAAGCCGAAGACGCGTTGGCCGCGCACGGCGTCAAGCTGGTCAGAGCGGCGGCTACGACTTCTTCCGAAGTGAAGCAGGCGGCCGAATCGCTGATCGGACGCGCGGACGCGATCTACATCACGCTCGACAACACGGTCGTCACCGCGGCGGATTCGATTATCCAGGTGGCCAACGACAACAAGCTTCCGTTCTTCTCCAGCGACCGCGATACGGTCGAGAAAGGCGCGTTCGCGACGGTCGGCTTCAAATATTTCGATCACGGCTACCAAGTCGGCCAAATGGCCGTCGAAGTGCTGAAGAACGGCAAGAAACCCGCGGACATGCCGGTATCCGTTCCGGACAAGCTCGACTTGATCTTGAACCTGAAGGCGGCCGAAGCGCAGGGCGTCACCGTTACGGACGCGATGAAGGATAAAGTGAAGGACAAAGAAAATAACATTATCCAGTAAACAGATTCAATGGGGTGGGCGGCTCCCGTCGTTCACCTCTTTTGTCTGCGAGGAGGCTTTACGATGATTGAGTCGATCTACGGGGCCGTTGCGCTGGGCTTGATGTTCGCTTTGATGGCGCTTGGGGTCTACATCACGTTCCGCATCTTGGATTTTCCCGACCTGACCGTCGACGGTAGCTTCGCGATGGGCGGAGGCATCGCCGCGATTATGATCTCGCAAGGCTATCCCCCCGTGCTTGCCACGCTGGCCGCCTTCGGAGGCGGGCTGCTCGCCGGCATCTGCACCGGTCTTCTGCATACGAAGGGCAAGGTGAACGGATTGCTGGCCGGCATTCTGATGATGATCGCGCTTCACTCTATCAACATTCGGATCATGGGGCGGCCGAACGTGTCCATCGTCAATACGGATACGCTGATCTCCTCGATCGTCAAGCCGGTCGGGCTGTTTATTCTCGTTATGGGCATCGCCGTGCTGATCGTCAAGCTGCTGCTGGACGCTTTCCTGCATACCGATATCGGGCTTGCTTTGCGGGCCACGGGCGACAACGAGCGGATGATCCGCAGCTTCGGAGCGAATACCGACGTCGCGAAAATATTGGGCGTCAGCCTGTCCAACGGCCTTGTCGCGTTGTCCGGCGCGCTCATCGCCCAGCAGGGCGGCTTCGCGGACGTGACGATGGGGGTGGGCATGATCGTGATCGGCCTCGCCTCGGTCATTATCGGAGAAGCGATTTTCGGCGCGAGAACGGTGTTTATGGCGACTCTGGCCGTCGTGATCGGGGCGATCATCTACCGGATCGTTATCGCCGTGGCGCTGCGCATCGAACTTTTCGAAGCGTCCGATCTTAAGCTGGTTACCGCGCTTATTGTCATCGTCGCGCTCGTCGTTCCGTACGTGCGCCGCGTAATGAAGCAGCGCAGCGTCGCCAAGAAGCGCTCCGAGGAGCTGCTGGCGGCGATCGCTCCGGGCGAAGGAGGCAAAATCTGATGCTCGATCTAACGAACGTATCCAAGCTCTTCAACCCGGGAACGCCGGACGAGAAGATCGCGCTCGTGAACGCCAATCTGACCGTCAAGGCGGGCGATTTCGTCACCGTAATCGGCAGCAACGGCGCGGGCAAGTCCACGCTGATGAATCTGATTTCGGGCGTCATGAAGCCGGACATCGGCGCGATCCGGATCGAAGGCACGGAAGTGCACGGCTTCCCCGAATACAAGAGAAGCCGTTGGATCGGGAGAGTGTTTCAAGATCCGATGGCCGGCACGGCGCCTCGAATGACGATCGAGGAAAATCTGACGATGGCCTACAAGCGCGGCAAAACGCGCGGACTGGGCTGGGGAGCGACGGCGGCGAAACGGAAGCTGTTCCGCGAGCAACTGAGCCGCCTCGGCATCGGCCTCGAGAATCGCATGAGCGCCAAGGTCGGCCTGCTCTCCGGCGGGGAGCGCCAAGCGCTCAGCCTGCTGATGTCGACGTTCACCAGGCCGCAAATTTTGCTTCTCGACGAGCACACGGCCGCGCTCGATCCGGCCAGGGCCGAGCTGATTACCCGCTTGACGGACGAAATCGTGCGCGACATGAAGCTGACGACGCTGATGGTGACCCATAATATGGAACAGGCGATCCGGTTGGGGAACCGCCTGATCATGATGGACAAGGGACGCATCATCCTCGACGTTCCCGCCGAGCGCAAAGCGAATCTAACGGTTGCCCAGCTGCTTGGGGAGTTCGAGAGAATCAGCGGTCATCAGCTATCGGACGATCGCATCGTGTTGGGATGAAACGGGGCTGCCACAGATCATCTTGCGATGAGGCTGGGCGGCCTCGTTTTTTCGGATGGAGATATTTTCTATACGTCTATTTTATTGTTGAATCGTAGGGAATAGATGCTGTAGAATGTACTTAAGTTCCTAGGGACGCATGAACACATTGATTCAGAAGACCTAGAATCGGGAAGGGGATGGCCCGGTGAAGGATAAGCATACGGAGCGTTGGAGCACCTACGAACCCTTTCATGTCGTTCTTGGGGATAAGAAGATTTCCGACATCATCATTACGAATCATGCGCGCACCCGTTGGTCGGACCGTGTGGAACAGGAGAAGACGGGCTATTCCGATATCGCCGAATTCATGTGGGAATGCTTGAAGGACGGGCGCATCGTCTCCTATTACCGGAACGAGCAGGACGTCTACACGATCGACGACGATCTCGTTTTCGTCGCCGAATTTTCCGTGAGCGAGACGGATACGGACCTGTTGGGCAATCCCCTCCATAAGATGATCGTCGTGACGTTTCTCGGAAGAATGTCGGAGACGATGGAGCTTAGGGATTTGAAAACGTATTATTCGTGGCTGCGCCATTCCAGGCGCATGACGTTAATCAAAAACAACCGCAAACGGCGTTGAATAGCCGGGTTGCGATCGGAACGGCCGGGCCGGAGGGAGCACCTCCGCCCGGCCGTTCGTATTCTATGGTATAATGCGAGAGATACTTACGGACGGGAGGGCGGTACGTGATGGCGCTGAACGTGCATCAACTTCATATTTTCTACACCGTCGCGGACAGGGGCAGCTTCTCCGCGGCCGCGCAAACGCTGCATATGACCCAACCCGCCGTTACGATGCAGGTGCAGGCTCTGGAGGAGCGGTTCGGGACGAAGCTGTTCAACCGGACGACGAAGCGTCTGGAGCTGACGGAAGCGGGACAGCGCCTGCTCCCGCAAGCCCGCAAAGCGGTGGAATTGATGCGGGATACCGACGAGATGATGACCAAGTTTATCGAGGACCTGAAAGGAAGGCTGCAATTCGCGGCGAGCCTGACGATCGGCGAATACGTGCTGCCCCGGCTGCTCGGCAGCTTCCTGCGGAGATTCCCGGACATCTCCGTCGACATGAAGGTGATGAATACGACCGAGATTATCGAAGCGGTCGCTCATCAAGGGTTGGATTTCGGCATTATCGAGGCGCCGTGCGACGTTCCGGGCTTCGACGCCCAGGCGGTGATGGACGACGAGCTGCTGCTCATCGCCCCGGCGAACCATCCGTTCGCGTCCCGCGAGCAGGTATCGCTGGAGGAGGCGATCCGCGAGCCGTTCGTGCTGCGGGAAAAAGGCTCCGGAACGAGACAGATTATGGCGGACGAGCTGCAGCGCCACGGCGTCACGGAGGAACGTCTGCGGGTCGTCAGCGAGTTCGGCAGCACGGGGGCGGTCAAATCGGCGGTCGAAGCCGGGCTGGGCCTCTCGCTGCTGTCCGTATGGACGATCAAGCACGAGCTTGCACTGGGTTTGCTGAAGCCGGTGAGAATTTCCGGAGTCAGCTTCAGGCGGCAATTTTATTCGGTTCGGCTGCGCTCGTCGCTGCTCCCTATACCGGCGGTTGCCTTGCTGAACGAATTGGGGGAGCTGTCCCATGAATAGACGCGCGGATCTGCATACGCATACGACGGCTTCGGACGGCATGTTCGCCCCTGCGGACAACGTCCGGATGGCGAAGGAAGCCGGCCTGTTCGCGGTAGCGATTACCGATCACGATACGGTTGCCGGCGTCGGCGAGGCGCTGCGGGCCGGCCTGGAGCTCGGCATTGTCGTCGTGCCCGGAGTCGAGCTGAGCACGGTGACAAACGGCAAGGATATCCATGTGTTGGCCTACGGCTTTGCTTTGGACGATGGAAAATGGCTGGCCAGGCTGGAGTCGTTGCGCGGAGAGAGAAATCGCCGGAACGAACGGATTCTGGCCAACTTGCGCGGGCTCGGCATGCCGATCTCGCCCGAGGAGCTGGAGGCCGCGGCCGGTAAGGCGGCGCGCGGGGACAAATCGGTCGGCAGGCCGCATATCGCGCAGGCGATGGTCGACAAGGGCTATGTATCCGATTTGCGAGAGGCATTCGATCTGTGGCTGGCGGAAGGAAAACCGGGTTACGAGAAGCAGGGGCGCGCTTCCTCGGTGGAGGCGATCGACTGGATTCACGAAGCGGGCGGGAAAGCCGTCATCGCCCACCCCGGCATTTACGGCGACGACGATTTGGTGCTCTCCTTGCTGGAGCGAGGAGCGGACGGTCTGGAGGCGTATCATTCCGACCACGATCCGGAACAGGAGCGCCGCTACGCCGAATGGGCAGCCGATCTGGGCAAGCTTGCGACCGGCGGCTCCGACTTTCACGGCGTCAAGGACGGGAAAGTATATCACGGGCCGATCGGCGGCCGCAGCGTGGACGCGAGCGTCCTTGAGCTGCTCGGCGTCGGGCTCTAAGCGCGCAAGGCGACGCTAGTTGCGGCTGGCGGTGGCGGTGACGCCAAATAAGGGCGCAAGGCGAAGCTAACGGAGGTTGCCGGAGGGGGGGCGCCGAATAAGCTCGCGAGGCGTCACTATCGGCGCGGATTCGAAGCATCGGCGGCAAGTAAGCTCGCGAGGCGTCACTATCGGCGTGGATTCGAGGCATCGGCGGCAAATAAGCTCGCGAGGCGTCACTATCGGCGTGGACCCGGGGCATCGTTGGTCAATAAGCTCGCGAGGCGTTACTATCGGCGTGGATTCGAGGCATCGGCGGTCAATAAGCTCGCGAGGCGGTACTATCCGTTATTTACTGGTAGATGTCCTCCCTTCCATTAGAAGGACCCGCACACCGTTCATAAAAAGGCGGCAATCCCAAGAACCCGAGTTCTTGAGGTTGCCGCCTTTTTTATTTCACCGCGGAGGGCATCTGCCGGATCCGGGTTTCGTCCGGAGTGGCGTACAGCGTTTTCTGTCCGTCGTAGATGACGAAGCCGGGCTTGGCTCCGTTCGGCTTGCGGACGTAGCGAATGAGCGTGTAATCGACGGGAACGCTGCTCGACGATTTGGCCTTGCTGTAGTAAGCCGCCAGCATCGCCGCTTCGTGCAGCGTAGCTTCGCCGAACTCGCCGCCGCGAATGAGCACGTGGGAGCCCGGAATGTCTTTCGTATGCAGCCAAGTGTCCGATGCCGAAGCGAGACGGTTCGTAATGTAGTCGTTTTGCGTGTTATTTTTGCCGACGTAGATCGGGACGCCTTCGCTCGAAGTATAGCAAAGTACGGCAGGGCGGTCTTTTTTCCGCTTTTTCGCTCCCCGTTTGACGCCACGTTCGCGTATATAACCTTGCTCGATCAACTCGTCCCTGATTTCTCCGATATCGTCCGGGCTCGCGGATTCGAGACCTTGAAGCACCGAGGCCAGGTAGGCGAGCTCCGAACCGGTTGCGTCGATCTGCTCCGTTACCGCGTCCCGGCTGTTTTTCAGCTTGTTGTACTTGCGGAAGTAGCGTTGGGCGTTCTCGTTCGGCGTGAGCAGCGGATCGAGCGCGACCGTTCTCGTCGGTTGATCTTCTTCGTAGTAGTCGACGACGTCGACGGAAACGTCTCCTCGCTCGAAGGCGTACAGATGCGCGGTCAGCAGCTCGCCGATCCGGCGGATCTTGTCCGCTTCCGCCGCTTCGTCGAGCGTCTCCCGCAGCTTGACCAGCTTCTTCTCGTTTTTCGCGATCTCGTTCAGCAGAAAACGGTTCAGATCCGTCGTGCGCTGGCGGACCAGATCCCGGGACGCCTTGTCGCGGTAGAAGCTTTCGAGACATTCGTGCGGAGTCGCGAAAGTCTGCCGTTCTCCGTCAAGATGGGTTAAGGAAAGGACCGAGAAGGCGGCTTTGCCGTTCTCTTGTACGACGATATTCGGCTCGTACGCATCGCTTGCGACTTGGTCGAACGTCTCCCGGAACGCCGCCCGCAGCCCTTGCGGGTGTCGCGACGCGCGGAAAGCGATCTCTCGCGAAAGAAGCGGGCTTAGCCCGGTGAACGCTCCGAGCAAGGCCTTCGAAGCGGCTTCGACATACGAATCGTCGCCAACGTCCGGCAGGCTGCCGGCGCGGGACGTCAAAGCGGAGAATTCCTCCTCGCCGACGGAGAGGGGGTCGGCTTTATCCTGCTCGGGTGGAGCGACGTACGCGGTCCCGGGAAGAACGACGCGGTAGCTGCTGATCGCGGGCGTGACGTGGCGAATGCCGTCGTGCACGACGCCGGTGGCCGGGTCCATCAGGATGATGTTGCTATGTCGGCCCATAATTTCGATGACGATCCGCTTCAGGGAAGCGTCCCCGAGCTCGTCCCGGTGCCGGACGTCGATCTGGACGATTCTTTCCAGCCCGACCTGGCGGACCGCTTCGATAATGCCGCCCTCGCAGTATTTGCGCAGCAGCATGCAGAACATCGGCGGCTCGGCAGGATTGGCCCATGCCTGATCCGTCCAATGCAAGCGCGGCATCGACGGATGGGCGGACAGCAGCAGCTTGCCGCTTGTGCCTTGTCCGCGTATATGCAGGATCAATTCGTTGTCCGTAGGCTGATAGATTTTAAATATGCGCGCTCTGACGCACGATTGAAGCTCGGTCACGAGCGCTCTGACGACGATTCCGTCCAATGACATGGTTATGGCTCCTGATTATCTCTCGTAAAATTTAGTGGGCAATACCCTTCTTATGATGCCATACATCCGCGCAAAGGGAAAGCTCGCCCTCACTAAAGAGATCGTTCGAAAAAAAGCGTCCGGAACGAGAACGTTCAAATAAGGCGTCCGGGGATATTTCCCGGCTTGTCTGAATACATATAGGACAAGAACCGCATGCGGAGAAGACGGAAGGGGTTGACGATCTTGGAAGGTCAGGCATGGCATCAGCTAAGCGAGGAGCAATTGGTGAAGGCGCTGGACACGGACGGCGATAAAGGATTGTCGCTGGAACAGGCGTCGGAGCGTCTTCGGGCGCTCGGTCCGAACGAGCTTGCCGAGAAGCGCGGGGATTCTCCGCTGAAGCTGCTGCTGAATCAGTTCAAAGATTTTATGGTGCTCGTGCTGGTAGGAGCCACGGTAATCTCCGGACTGCTCGGAGAAATACTGGACGCGCTCACGATCATCGCGATCATCCTCATTAACGGCGTGCTTGGCTTCTATCAAGAATATCGGGCGGAGCGTTCCCTTAGGGCGTTGAAGGAGCTGTCCGCGCCCTTCGCCAAAGTCGTTCGGGACGGCGAACTGGTGCATATTCCGGCCAAGGATCTCGTGGCGGGGGACGTCGTAATGCTGGAAAGCGGCGACCGGGTGCCGGCCGATCTCCGTTTCGTGGCTTGCAACGACTGTTCGGTGGACGAGTCGGCTCTGACGGGCGAGTCGGTGCCGGTCGCGAAAACGGCCGGAAAGCTCGATTCCGCGGAGCTGGCTCTCGGTGACCGTAAAAATTGCGGCTATCTCGGGACGATGGTGACCAGAGGGACGGCGAAGGGGATCGTTACGGTCACGGGAATGCGCACGGAGATGGGCAAGATCGCCGATCTCATCCAGCAGACGGAGGAGGCGGAAACGCCGCTGCAACACCGGCTGGAGCAGCTCGGCAAAATTCTGATCGTCGTAGCGCTCGCATTGACGGTGGTCGTCGTGCTGGCCGGCATTTTGCACGGACAACCTGCATACGATATGTTCCTTGCCGGAGTCAGCCTGGCCGTCGCCGCCATTCCGGAAGGCCTTCCGGCGATCGTGACGATCGCGCTGGCGCTGGGCGTGCAGCGCATGATCAAGCGAAGGGCGATCGTCCGCAAGCTGCCTTCGGTCGAGACGCTCGGATGCGCTTCCGTCATCTGTTCCGACAAGACCGGCACGCTGACGCAAAATAAAATGACGGTGACGCAGCTGTGGCTTAGCGGAAGGAAGATCGAAGTAACCGGGGAAGGCTACGAGCCGTCCGGCCAGCTGAAGGAAAACGGCATCGGCGTCGACGTGAAGGGCGACGCCGCTCTGCGCCGGCTGACGCAAATCGCCGCGCTCTGCAACAACTCCGACCTGTCCCAGCAGGAGAAAGCCGACGATCCGAAGAAGCGCAAGTCTCTTAAAGGCGAGCAGGCGCCCGCCGACGATCCGGAATGGAAAATCAAAGGCGATCCGACCGAAGCGGCGCTGCTCGTGCTGGCGGCGAAGACGGGGCTGGTCAAATCCGCGCTGCAAAGCCTCTACACCCGGGTCAAGGAATTTCCGTTCGACGCCGAACGCAAGCGCATGTCGGTGCTCGTGTCGCACCAAGGCGGCAAGCTGATTTGCGCGAAAGGCGCTCCCGATCTGCTCGTCGGCCAATGCGCCTACGTGCTGTGGGACGACCAGGTCGTCCCGTTCACGGCATCGCTCAAGACGAAGGTGCTGAAGGCGAACGAGGGGATGGCGCGAGATTCGCTGCGCGTCCTCGGAATGGCCTATCGGGAGGTCAAAGGACACGAGGCATGCGATAGCAGCGAACAGGCCGAGAGCGGGCTCATTTTCGTCGGGCTGACGGGTATGATGGATCCGCCGCGCAAGGAAGTCAAGGAAGCGATCTACAAGTGCCGCCAGGCCGGCATCAAGACGGTCATGATTACCGGGGACCACGGTACGACGGCGGAGGCGATCGCGAAGACGCTCGGCATTATCGGCCGCGAGGGCCGCGTCGTCACCGGAACGGAGCTGTCGGCGATGTCCGACGAAGAGCTGGAGAAAATCGCCGACGACGCGAACGTGTATGCCCGGGTCACTCCCGAGCACAAGCTGAGAATCGTGCAGGCTTTGCAGCGCCGCGGCCATGTCGTGGCGATGACGGGGGACGGGGTCAACGACGCCCCGGCGGTCAAGGCGGCCGATATCGGGATCGCGATGGGCATCACGGGGACGGACGTCACGAAGGAAGCTTCCGCGCTGGTGCTGTCGGACGATAACTTCTCGAGCATCGTCGCGGCGGTGGAGGAAGGACGCGGAATCTATGAAAACATCCGCAAGTTTATCCGGTATTTGCTGGCGTCGAACGTCGGGGAGATTATGACGATGTTCCTGGCGATGATGGCGGGATTTCCCCTTCCGCTCGTTCCGATCCAGATTTTGTGGGTCAACCTGGTCACGGACGGGCTTCCGGCGATGGCGCTCGGCGTCGATCAGGCGGAGAGCGATCTGATGCAGCAGAAGCCGCGCCCGGCCAGGGAAAACATTTTCGCGAGGCGTCTCGGTTGGAAAATCGTCAGCCGCGGCGTGCTGATCGGCCTCTGCACGCTCGGCGCGTTCGTGCTGGCTTTGCAAGCGGGCGCAGGACAGAAGGACCAGCTCGTTCATGCGCAGACCGTCGCGTTCGCCACGCTCGTCATGGCGCAGCTCATTCACGTGTTCGATTGCCGCAGCTCGCGCTCGATTTTCCATCGCAGGTTTCTGGAGAACAAGTTTCTCGTCCTTGCGGTGCTGTCCTCTCTGGCATTGATGCTGGCGGTGCTGTACCTCGAACCGCTGCAGCCGGTATTCAAGACCGTTCCGCTCGATTTGCGCGATTGGGCGCTCGTTCTCGTCGCCGCCGGCATTCCGACGTTTGCGATGGGAGCGGGCAGCGTCTGGGGCTCGTCGAAGCAGAAGAGAAACAGAAGCAAAATGACTTACGGAGGCAACTCCGCCTCGGCGAGACCCGCCAGGTAACGAATTTCGGTCAACGGCCCGGCTCCTGCTCGAAGGGAGCCGGGCTTTTTTATTCGGAAATCGGTCGCAAACGCCGGAGTTTGAGGGAGGCTCCCTTTCTGAACGAACGGTATAATGGAAATAGGTGGGGTTAACGTGAAAAAGGGAGACACGGATGCCGGATATCGTCCCTTGGATTTCCCGGGCGGTATTGGCGACAATCGGCGGGGGTCGGAGGAAGGTAAGAACTTCTGCGGAGGCCGGCCAGCGTGTATAATGGACGTTAGCGAATCGAGTCCATGATGGAGGAATGCTAGCATGCACGCAAGCCAAAAAATACTTCTGCTCGGATCGGGCGAGCTCGGCAAGGAAGTCGTCATCGAAGCCCAGAGGCTAGGAGTCGAGACCGTTGCGGTCGACCGTTACGAAGGCGCGCCCGCCATGCAGGTCGCTCATCGCAGCTATGTGATCGATATGTTGGACAAGCAGGCGCTGCGGGAAGTCGTCGAACGCGAAAAGCCGGACCTGATCGTGCCCGAGATCGAAGCGATCGCCACCGCCGAGCTGCTGAAGCTGGAGGAGGAGGGCTACCGGGTCATTCCGACCGCCCGCGCGGCGCGCCTGACGATGGACCGCGAGGGTATTCGCCGGCTGGCGGCCGAGGAGCTCTGCCTGCCTACGGCCGGATACCGGTTTGCCGATACGTACGAGCAGTTCGCCGAGGCGGCGAAGGAGATGGGCTTTCCCTGCGTCGTGAAGCCGCTGATGAGCTCCTCGGGCAAGGGGCAAAGCGTCTGCCGCTCGGAAACGGAGCTGGAGCGCTGCTGGACGATCGCGATGGAAGGCGGCCGCATGCAGCAGACGAGAGTCATCGTCGAAGAGTTTATTGCGTTCGAGTCCGAGATTACGCTTCTTACCGTTCGCTCGGCCGGCGGCACGGCGTTCTGCCCGCCGATCGGCCACATCCAGAAGGACGGGGATTATATCGAATCGTGGCAGCCGCACGAGATGACCGCCGGGCAGCTTGAGGAGGCGCAGCGGATCGCCCGAGCGATTACCGACGAGCTGGGCGGAGCGGGGATTTTCGGCGTCGAGCTGTTTCTGGCCAAGGACAAAGTCTATTTCAGCGAAGTGTCGCCGCGTCCGCACGATACGGGACTCGTCACGTTGGTAAGCCAGAACCTGTCCGAGTTCGCCCTGCACGTTCGCGCCATTCTCGGCTATCCGATTCCGGAGATCGAGAACGTCGCTCCGGGAGCGAGCCGTCCGCTGAAAGCGGATCGGGAGCTGGACGACTATCGGATCGGCGGAACCGAAGACGCGTTGTCCGTTCCGCATACGCAGCTTCGCGTGTTCGGCAAGCCGGTGACGAAGCCGGGAAGGCGGATGGCGGTGGCCTTGTCAACGGGCGGTACCGTCGCCGAAGCGCGCGAGAGGGCAACGAAGGCGCTGGCGAGCTTGAGCGTTCAAGAGGGCTGATTTTTCGTTCGCAGTAGTCGAAAAGTGCAAATAAATGAAGAGTTGCTGTATGCTCATCCCGTCCGCGCCCCGCTATGATTAATCGAGTAGCTGCGATTAAACCAGTCATAGCGGGAGGCGAACGGGTATGGAATTTACGAAAATGCACGGACTCGGCAACGATTTTATCGTCGTGGCCGGGGAGAAGACTCTTCCGGACAACGCGGCGGAATTGGCCATTCGCTTGTGCAACCGGTTTTTCGGCATCGGGGCGGACGGGTTGGTCTACATTTTGCCTTCGGAGAAGGCGGACTTTCGGATGAGAATCTTCAATTCCGACGGTACGGAGGCGGAGCAGTGCGGCAACGCGATCCGCTGCGTCGCCAAGTACGTATACGACAACGGTTTGGCTTCCCGAACGAAGCTGACGATCGAGACGCTCGGCGCGGGCGCTCAGTCGGTCGAATTGCGGGGCGAAGGCGGCAAGGCCGCGCAGGTGACCGTCGACATGGGCAAGCCGATCCTGAACGGACTCGACGTGCCGACGACGATCGACGCCAATCCGGTCATCGGCCGCACGATCGAGGCGGACGGGCGGGAGTTCGTTTTCACGGCCGTGTCGATGGGCAATCCGCACTGCGTCATCTACGTGGACGACGCGGTCGGGTTCGATCTGGCGACGTGGGGCCCGAAGCTGGAGAAGCATTCTCTGTTCCCGCGCAAAATCAACGTGGAATTCGCCACGGTCAACTCCCGCGGACATGTGGACATGCGGGTCTGGGAGCGCGGCGCGGGACCGACGCTCGCGTGCGGCACGGGGGCCTGCGCGACGCTGGTTTCCTCGGTGCTGAACGGCCTTACGGACCGCGAAGCGACGATTTCGCTTGCGGGAGGCGATTTGCGCGTCAGGTGGGACGAAGCCAGCGGCCGCGTCTATATGTCCGGCCCGGCGTCCGTCGTCTATACCGGATCGGTGAACGCGTAGGGGCGAATGCTGTAGTCGGGGGCGGCTTAATGCGACCAATCCAAAGCGAGCCGCCTTCCAAGAGGGCTCTCGAGCGGGCGGTCGCTTGTGCAGTTCGTGGAGAAGGGATAGGCGTTAAAGCCCGTTTTTTTCTCTTCCCCGTTTACAGCAAACGCAATTTGTGTTAATTTTATTTCGATACATATAGAAATATAACGCGGAGGTGAGAAGGATGGACGCGCACAACAAGGATGTCGGGCAAGCGGTCAAAGTTTACAAAGCGCTAGGGGAGCCGACAAGGCTGAAGATCGCGCTGTTGCTGGCGGACGGAGAGAAAAATCTGTGCTGCTCGGATATTAGCGGCAAGCTGGAATCGGTAGCCGGGTCCACGCTGTCGCACCATCTGAAGCAGCTCGCCGACTGCGGCTTGCTGAACCTGCGCAAGGACGGCACGTATATTTTCTATAGCGTAAATCGCGATATGGCGGAGAAGTACGCGCCTTATTTGTTGACGTAATTTTTTTTGCCTATATTTCTATATTATTAGAAATATAGAAACATTCCGAGAGGGGCTGCATAAGCATGCCGAATTCATCGAAAATCTATTTGCTGGCCATCGTCAGCTTTCTGGTCGGAACGTCGGAAAACATTATCGCGGGCATTTTGGACAGGGTCGCCGGTGACGTGGGGGTGTCGATCGCCGCGGCAGGACAGCTGATTACCGTCTTCTCCCTGGCTTACGCGTTCGGGACGCCCGTTCTGATGGCCGCGACGGCCCGCATCGGGCGCAGAAAATTGATGCTTGGCGCGTTAGGCTTGTTCTTCGCCGGCAACGTCGTCGCCGTCCTATCCTCCGATTACGCCGTGCTGATGCTCTCGCGAATCGTGCTGGCTCTTGGCACCGGAGTGTTCGTCGTCGCTTCGCTGACGGTCGCTTCCCAACTCGCGCCTCCGGGCAAGCAAGGCAGCGCGATCGCCACGCTGGTGATGGGGTTCAGCACGTCGTTGATCGTGGGCGTGCCGCTTGGCCGGGTCATCGCCGCCTCCTACGATTGGAAGCTGATTTTCGCGGGCATCGGACTGCTGAGCCTGGCGGGGGCGGCGGCGATATTGCGAGCGATCCCGGAGTCCGAGGGAGAGGCGCCGGTACCGGTCCGAACGCAGCTTGCGCTGCTGCGAAGGCCGAGAATCGCGGTGGCCTTGTCGGTTACGTTTTTTTGGATTTTCGGTTACTCGATCATGTACACGTACATTTCTCCGTTCTTGCTGTCGATCACGGGGATGAGCGAACAAGCGGTCAGCATCGGCTTGTTCGCGTTCGGGATCGCCAGTCTGATCGGCTCCAAGCTCGGCGGCTTCAGCTCGGACAGGTGGGGCATCCGGCGCACGCTGCTCGGAGGAATGCTGCTGCATGCCGCCGTCCTGCTGCTGCTCACGGCTTTCTCCCATTCCGCGGCGCTGATGTTCCCGCTGCTGATGCTGTGGGCGTTCTCCGCCTGGTCTTCGGGCCCGACGCAGCAATATTACCTGCTGACGCTCGCGCCGGGCGCTTCCGGCATTATGCTGAGCCTCAACTCCTCCATGCTGCAGTTGGCGATGGCCGCGGGAGCGGGAATAGGCGGAGCGATCGTCGGCGGCGTATCGTTGTCGGCGGTCAGCTGGCTGGGCGCGCTCGCCGTCGCGGCGGCGGCGGTACTTGCGGCCGCTTCCTTCCGCATCGCGCGGGGGGCCGCGCCGGACGCCGAACCTTCGCTGCAGCCGGCTCTTGCCTGTCCCCGGCCGGACTCGGCATCCCGCTAAAAATAAATAAACCGTTCAACCCGATCGAATTTGGTCGGGTTTTGCCATTCTCCCGGGACGGAAAGTATGCTACATTAAGGATACTTTATTATATGAAATGGATGGGAAGCTTCATGAAACCGGATTTGCGCACGGCTCTCGCCCTCAAGCCGCTCGTCGGCGACGGAGCGATGGCGACGTATTTATATCAACTCGGATTGCCTGTCGGCGTATCGTTCGAGGAGTTCAACTTGCTGAAGCCGGACGTCATCGCGGACGTGCATAGGCAATACGCCGCGGCCGGAGCGGAGATGATCGAGACGAACACGTATTCCGCGCAGCAGAACAAGCTGGCCCGCTACGGCCTGGAGAATAAAGTCGAGGAGATCAACGCCGCCGGCGTCGCGCTCGCCCGCCGAGCGGTCGGAGACGACGTCTACGTCGTCGGATCGATCGGAGCGGTGCGGGGAGGCGCCGGCAAAAACATCAGAACGGCGATCGTGAAACGCGATTTCGAAGAGCAGATCGGCGCATTGCTCGCCTCCGGCGTGGACGGTCTGCTGCTGGAGACGTTCTTCGACCTCGAAGAGCTGTCCCTCGCCTTGTCGCTGATCCGCAAAAAAAGCGATATCACCGTCCTCTGCCAATTCGCGGTCGAGGATCCGGAAAGAACGCGCGACGGCATCCCGCTTGCGGAAGCGTTTCGCAGGCTGAAGGGCGAAGGGGCGGACGTGATCGGCTTTAATTGCCGCAGCGGGCCTACCGGCATTCTGCGCGCGCTGGAGACGATTCCGCCGGACCTGAACTTGCCGCTCAGCGTTTTTCCGAACGCGGGGATCCCGGATTACGTAGACGGCCAAGTCGTCTACTCGGCGACGCCGGAATACTTCGGTTTATCGGCCCGCAGGTTTGCCGACGCGGGAGCGAAGCTGATCGGCGGATGCTGCGGCACGACGCCCGAGCACATCGCGGAGATCGCCAAGGCGCTGCAAGGGTATTCGCCCGCCGCGCAGGCGGCCGCTCCGGCTTCCGCCGAGAGCCCGGCGATCGTCGTCGAGCCGGTCCCGCCCGCGGCCGAGCCGCCGCAAGCCGCCGAGCCGAGCATCGTCGATCTCGTTCGCGAGCGCCATACGGTCATCGTCGAACTCGATCCGCCGCGGGATCTGGACATCGCGAAGTTCATGGCGGGCGCGCAGGCTCTGAAGGACGCGAAAGCCGACGCCCTCACGATGGCCGACAATTCGCTCGCGGTCACGCGGATGAGCAATCTGGCGCTTGCCGCGCTGCTGAAGGAGCGGGTAGGCATTCGGCCGCTCGCCCATATCGCTTGCCGCGACCGCAATCTGATCGGAACGCAGTCGCACATGATGGGCTTCGACGCTCTGGGCATCGACCACGTGCTGGCGGTAACCGGGGACCCGGCCAAGTTCGGGGATTTGCCCGGCTCGAGCTCGGTGTACGACTTGACCTCATTCGAAATCATTCGCATGATCAAACAGCTTAACGAAGGAATCGCCTTCTCGGGCAAGCCGCTTAAGCAGAAAGCGAAGTTCGTCGTCGGAGCCGCGTTTAATCCCAACGTCAAGCATCTCGACAAAGCGGTTCAGCGCCTGGAGCGCAAAATATCGGCCGGCGCGGATTACATTATGACCCAGCCGGTATACGATCCGGAGCTGATCGAACGGATCGCGGAATCGACCAAACATTTGAACGTCCCGATTTTCCTCGGTATTTTTCCGCTCGCGAGCGGGCGCAACGCCGAGTATTTGCATAACGAGGTTCCGGGCATCCAGCTCTCCGATTCGGTTCGCCGCCGGATGAGCGGACTGGAAGGGGCTGAGGGACGCGCCGAAGGCGTCAAAATCGCCGAAGAGCTGCTGGACGTCGCGATGGCGCATTTCAACGGAATCTATCTGATGACTCCGTTCATGGCTTACGAGATGACCGTTTCCCTGACCGAATACGTTCGCAGCGCGAGCCGGAGCCCGAATCGGAGCCCCGCCAATTAAGCCTTTAGTTCCTCTTGTCCCCCCCGGGGATTTGAAGTACAATAGGCAATAATCGATAGATGTATAAATAAGGGCATTATCGGCCTTCAGTATGCGGCGGGCCGCTTCTGGCAACACTGGAAGCGACGGTTGCGCCGTCCGCACCTGTATGGTAGGAATGACCGGGGGGAAAAGGCATACCATGGCGATCAAGCTGATCAATATCGGATTCGGCAATATCGTGTCCGCGAATCGGATCATTTCTATCGTGAGCCCGGAGTCGGCTCCGATCAAGAGAATCATCCAGGAGGCGCGGGACAGGCACATGCTGATCGACGCGACCTACGGCCGCCGCACGCGCGCGGTCATCATTACGGACAGCGATCACGTGATTTTGTCGGCCGTTCAGCCGGAGACGGTAGCGCACCGGTTGTCTACCAAAGACGACGAACACGATGAATGAATTGGGGAACACGATGAACAAAGGGATTTTATTCGTACTATCCGGTCCTTCGGGGGTCGGCAAAGGCACGGTCTGCTCCGCGCTTCGCGGCAAGCTTCCCGGGCTCGTGTACTCCGTGTCGGCGACGACCCGTGCTCCCCGGGAGGGCGAGCAGGACGGCGTCAACTATTTCTTCAAGACGCGCGAGCAGTTCAAGCGCATGATCGAGACGGACGCGCTCCTGGAGTATGCGGAATACGTCGGCAATTACTACGGTACCCCGCGGGAGTTCGTGGACAAGACGCTTGCGGAAGGCAAGGACATCATTTTGGAGATCGAAGTGCAGGGAGCCATCAAGGTGAGGGAGAAATTCCCCGAGGGCGTCTTTATTTTCCTTATGCCTCCGTCGCTTAACGAGCTGAAGCAGCGCATCGTCGGCCGGGGGACGGAGTCCCAGGCGACGATCGATCATCGGCTGTCGGTGGCGGTCGACGAGATGAATCTGCTGCACCATTACGATTACGCCGTCGTCAACGACGAGATCGATCTGGCCTGCGGCCGCATCGGCTCGATCATTACGGCGGAGCATTGCAAGCGGGAGCGTTTTCTCGGAGACCTGTTCGAGCAGCTCGAGACGATTAAGACCGCGGATAACGTTTAACGAAGAGGTGAATAGCATGCTGTATCCATCCATCGACGAATTGGTAACGAAGGTCGACAGCAAATATACGCTCGTGGTAGCCGCCGCCAAGCGCGCGCGCGGTTTGCGAGAAGGCGTCATGTGCAATCTCGGAGCGCCGAAGTCCCACAAGCACGTCGGCGTCGCGCTCGAGGAGATTTATCAGGAAGCGATCAAAGTCGAGCATATCAAGCCGGCCGTCGCGGCCGGAGAATAAGACCCGAACGAACGGCAACCGGATACGGAACAAGAAGGAAAGACAACCCGAGCGGTTGTTTTTTTTCTAGGCAAATGATGCGGGAGGAGTAAGGATGAACAAGCCGCTTGCGGGCAAAACGATATTGGTAGGCGTTACGGGAGGGATCGCTGCGTACAAGGCGGCGACGTTGTGCAGCCGTCTGGTTGGCCTGGGTGCGGCGGTTCGCGTCATGATGACCGAAGGAGCGACGAAGTTCATAACTCCGCTGACGCTGCAGACGCTGACTCGCCATCCGGTGGCGACGGACGTGTTCGACGAGCGGGACGCGGCTATCGTGCAGCATATCGATTGGGCCGATTCCGCCGATCTCGCGGTGGTGGCTCCGGCGACGGCCAACATGCTGTCCAAGCTGGCCAGCGGTCTCGCGGACGACATGCTCAGCACGACGCTGCTGGCGACGACGGCCCCGCTGCTGATCGCGCCGGCGATGAACGTCCATATGTGGGAGCATCCGGCGGTGATCGACAACGTGAACAAGCTCGCTTCCCGGGGCGTCGTGTTCGTGGAGCCGGGAACCGGTCAATTGGCGTGCGGTTACGTCGGCAAAGGCCGGCTGGCGGAGCCCGACGAGATCGTCGGCGCGATCGTGGAGAAGCTGGTCGGACCTAAGCCGCTGGCCGGGCAGCGGGTGCTGGTTACGGCGGGGGGAACGGTCGAGCGGATCGATCCCGTGCGCTATATTACGAACGATTCCTCGGGGAAAATGGGATTCGCCATCGCGGAGGCTGCCCGCGACCGCGGAGCGGAGGTTACGCTCGTATGCGGGAAAACCGAAGCGGCTCCTCCTCATGGGGTGAACGTCGTCCGAACGGATTCCGCGCTGCGGATGCGGGACGAGGTGATGAGCCGGCTGGACGGGACGGACGTGGTAATCAAGGCGGCCGCGGTGGCCGATTACCGGCCCGCCAGCCGGGCGGATCAGAAAATCAAGAAAACGTCCGACACGTTTACGCTGGAGCTTGTCCGGAATCCCGATATTTTGCGGGAGGTCGGGGAGTGGAAGGAAGCTCGCGGCGGCGGACCGTTCGTCGTCGGCTTCGCGGCGGAAACGACGGACGTCGAGAAGCACGCGCTGGACAAGCTGGCGCGCAAGAAGTGCGACCTGATCGTCGCCAACGACGTGGCCGAGGCGGGAGCGGGCTTCGGCACGGAAACGAATATCGTCAGCGTGTATGGGCGCGGCGGCTTCGCCGAGCATCTGCCGCAAATGTCGAAAAGAGCCGTCGCCGAGCGGCTGCTCGACATCGTTCGTGACGCGCGGAAAGGATCGAAGGACCGATGACGGTTGCCAGAGTGATCGTGGACGTTCCGAGCCGGGATACCGACAGAACGTTCGATTATGCGATTCCGGAGCGGTTGCGCGAGTGGGTGGAAGTCGGCAGCCGCGTGGCGGTGCCGTTCGGACCGCGCAAGCTTCAGGGCATCGTGACCGGAATGGCCGACGACGCCGAGGTCGAGCGCGGGAAGCTCAAGCCGCTGGAGGAAGTGCTCGACGGGATGCCTCCACTGTCTGCTGAGCTTGTGGCGCTCGGAGAATGGATCAGCCGCAGATGGCTGTGTCCGCTCACCGTAGCGCTGCAGGCGATGCTGCCCGCCGCTCTGAAAGGGCGCTCGGAGAAATACGTGCTGCCGGCCGCGGGAGCGGTCTGGACCGACGAGGAGATCGCCCGCAGCGGCGGTCTCTTGCTCGCGTTGGGCAAAGGCAAGCCGCTCAAACTGGCCTCTTTGCTTCGGCAGTATCCCGATCAGGGAGCGCTGCTGAAGACGTGGCTGCGGGAAGGGCGACTGGAGGAAAGACAGCGCGTGGAGGACCAGGTGTCGGTCAAAACGGTGCTGACGGTGTTTCCGATCGAGACGGAGCGACTGCTGGAGGCGGCCGGCGCGATTCCGGCGAGAGCGGGCAAGCAGCGAGAGCTCGCGGCGTATTTGGCGGAGCATAACGAGCCCGTGCCGCTGGCGAAGCTCGCGGAGACGCTGGAGACGACGTCCGGCACGATCCGTTCTTTGGAGGAGCGAGGATTGGTCGAGATCCGGCCTGTAACGGAGGAGCGGGACCCTTACGCGGATCGCGTTTTTGCTGCCAGCGCGCCGATGCGGCTGACTCCGAAGCAGGAGACGGCTTTGGCGCCGATCCGCGAGGCGCTGGACGCGCGGGTCAGCCGTACGTTTCTTCTGCACGGCGTGACGGGGAGCGGCAAAACGGAAATTTATTTGCAGGCGATTCAGCGCTGCCTCGATTCGCGACGCGAAGCGATCGTGCTCGTGCCGGAGATCGCGCTGACGCCGCAGATGGTCGAGCGGTTCAAGAGCCGCTTCGGCGCGCGTGTCGCCGTGCTTCACAGCCGGCTGTCCCACGGGGAACGCTACGACGAATGGCGCAAAATCCGCGAAGGAAGGGCTCAAGTGGCGGTGGGGGCGAGATCGGCGATTTTCGCTCCTTTTACGAGCATCGGATTGATCGTCATCGACGAGGAGCACGAGACGTCCTACAAGCAGGAGGAAAGTCCGAAGTACCACGCCCGCGACGTCGCCATCGAACGGGCCAGGCGCCATTGCGCGGTCGTCGTGCTCGGCTCGGCGACTCCCGCTCTGGAAACTTATGAGGCAGCCGTTTACGAAGGACGGGAAACGGCGTTGGGGGCTACGGCCTATATCGCTTTGCCGGAGCGGGTAGCCAATCGTCCTCTGCCCCGGGTTCATGTCGTCGACATGCGCGAGGAGCTGAAGCTGGGCAATCGGGCGATGTTCAGCCGGATGCTGGCCGACGCGATCCGCAGCCGGCTGGAGAAGCGGGAGCAAATGGTGCTGCTATTGAACCGTAGAGGGTACGCCACGTTCGTCATGTGCCGATCCTGCGGCTATACGGCGGCTTGTCCCCACTGCGAAATCGCGCTGACCTATCATCGCGGCTCGCAAAATCTTCGCTGCCACTACTGCGGCTACTCGGAGGCCGAGCCGAAAACCTGCCCGAGCTGCGAGAGTCCGCACATTCGCTTCTTCGGGACGGGAACGCAGAAGGTGGAGGAGGCGCTGGCCGCGACGTTCCCGGGCATACGGGTCATCCGGATGGACGTGGACACGACGACGGAAAAAGGCTCCCACGAGCGCTGGCTGACCGAGTTCCGCGAACGCCGGGCGGACGTGCTGCTCGGCACGCAGATGGTGGCGAAGGGGCTGGATTTTCCGTACGTGACGCTGGTCGGGGTGTTGGCCGCGGACGCCGCGCTGCGCCTGCCGGATTTCCGCGCTTCCGAGCGAACGTTCCAGCTGCTGACGCAGGTGGCCGGCAGGGCCGGCCGCCACGAGCTGCCGGGCGAGGTCATCATCCAAACGTACGATCCCGAGCACGAATCCGTCACGTCCGCCCAAGGGCACGATTATCTCGGCTTCGCGGAGAGGGCGCTCGTGCTGCGCAAGCAGCTCGGTTATCCCCCTTACGGCCGCTTGATCTCCGTCACCTTCTCCCACGAGTCGGTTCCGATGCTGCTGTCGATCGGCCAGCAATTCGCTTCCGGCTTGCGCGGCAAAGCGGATGCGCTCGGCATACGCAGGGACTTCGACCTCGGCAGCGATTCGGCGATTGAGGTGCTCGGACCGGTCGCTTCTCCGATTGCGAGATTGAAAGATCGCTACAGGTTTCAATGTATGGTAAAATATCGGGGAGATAGGGATGCGAGCCGTCTCGTCGCGGAGACGCTCGGAGAACTGTCGGATGCGGTCAAGAAGGGCGGCGTGCAAGTCAGCGTCGACGTAGACCCCCAAATGATGCTTTGACAGGAAGCTCAAAAAGTCCGGTTTTGATCACGAAGCGGTTGCGCGGATGCGGAATCGGCATCGAATCTTGGGTTCGGCCGGGCCCTGCGGTACTCACGTAGGTTTTGCCTACGCTCCGTTCCTCGGTCCCTAAGCCTCTCCCAACATTCTCGGTGCTGAAAACCGAACTTTTTGAGCCGGATTGGAAGGGAAGCTCAAAAAGTCCGGTTTTGATCACGAAGCGGTTGCGCGGATGCGGAATCGGCATCGAATCTTGGGTTCGGCCGGGCCCTGCGGTACTCACGTAGGTTTTGCCTATGCTTAGCGATCGCGCCTTAGTCCCCGGCCTCGTCCAACCGGACTTGGCGAACCTGGCAGTACAAACGTCTGTAATGAAAAGGAAGGGTGCCGTTATGTCCATTCGGTTAATCGTGAAACACCCCGACCCCGTGCTCCGGGAAAGAGCGCAGGAAGTGACGAAATTCAATGCCAATCTGCACAAGCTGCTGGACGACATGGCGGACACGATGTACGACGCCGACGGCGTTGGGCTTGCGGCCCCGCAGATCGGTATTTCGAAGCGCGTCATCGTCGTTGACGTCGGAGACGAACACGAGCTCATCGAGATGGTCAATCCCGAAATCGTCCTCGCGGAAGGCGAGCAGCTTGGACCGGAAGGCTGTCTTAGCATTCCGGGCCTTCAAGGCGACGTTAAGCGGGCGAACCGGATCGTAATCAAAGGACAGGACCGACACGGCAAGCCGATCCAATACGATAGCACGGAGTTTTTGTCCAGGGCGTTCCAGCACGAAGTCGACCATCTGAACGGCGTGCTGTTCATCGACTCGGCGGAATCCGTGTACGAGGCCCGCAAACCGGAAGATCAGGAGCAGGATGGAGAATAAGATGAGGATTTTGTTTATGGGAACGCCGCAGTTCGCGGTGCCTTCGCTCGAGGCGCTGCTGGAGCGCGGTTATGAGGTCGCGGCGGTCGTGACGCAGCCGGACAGGCCGAAAGGCCGAAAAAGAGAACTGACCCCGTCGCCGGTCAAGGCTTTCGCGCTCGAACGCGGCTTGCCGGTGCTGCAGCCGGAAAAGCTGCGTTCGCCCGAGGGCGTCGCCGCCGTGACGGAAATTGCGCCGGATTTAATCGTGACGGCCGCATACGGACAAATTTTACCGAAATCGGTGCTCGATTTGCCGCGTCTCGGATGCATCAACGTGCACGGCTCGCTGCTTCCGAAGTATCGCGGAGGGGCGCCGATCCAGCGATCTATTATCAACGGCGAGAAGGCAACCGGCGTGACCTTGATGTATATGGCGGAAGGACTCGATACCGGGGATATGATCGCCAAGGTCGAGGTGCCGATTACGGACGAGGATACGGCGGGCACGATATTCGAGAAGCTGAGCGACGCGGGAGCGAAGCTGCTGCTCGAATGGCTGCCGAGAATCGAAGAGGGCACGGCCGGACGCACGCCCCAAGCGGACGAAGAAGCGACGTATGCGCCGAATTTGTCCCGAGAGGACGAGAAGCTCGAATGGAGCCAAAGCTCGCGCCGGATTTTCGACCGCGTTCGCGGTCTCAATCCGATGGCGGGCGGCTTTACGTATTTGGACGGAGAAGTTTTCAAGGTGTGGGGCTGCGCTGTCCCAAATCCGTCGGACGCCGAGTTGCGATCCGAATGGACCGCGTTCGCTCCCGGAGCGGTATTGGAGACGGGAGCTTTCGGCATTCGCGTACGGACGGGGGACGGCAGCATCGTGCTGACGGACGTCCAGCCCGCCGGCAAAAAAGCGCTCAAAGCAGCGGAGTTCGCCAAAGGGGCTCGTCTGGCTCCCGGCAAAACGCTCGGGTAATCCCGGGCTTTTTTTGATCGTAGAGCATCCTCTAGGCGTTTATTCGTTCCGGCAGACCTCTATAGGCAGCGAACGTGGGTGGATGTCGGAAATAACGGTCTGCCGGACCGTTAAGAGGCGGCGAGTGGCGGCAATTGGTGGAATAACGGTCTGTCGGACCGTTAAGAGGTAGCAAATGTGGGTGATGTCGGAAATAGCGGTCTGTGAGACCGCTAAGAGGCGTCGAGGGGCGGCAATTGATGGATTAACGGTCTGTCGGACCGTTAAGAGGTAGCAAACGTGGGTTATGTCGGAAATAACGGTCTGTTGGACCGTTAAGAGGCGTCGAGGGGCTGTAATTGATGGAATAACGGTCTGTCGGACCGTTAAGAGGCAGCAAACGTGGGTTATGTCGGAAATAGCGGTCTGTGAGACCGCTAAGAGGCGTCGAGGGGCGGTAATTGATGGAATAACGGTCTGTCGGACCGTTATGAAGCAGCGAATGCGGGTGGATGTCGGAATAACGGTCTGTCGGACCGTTACGAGGAAACGTGCAAGGGCGGGTCTGACAGACCGTTAGAGCCGACGCGCCCATGGAGATACACGTATTCGTTTAGGCGATAACGCAACTAATCTGTTAAAAGCGTGTATTAAGAAATCAAGCGAGATAAGGATGCGAAGAATGACGAAAACGATTCGTTTGCCCGGCGGAAAGCCCCAGGGCGCGCGCGAAGTGGCGATGAGCGTACTGCATAACGTGGAGACCCGGGGAGCTTACAGCGGCCTTGAGCTGAACCAAGCGCTTCAAGCGGCGGGATTGTCCCGCCCGGACGCGGCGCTGGCGACCGAACTGGCGTACGGGACGATTCAAAGGCTTAATACGATCGACCACGCCTTGCAAAGCCGGGTAAAAGGCTGGCCCAAGAAAATAGAGCCGTGGGTGCGAGCATTGCTGAGAATGAGCTACTATCAGCTGCGATGGCTGACGCGCGTGCCCGCGCACGCGGTCGTCGACGAGGCGGTCACGATCGCGAAGAAGCGCGGCCACGCCGGGATCGGCAGTCTGGTCAACGGCGTGCTTCGCTCCGTTCTAAGAGAGGGTTTCGCGGCTTCGCTGCCGCAGGGCTTGCCGCCCGCGGAAAGGATTTCGCTCGAGCACAGCCATCCTCTCTGGCTGGTCGAGCGGTGGATCGCGGAATTCGGCGAAGCGGCCGCCGAACGCCTGTGCGCGGCCAATAACGAGCCGCCTCGTCTATCCGCGCGGATCAATCCGTTGAAGACGTCGCGCGAACGGCTGCTCGCGGAGATGACGGACGCCGGGGTGGAGGCCATGCCGTCTCCGCTTTCTCGGGAAGGAATTATCGCGATCCGTTCGGGCAATCTTGTACATACGGCATGGTACGAGCAAGGCTTCCTGACGATACAAGACGAGAGCTCGATGCTCGTAGCTTCCGCCGCGGATCCGCGTCCCGGAATGAAGGTGCTCGACTGCTGCGCCGCGCCCGGAGGCAAAACGACGCATCTGGCCGAGAAGATGCGCGACGAAGGAAGCGTTACGGCCAACGACGTGCATCCTCATAAAGAGGCGCTGATCAGGCAGCAAGCCGAGCGGCTCGGCCTCGAAAGCGTGAGGACGATGACCGGAGACGCGCTGGAGCTGGCCGACAAGCTGGCCCCGGAATCTTTCGACGTCGTGCTGCTCGACGCTCCGTGCTCCGGCCTTGGGGTCATTCGCAGAAAGCCCGAGATCAAGTGGAACAAATCCGCCGCGGATATCGCGGCCTTGTCGGAGCTGCAAGGCCGGCTGCTCGACCGGGTACATGCGCTCGTCAAACCCGGCGGCACGCTTGTCTACAGTACATGCACGATAACGGCGGAGGAGAACGGAGAGGCGATCGGCGCTTTTCTTCGAAAGCATCCGGAGTTTTCTCTCGATCCCCGCGGCTGGCCCGAAGAGGCGCTGGAACCCCTCCGCGAGAAAGGCTTCCTGGCGGAGCCCTTTACGGGCATGCTGCAACTGCTTCCCGACATGTTCGGAAGCGACGGCTTCTTCATTGCGAGACTGCGAAAGCAAAGCGAATAATTTTATGATAAAATGTACGAATGGTGGTGACGAAGTTGGAGAAAGAGAAAGACAAGGACAAGGAACAACTCAACCCGTTTATTTACGATTTATCTTTGGAGGAAATCCAGGATTGGATCAGAGAGCAGGGGGAGCCCGCTTTCCGGGCGGGACAAATTTTCGACTGGCTGTACGTAAAGAGAGTGAACTCGTTCGAAGAGATGACGAATCTTCCTAAGCCGCTTAGAGACAAGCTAAGCGGGGGCTTCCGGTTCGTGACGCTGACGGAGATCGCCAAGTTCGAGTCGAAGGACGGCACGGTCAAATTCCTGTTCGGCCTGCAGGACAACCATGCGATCGAAACGGTCATCATGCGGCACAATTACGGAAACAGCGTCTGCGTAACGACGCAGGTCGGCTGCCGGATCGGCTGCACGTTCTGCGCTTCGACGCTTGGCGGGCTGAAGCGGAGCTTGACGGCGGGCGAGATTATCGCGCAGGTCGTGAAGGCGCAGCAAATTCTCGATCCGCTGAACGAACGGGTGTCGAGCATCGTCATTATGGGAATCGGCGAACCTTTTGAAAATTACGACGCGACGATGAGCTTCCTGCGAATGATGATTCATCCGAAAGGGCTCAATATCGGCGCCAGACATATAACGGTGTCGACCAGCGGCATCGTGCCGAACATGATCCGTTTCGCCGACGAGAACATGCAGATCAATCTGGCGATTTCCATACACGCCCCGAACGACGCGCTTCGTTCGAAGCTGATGCCGGTCAACCGCAGATTTCCGTTCGCGGACGTCATCGAAGCGTGCAAATACTATATCGAGAAAACGGGAAGAAGAATTACGTTCGAATACGCGTTGATCGGAGGCGTGAACGATCGGCCGGAGCATGCGGAAGAGCTCGGAGAAGTGCTGAAGGATATGCTGTGCCACGTCAATCTGATTCCCGTCAACTATGTGCCGGAACGCAACTACGTGAGAACGCCGCGGGACGATATTTTCGAATTCCAAAGAGTGCTGCAGAAGAAAAACGTGAACGTGACGATTCGCCGGGAACAAGGACACGACATCGCGGCGGCATGCGGCCAACTGCGAGCGAAGCATATGGAGACGACGACGGGGTGATCGAGATGTTAACGGTATTGCGAAGTCATGTCGGCAAAGTCCGGCAGGTCAATGAAGATCAGGCTTGGAGCGGCGTTCTTGCGGGAGGGTGGACCGCGGCGATCGTCGCCGACGGGATGGGCGGCCATCGCGCAGGCGACGTGGCGAGTTCGCTCGCCGTGGAAAGCTTGGTCCAATCGCTGCAAGCGTGGGAGCACTCGGCGACCGTAGCCGATAGCGTCCCCAAGCTAAAGGAGATTATAGGCCAAGCCAACAAAGCCGTGTTCGACACGGCCGCGCTCAACGAACAGTACCATAACATGGGAACGACCGTGGTGATGGCGATGATTCGCGAGGACTCCGGATTGATCGGCCATATCGGAGACAGCCGGGCTTACCGTCTGCGCGAAGGTCGGCTCGAGCAACTGACGGAAGATCACACGCTCGTTAACGAGCTGGCGAAATCCGGCCAGTTAAGTCCGCAAGAGGCCGCTCATCATCCGCGGCGCAACGTGTTGACGAGAGCGCTCGGCACGGATCGCGAAGTCGAGGCCGATGTCCGGATCATCGACTGGAGGAGCGGCGACGTCCTGCTGCTGTGCAGCGACGGGCTTAGCGGTTTGGTGGATCATTCGGAAGTGCTGGCCACGCTGGAGCATTCCGAATCGGAGCTGGACCAGCAGGCCCAGCGATTAATCGACCTTGCTCTGCTGGCCGGCGGGGACGATAACATTACGGTTGCGCTAGTCGCGGACGGCGGGCGGGCACACGCCGCGGGAGGAGGAACGGCATGATCGGACATACGCTTGGCGGACGTTACGAACTGCTGGCCCGAGTCGGCGGCGGAGGCATGGCTCTCGTCTATAAAGCCCGGGATTTGCTCCTTAACCGTTTCGTGGCCGTCAAGGTGCTGCGTCAGCAGTTTACCCACGACGACGACTTCGTCAAAAGATTCCGCCGCGAAGCGCAGGCCGCCGCGTCGCTGTCGCATCCGAATATCGTCAGCATCTACGACGTGGGGCAAGTCGACGATACCCACTACATCGTCATGGAATTCATCGACGGTGCCAACCTGAACGAAATTATTCGCGAGCGGGCCCCGCTGCAAGCGGAAGAAGCGGTAAGAATCGCCGTGCAAATCTGCGACGCGCTGGAACACGCCCATCATAATCAAATTATACATCGCGACATTAAGCCGCATAACATTCTGATCGGCAACAACGGCCGCGTCAAGGTGACGGATTTCGGCATCGCCCGGGCCGTTACCTCTTCGACGATTACCCAGACGGGCTCGGTGATCGGCTCGGTCCATTATTTCTCTCCCGAGCACGCCAAGGGCGTCGCGACCGGCGAGAAGTCCGACCTGTACTCGCTCGGAATCGTGCTGTACCAGATGCTGACCGGCCGACTTCCGTTTCTGGGCGAAAGCCCGATCAGCGTGGCGCTGAAGCATCTGCAGGAGCCGTTCGAGCAGCCGCGTCTGGTCAACCCGTACATTCCGCAAAGCGTGGAAAACGTCATTTTGCGGGCAATGCGCAAAAATCCCCAGGAGCGATACCAGTCGGCCAAGGAAATGCAGCGCGACCTCGAGACGTGCATGCGGCCGGATCGGCTCAACGAACCGGCGCGGCATTACGAGAGCGACGAAGAGGACGAACACGACAAGACGAAGGTCGTACCGGCGATTCGCCCGGACATGCGCAATACGATCGAAGCCCCGGCCATCAAAACTTCGTCCTCGGAGGAACGCTGGAACGAGGACGATTCGGACGGGCGCAAGCGCAAATGGGTATTGCCGACCGTTCTGGGCATCATCGCCGTCGTGCTGATCGGCGTGCTGATCTGGGCGGTTACGCTGCTCAAGGACGTAACAAACGAGGATGTCGAGGTTCCGAACGTCATCGGCGAAGAAGAACTGAAGGCGATTGAAATTTTGACCGCCGCGGGGTTCCAGGTTGTCGAACCGATTATCTATGAAGAAGTCGACGACGGCAAGGAAGCAGGAAAGGTCATCGACCAGTCGAAGAAGGATGTCGTGGCCAAAGAAGGCTCTCCGATCGAACTCAAGGTCGGCAAGGCAAAGGATCTTCCGCCGATGCCTAAGCTTACCGGGTTGCAGTACGATGCGGCGGTAACGCAGCTTCAGGCCATGGGCGTTAACCCGAACAACATCAATCCAAGCGAAAAGTATAACGAGAGTGAGCCGGGAACCGTTCTCGACCAGATTCCCGAGCCCGATGCCAAGTTCGATCCGACCGCGGCGACGACGAAAATTATGCTCGTCATCAGCAAAGGCGAGGAAGCGTTCCCGATGCCGGATTTAATCGGCAAGAACGAGACCGAAGCCAAAGCGATGATCGATCGGCAAGATCTGGTGCTGCAGGAAGTATTCCGCGAGCCGAGCTACAGCACGCCGAAGGACGAAGTGTTTAAACAGTTCCCCGCCAACAAGGACGAAATGGTCACTCCGAAAACGAAAGTGCAGATTTGGGTCAGCAGCGGCTATCCCGCGGACGCGCTGGAGAAGAAGTTGACCGTCACGGTCTCTCCGGCCGTGGAAGGGCAGCCGAGCGACATCAAGATCGTTTATTCCGACGCGACGGGAGACAACATTGAGAGCGTGTCGAAGAGAATCAGCTCGACGACCTCGTTTCCGCTCAAGCTAGTTCTGTCTCCGGATAAGACCGGGCTGATTACGATTTTACGCGACGGAAACTTCTGGAGGTCGGAGCCTGTCTACTACGATGACAGCCACATTCCGGCATCGACTTCCCCGGATCCCGATCCCGGCACCGGCGAAGGGGATCCGCCAGACGGCGACTTCGGCGAAGAGAGCCCGGACACGTTCCGGGACGGGGAAATCGAAGGGCAATGACGCGCCGCTCGGAACGACAGGCAGTCTGCGCAAGGGATGCAAAGGAGCTGGATGCGAGTGCCCGAAGGCATTATCGTTAAAGCGTTAAGCGGTTATTATTACGTGCAGGGCGAGAACGCCGGAGAACCGGTGCAGTGCCGGGGCAGAGGCATCTTCAAGAAAAGGGGCGAGTCTCCGCTCGTCGGAGACCGCGTCGGGTACAGCGAGACGGAGAACGGGGAGGGGACGGTCGAGGAGATTCTGCCTCGTTCGTCGCAACTCGCGCGTCCGCCGGTCGCCAACGCCGATCTGGCCGTGCTCGTGTTTTCCGTCGTCCGGCCGGAGCTGAGTCTCGCTCTGCTCGACAAGTTTCTCGTGCACATCGAGCATGCCGGGTTGGATGCGGCGATCGTCTTCACGAAGCTCGACCGGATTCCGGAAGGGGAAGAAGGCGAGCGCATTCGAAGCGACGTCGCGGCAGCGGAAGAGCTGTATTCCTCGATCGGATACCGGGTGCTGAAGACGAGCGCTCACCGGGGCGAGGGACTGGACGAACTGAGAGCGGCTCTGGCCGGCCATATCAACGTGCTGGCGGGCCAATCCGGCGTCGGCAAGTCGTCGCTCGTCAATGCGCTCGTGCCCGGTCTGCGGCTGGAGACGAACGAGATCAGCGACAAGCTGGGACGCGGCAAGCATACGACGAGGCACGTGGAACTCGTTCCGCTCTCCGGCGGCGGCTACATGGCGGATACTCCCGGCTTCAGCCAGCTCGATTTCGCCGAGCTCGGCATAGACGAGATCGGCTCCTGCTTCCGCGAGTTCGCGCAGCGGGCGTCTTCCTGCAAATTTCGGGGCTGCACGCATATTCACGAGCCGCATTGCGCCGTATTGGAGGCCAAGGAGCAGGGGCTGATCGCGGAAAGCCGATACGACAATTACGTCGGTTTCATGACGGAGTGGAAAGATAACAAGCGGAGGTACTGACATGACGATTATCGCGCCGTCCATTCTCGCTTCGGACTTCTCCAAACTCGGAGAAGAAATTCGCAGCATCGAAGCTGCCGGAGCGGATTGGGTGCATATCGATATAATGGATGGACATTTCGTTCCGAACCTGACGTTCGGACCGCCGATCGTGGAGATGATCCGCCCGGTGACGAAGCTGTTTTTCGACGTTCACCTGATGGTGGAAAACCCGCAAGCGTTGTTTCCCGCGCTCGCCAGAGCCGGGGCGGAACGGGTGACGGTCCATCCCGAAGCTTGCGTCCATCTGCACCGCACGTTGACGGAGGCTAAGGAATTGGGCATGAAGGCCGGAGTCGCCTTAAACCCGCATACGCCTTTATCGGTGCTGGAATACATGCTGGACGAGATCGATCTTATTCTCATCATGACGATCAACCCCGGGTTCGGGGGACAGAGCTTCCTGCCGGCCATGCTGCCCAAGCTGCGGGATTTGCGCGCCATGCTTCGGCGTCACGGCAAAGAAGACATCCACGTCCAGGTCGACGGGGGCATCAACGCCGATACCGCCGCGCTTGTCAAAGAGGCCGGGGCGAACTCCCTGGTGGCCGGTACTTATATATTCGGGCATACGGACCGGGCGGCGGCGATCTCATCCTTGCGTTAACAATTTGTCTGGCATAGGACAAAACTTCATCCGCATACATTGTAATCAGTAGCGGGCTTCAGGGTGGAAAGAAGCTTGCGAGGGGTTCAGCCTGCGGAGGAGGGATGGGACGATGAAATTTTACACCATCAAGCTGCCGAAATTTTTGGGTGGCTTCGTCAAAGCGATTCTCAATACTTTTCATAAAAATTGACGCCTTGTAGTAGGCAAGCCTAAAAAGAAAACCGTCAGACGAGTCTGACGGTTTTTTCCTCATGGCTGAACCCGTTTATTCTTATACGCGGGTTACCGCGCCGGATTTCAGAGCTTTGGCGCTGACATATACGCGCTTCGGCTTGCCGTTCACCAGAATACGCACTTTTTGTACGTTGACCCCCCAAGTACGGCGGGAAGTGTTGTTCGCGTGAGACTTGTGGTTGCCCGAACCTGGCGTTTTCCCCGTGATATAACATTTGCGAGCCATTAAATACACCTCCTTGCCACGTCCATACAAATACTTCATTATCTTAGCATAGCGCGTATCCGGATGCAACGAAAAATGCGCATAATCAAAGCATTTGCGGATTAATCGCGGGAAATGGCAGCTTGACGGCTTCATTCTCCCGTTTTTTTATAGTACAATGGGGTATAGTCCATAATAAGCCATGAAGGAGTGAGTTTCCATGCCTCTGCAGCTCGTCTCGGAGAACGGAAAGATTGATGTTGCGGATCAAGTGATCGCCGTGGTTGCCGGTTCGGCGGCGTTGGATTGTTATGGACTGGTCGGCATGGCGTCCCGTAAAGGCCTGAAGGACGGGATCGCGGAGCTGCTGGGACGGGAAAATCTGTCGCGCGGCGTAGAAGTGCGCCACGAGGGCGAACAGGTCCAACTAGACCTGTACGTGATCGTCAGCTACGGAACGAAAATTTCCGAGGTTGCCCACAATATCCAATCCAAAGTGAAGTACGTGTTGGAAGAAGTGGTCGGCCTGAAGGTCGATCAGGTGAACGTGAACGTTCAAGGAGTGCGGGTATTGAAGTAGCTTATTTTTAAAAGGCGGTAGGGAAGGGGAATCATTTTGGGTAAGCGCTTCTTGAACGGAAACGAATGGGCGGCCATGATCTTGCTCGGCGCGGAGAGACTGTCCCGCAACGAGGAACGCGTCAACGCCCTGAACGTATTTCCCGTGCCGGACGGCGACACGGGAACGAATATGAATTTAACGATGTCGGCCGGCGTGGCCGAATTGAAAAATAAGCCATCGGAGGAAGCGGGCAGAGCGGCGGAAGTGCTGTCCAAAGGGCTTCTGATGGGAGCGCGAGGCAATTCGGGCGTCATACTGTCCCAATTGTTCCGCGGTTTCGCGCGCGCAATTTCGGGTCAACGAGAGCTCACGGCGACTCTGTTCGCCAATGCTCTGCAACAGGGAGTTGATACCGCTTACAAAGCGGTCGTCAAGCCTGTCGAAGGTACGATTCTCACGGTAGCGAGGGAAGCGGCCAAGCACGGGCTTACGGCGGCTCGGAGGACGACGGACTTGACCGAGCTCATGCGCGAGGTGTACGGCAAAGCGCGAGAAACGCTCGCGCGCACGCAGGACATGCTGCCGGTGCTGAAGCAAGTCGGAGTCGTGGATTCCGGCGGGCAGGGGCTCGTGTATATTTACGAAGGCTTCGTCGACTATTTAAGCGGCAGCGCCCCGGATCGCGACTCGGACGCGGGAGCGCCCGAAGCGCGGCCCGCGCCTTCCTTCGAGCCGGCGGCCGCGCCGGAACGCAGGCCGGTCTCGGCGGGAACGTCCGCCCAATCGAAAATAACGACGGAAAGCATCGCCTTTCCTTACGATATGGAGTTTTTCATTCAGCGCTTCACGACGGCGGCTCCGTTCCCCGAGCGCTCGTTCAGGCAAGCGCTGGAACGCGACGGGGATTCCATCATTCTGATCGAGGACGACAACATCGTTAAAGTGCACGTCCACTCGCGGCGTCCCGGCGACGTGCTGAATCTGGCGCTCGCGTACGGGGAGATCACGCAGATCCACATCCTGAACATGCAGGAGCAGCACCGCGAGCTGCTGGCTCAGAAGGAATCGCCGGCTTCGGCGCAGGCCGGCGGGCATCCGTCCCCGGGAACCCCGAATGTCGATTACGCGCTTCCGGGCGTCGTGGATCTGCCTGCCGTCACGGCCTCTCCGGAGAGCGAGCCGAATCCGGACGTCCACGAGCTGGCCTCCTACGGCGTCGTGGCGGTCAGCGTCGGCGACGGCAATGCGGAGCTGTTCCGCAGCCTCGGCGTCGACATCGTGCTCTCCGGCGGCCAGAGCATGAATCCGAGCACGGAGGATTTGCTCGGAGCCATTACCTCGTTGTCCGCGCACCATATCATCGTGCTGCCGAACAATCCGAACATCATCATGGCGGCCAAGCAGGCGGCCGAGCTGGCGGAGCGCCCGGTGACCGTGCTCCCGACCCGCACGCTGCCGCAAGGCATGGCGGCGATGCTGGCGTTCCAGGAAAGCGATCCGGAGCAGGCGAACGTCGACAGAATGACGAAGGCATTCGAGCGGGTCGTCACCGGATCGGTCACGAAGGCGGTCAGGGATACCGAGATGGATGGCGTGCAGATCAAGGAAGGCCATTACATCGGCATTCAGGACAAGAAGATCGTCGTGTCGGACGAAAGCTTGCCGGAAGCGGCCAAAGCGCTGCTCGGCGCGCTTTTGACGACGGGCGGCGAGATTTTGACGGTGCTGACCGGCGAAGGCGCCGACGCGGAGCAGACCCAGGAACTCGAGCGCTGGCTCGGCGAGACGTACCCGGACGCCGAAGTCGAGGTTCACGAGGGCGGACAGCCCCTGTACCCTTACTTGTTCGCGGTCGAACCGTAAAATTTCAAGCGAGGTTGGAGGAGACATGCTATGGCATCGGTTGTTCTGGTCACGGACAGCACCGCGGACATTCCGCGTGCGGCAAGAGAGAAGCTTGGCATCGAGATGGTGCCTCTGAAGGTGAACTTCGGCGAAGAAAGCTACCTGGACAACGTTGAGCTGCAGCCGGTCGAATTTTACGAAAAGCTCGCGGGGTTCGGCAAGCTTGCGACTTCGTCGCAGCCTTCTCCGGCCGATTTTCACGAAGTGTACAAAAGGCTGACGGACGAAGGCCGTAAGGTCATCTCGATTCAGCTGTCGAGCGCGATGAGCGGCACGTACCAGTCCGCGACGATCGCCAAGTCGATGCTGGACGACGATGCCGACGTGACGGTCATCGATTCGAAGTCCGCTTCCTTCGGCTACGGCAAGATCGTGGTCAGAGCCGCCGAGCTGGCGCAAGCCGGCGCGGGCAAAGCGGAAATTATCGCCGAAGTCGAGAAGATGCGCTCGGAGCTCCGCCTCTATTTTCTCGTGGACACGCTCGAGTACCTGCAGAAAGGCGGCCGGATCGGGAAAGCTTCGGCCGTGCTCGGGGCGTTGCTGAACATTAAGCCGATCCTGTCGATCGATAAGGAAGGCTTCGTCTATCCGTTCGATAAGGCGAGAGGCCAGAAGCGCGCGATGGCTCGCATCGCCGAAGTGTTGGAGTCCGATCTGAAGGATACGCCTGTCAATTTGACGGTCGCGACGACGCCCGGCTATACGAACGGCGCCGCGGAGATCGCCGAGCTGCTCAAAAGCAAGCTCAACGTGAAGGAATACGAGGAGACCGAGATCGGGCCGGTCATCGGCGCGCATGCCGGGCCGGGAACGATCGGACTGTTCGTGTTCCCGCTAAATTCTTGACCGAGGCGGACTAAAGAGGTAGGTCTTATGTCAATATCATTATTCCGAATTCCTCTGACGAAACTTCAAGGCGTGGGTCCCCGCAAAGCGGGGGAACTCCACGCCTTGGGCATTTCCACCGTTGGAGATCTAATCGAATATTATCCGTTCCGTTACGAGGATTATCGAATCCGCGATTTGCGCGAAGTGAAGGACGGCGAAAAAATCACGATTCAAGGGACGATCGCCTCTCTCCCCTCGTTGCAAAGGTACGGAGGCAAGTCGCGGCTAATCTGCCGCGTAACGGTCGACGCGACGCTCGTGACCGCCGTCTGGTTCAATCGGGCGTTCCTGAAGGAGCAGCTTACGCTCGGGCGAGAGATTACGCTGACCGGCAAATGGGACCAGCGCCGCCGACAGCTGACCGCGGCGGATTCGGAATTTCCGGACCGCGGCGGCGCGAAGACGGGCACCTTGCAGCCGGTTTATTCCGTCGGGGGCGAAATTACGCAGTCTACGATGAGGAGTCTGATCGACAAGGTGCTGACTCAGTTCGGTTCGTTCATTCCGGAGATTCTGCCCGAGGAGCTGACGGATAAGCATGCGCTGATGGCCCGCAAGGATGCGGTCGCGGGCATCCACAGGCCGGAGAACACCAGGGACGGGCAGGAAGCCAGGCGCCGAATGGTGTACGAGGAGCTGTTCCTGTTTCAATTAAAGCTCCAGGCCTATCGGGCGATGCATTCGAGGAAGGCGGACGGTCTCGTCCACGCCGTCGATAACGACGAAATCCGCGCGTTCGTCGGAGCGCTTCCGTTCGAGTTGACCGGCTCGCAAAAGCAGGTAATCAACGAAATATTGCACGACATGAAGCAGCCGTACGTCATGAACCGGCTGCTGCAAGGAGACGTAGGCTCGGGGAAGACGGTCGTGGCCGCGGTGGCATTGTATGCGACGATACGCGCGGGGCATCAGGGCGCTCTGATGGTGCCGACGGAAATACTGGCCGAGCAGCACTCCCGGTCGCTTGGCAAAATGTTCGAGCCGTACGGGATTCAGGTGGGGCTGCTTACCGGCAGTCTGACCGAGCGCAAGCGGCGGGATCTGATCGCGTCGCTGCAGATGGGTTTGCTCGATATTATCGTCGGTACGCATGCGCTAATCCAAGAGGATGTGTTTTTCCGGAGTCTGGGTCTCGTCGTGACCGACGAGCAGCACCGGTTCGGCGTCAACCAGCGCAGCATTCTTAGGCGTAAAGGGATGAATCCGGACGTGCTGACGATGACCGCGACTCCGATTCCGCGGACGCTGGCGATCACGGTATTCGGGGATATGGACGTCTCGACGCTGCGGGAGCGTCCGAAAGGCCGCAAGCCGATTAAGACGTATTCGGTCAAGCACGAGATGATGGACCGGGTGCTCGGTTTTATCCGCAAGGAGGCGTCCGTAGGGCGCCAGACGTTTTTCATCTGCCCGCTGATCGAAGAATCGGAGAAGCTGGACGTTCAGAACGCGATCGATTTGCACGTCCAGCTCTCCCAGGCTTTACCCGAGCTTGCGGTCGGGCTGCTTCACGGCCGGATGACCGCGGCGGAGAAAGAGGAGACGATGGCTGCGTTCTCCGCGGGGAAGACGCATGTGCTCGTCTCCACGACGGTGATCGAGGTCGGCGTGGACGTGCCGAACGCCACGCTGATGATCGTCATGGACGCGGACCGCTTCGGGTTGTCGCAGCTTCATCAGCTGCGCGGCCGGGTCGGACGGGGGGAGCATCAGTCGTACTGCATCCTGATCGCCGATCCGAAATCGGAAAACGGACAGGAAAGAATGCGGGCGATGACGGACACGGACGACGGCTTCGAAATTTCCCGCAGGGATTTGGAAATTCGGGGACCGGGCGAGTTTTTCGGGACGAAGCAGAGCGGGATGCCGGAGTTCCGGCTCGCCAACCTGTTGAACGATTTCGAGGTGCTGGAGCAGGCCAGGGACGACGCGGCCGCATTGACGTCGAAGGAATCGTTCTGGTCCTCGCCCGCGTACGGAGCGCTGAGGGACTATTTGGCCCGCGAGGCGCAGCTTCGGGACGAGCCGCTGGATTAGCGGAGTCATCGTAGGCCTTCTTGCGGCATAAGATGTACCGAAGCAGCCGCAGGAAGGAGCGTGACCCTCGTTGAACCCGGGGTATCAGAAGTTCGGCATCAAGACGGAATTCGTCGAGCGCGTGAAGCTGAAAATGAAAAATCCCGCAATCAAGGAAAAGATCAAAGGGCATTTGGAGGGCGCGACGAAATACGATCTCCAGGACCGCGCCAAGGTGAGAAGGTGGGTGAAGACGTTCACCAAGATTTTGAACGAACCGCTCACGGATACGCAGGAGGATCAGCTCGTCAACTTCGTCATCGCCCAGAAAATCGATCCCAATAACATGCTTCATCTGCTCAAGCTGTATACGATGTTCAGATAACGCAAGCCGAAAGAGGCTGCTCGCGCGCCGGTTCGGATCTCTATTCCGAGAGATCGCCCGGCCGACGGGGCAGCCTCTTGCCGCATCGCGGAATGTTCGATACGGCCGCCGACGATCGGATCTCGGTCGAAATAAAAAGCGGAGAGTCGTCATCTTGCGGGACCGGGGATAGACAATCGCGGCTCTTTTGCTATAATAGGGATTGTGCGTTGCGGGTTTCGACAATCGAATAAGCCCCGGGGGAGCTGGACGATGGCCGGCTGAGAGTGCATCCCTTAGAAGATGCAGACCCTTATGACCTGATCTGGTTAATACCAGCGTAGGAAGGCGGGAACACGACGAGATTTCGTCGTGTCATTGTCCATGTTTGCTAGTGGCGCCCTCCGGATCGGGGGGCGTTTTTTGATGCGTACGGAACCCTCTTCCGCGCACGGATAACGGAGAGAGGGAGAGAGATATGAAAAAACAAGGAATGGCTTGGAAAGGGCTGGGTATGTCGCTGCTGGCGGGGGCGATGCTGCTGTCCGGGTGCGGAAGCAAAAACGGAGCCGAACCGTCCGGCAACTCGTCGGCCGGAGCTTCGCCGTCCGCGTCCGAATCGGCGCCGGCGGCGGAACTGAAGGAAGCGAAGGTCGTGCTCGACTGGACGCCGAATACGAACCATACCGGCCTGTACGTCGCCCGGGATATGGGGCTGTGGGAGAAGCACGGCTTGAAGGTAGAGTTGGTCCTGCCTCCGGAGGCGGGAGCGAGCGCGCTTGTCGCCGGAGGACAAGCCGAGTTCGGAATCGGAGCGCAGGAAGGAATGATCCTGGCCAAGGAGCAAGGGCTGCCGCTCGTTTCGATCGCGCCGATCATCCAGCACAATACGTCCGGCTTCGCTTCGCCGGTGGACAAAAACATTAAGGAGCCGAAGGATTTCGAAGGCAAAACCTACGGAGGTTGGAACTCCCCGGCCGAAACGGCCGTCATCGAGTCGATCATGAAAGTGCAGCAGGCGGACGTGAACAAGGTGAATTTCGTCAATGCGGGAACGGCGGACTTTTTTACGGCCACGAAAAAAGGAATCGACTTCGAGTGGATTTTCTACGGCTGGACGGGCGTCGAGGCGGAGCTTAGAGGCGAGCCGATCAACATGGTGTATTTGACCGACTACAGCAAGCAGCTCGATTACTACACTCCGCTTCTGCTGACAAGCGAGAAGGTGATCCGGGAAGATCCGGAGCTCGTCCGGGCGTTTTTGGCCGGCGCTTCCGAGGGCTACCAGTACGCCATCGACAATCCGGAAGCCGCGGCCGACGTGCTGATCAAGGCCGTTCCGGAAATCAACGCGGACCTGGTGAAGGCGAGCCAGAAGTGGCTCAGCCCGAAATACAAGGACGACGCCCCTCGCTGGGGCGAGCAGAAGCGGGAAGTGTGGTCCGGCTATGGCGATTGGATGCTGGAGAACGGCTTGATGGAGAAGGAATTGAACTACGACGAGATGTTTACGACGGAATTTCTGCCGCAATAATCGACTGGAAGCCACTAGATCGGCAATGGAAGCAGTTAGACAAGCAATGGAAGCAGCCAGGCAATGGAGGGACAAAACCCGGAATCAACCCATTGTCCGGCTTCGATTAAAGTCTTCATGACAAAGGAGAGTTGCAAATGGCTCAGGCCTTGCTCAGCGTTCAAATCATCCCGAAAGTAAATCCCGGGGAAGAAGTTATCCCCTACGTCGACGAAGCGATCTCCATCATCAAGGCGTCCGGCGTTCCTTATCGCGTGGGGCCGATGGAAACGACGATGGAAGGGGACCTCGACCAACTGCTCGACATCGTCAAACGGATGAACGCCGCGATGATCGAGCGGGGCAGCCCATCCGTTCTGTCGCAGATCAAGCTGTCCGTGGACGCGAAAGCGGGCGCCTCGATGGCCCGTTTGCTGCAGAAGTATCCGGATGGTCAATAACAGGCGATTTAAGGCGATTGCGCTGCCCGTCGGTACGATTATCGTTTTCCTTGCCATCTGGCAGGCGGCTTGCATGGCGTTCGGCATTGAAGAGTACACGCTTCCCGCTCCGTCCGATATCGCGGTCAAGATGTACGAGGATTCCGCCGTTTTGTGGAAGCATGTGCGGGCGACTTTCGGCCTCGCGCTCGTAGGGCTCGGGCTGGGCACCGCCGTCGGCATAGCGGTGGCGGTCCTGCTGCACATCGTTCCGCCGTTCAAGACGGCGCTGTCGCCTCTGCTCGTGCTGTCCCAGAACGTTCCGTTGATCGCGCTCGGCCCGCTGCTGATTATCTGGTTCGGCTTCGGAGCGACGCCGAAGCTGATACTGCTCGTGCTCGTCTGTTTCTTTCCGGTCGCGCTGTCGATCCTCGTCGGGCTGGGACAAGCCGAGCCGCATTTGCGGGAGTACTTGGGCATGATCGGGGCGTCCCGCTGGGAGCGCTTGAAACGGCTGGAATTTCCGGCATCCTTGACTTATCTATTTTCGGGCTTGCGCATCGCGGCGACCTACGTCGTCTCATCGGCGATCGTCGCCGAATGGCTGGGGGCCGGAGCGAATACGGGCATCGGCTTCTATCTGAAGCTAAAGTTCAACGGGTTCCAGCAAGCAGCCGTGTTCGCCTCCATCGTATGCATCGTCGTGATGAGCCTTCTGTTTTTCTATATGGTCGTGCTCGCGGAGCGCCTCGTCATTCGGTGGCGACCGCGACCGGAGCCGGAATGGAAGGAGGCGGCGCCATGAGCGCGAACGACAACCGGGGCAGCGCGTTGGAGCTCCGGGGTATCGGCAAGTCCTATACGAGAGGCAAGGAACGGATTCTCGTTCTGAACGACGTATCGTTGACGGTGCGCGCGGGGGAGTTCGTCTCGCTGATCGGACCTTCCGGAAGCGGCAAATCGACGCTGTTCCGAATGGTCGGCGGAGTGGAGAAGCCGGATCGGGGGCGCGTTCTGGTCGACGGGGAAGACCGTACCGGGCAGAAGGGACTGATCAGCTACATGCCGCAGCAGGCGGCGCTGTTTCCTTGGCTGAAGGTCGAAGATAATATCCGCTTCGCGCTCGTCTCGACGGGAACGCCGAAACGAGAGGCGAAGGAGCAGGCGGCGCAGTGGCTGGAGCGGATCCAACTCGGGCACGTGGCGCAGGAGTATCCGCACGTGCTGTCGGGCGGCATGCAGCAGCGGGTCAGCTTTCTGCGCGCGCTGTTGATGCGGCGAAGCGTTATGTGTCTGGACGAGCCGTTCGCCGCGCTGGACGCGTTGACGAGGGCCGATATGCAGCGCTGGCTGCTCGAGCTATGGGAAGCGGATCGGCGCTCCGTGCTATTCGTCACGCACAGCATCGAGGAAGCGTTGGTGCTGTCGGACCGCATTTATGTGCTGTCGCCCGCGCCGGCGACCGTCCTGCGCGAGCTCGTCGTCCCGTTCGATCGGCCGCGCCGCGCGGACGTATGGACCTCGACGGAGTTTGTCGAGCTGAAGCAGGAAGTGCTTCGGCTGTTGGAAGAGGGTAAAACGAGAACGCAGTAAGCGAAACGCCGCGTGCCGATTATTCGGTCGCGGTGTTTTCTTTGTTTTGCGCGTTCCGGGAAGTCGCGGGCGAGAGCTTGGCGGATAATAGGAATACTGGCGCAGGGAGCGGTTTGTGATGGAGGTGCGCGATTGGGATGATATAATGGAGAAAAAACGAAGGAGTCCCGCAAAATGAACGAATGGTACTTCGACCGATACGGACAAGCATCCTTTATCGTGGTCGACAACGAACGATTTGTCAGCAAATACGGGCGTAATCTGGGGTGGGTTCACCAGGGCAAACAAGTGTTCAGTCTGACCGGGCAGCCGCTCGGTTGGCTGGAGAAAGGCGTGCTGCGAGACAGGAAAGGCGGAATTATCGCCTTCACCCGCTGGGCGGGCAATTGGCTGCCTTCCGTTCCCGGCATGAGCGGAGAGCCGGCCTCGCCGTCGATTCCCGGACCGCCGGCCAGACCGGGCTTTGCGGGCACGATCACCGACCCGGGCAGCGGGAGCTGGGCGGGCAAGTCGATACGTGACTTTTTCGGCGCGGATTTGTAGGGCTGTTCGATTTTTTTCCTTTCCTACGTATATTTTCATTTGAAAAGGCCACACTTGTATTACCGGCACCGAGAGGTGTCGGGGACAACCGCGGAGAAGACTTACGTTTCCCCATAAGCTCTTCGTCCGGTTTCTCCTCTCCCATGAAGGCCCCCGTCGCGAGACGGGGGTCGACTTTTTATGATGCAGAACCCTGTAACCCTTGATATTATAGGGATTTTACCGTTTCGCTTTTGTGCAATATTTAACAGGAAGAACATCCTCAAATACTTCCTCCTCGTGTTCTTACCGATGTTCCAATTACCGTAAATGGCGAAAACCCATTCTAATAGCAATCAGCCCGGGGGCTTCGGCTCTCGGGCAGCTTATAAAGAAAACCCCACTCAACAGGTTAGTGGGGTTTTCGATATTCGCCGTCACAATATCCGGGAAGAAAAAACAGTGGGGGTGTTTCTTAGCAGTACCCGCGTCCAGCTGCAAGGATGATAACCAACAAGATAAAGAGCACAAGAACAAAGGCTGCTGCTTGCACACCTCCGTAACCGGCACAGCTCGCACCTACGCCACCAACTTCACACCCCATATACTTCACCACCCGTTGATTATTGTGATAAACTTATCACCCGATTAGTTTATGTTGGGATAAGTATAAGGTCAGTACATTCGCACAGGATTAATTCATTATCCGCTTCAGCCCGGGGGCATAGGCTCTCGGGCGATATCAATGCACGACAGGCTATCGACAGGTGTCGTGAGTCGAGTCGGGATCGGACCGAGCTACAATGCCGCATGCTTATTATGATCGGATCAATACAAGGGTATTACGTTCAATAAAGCGGAGGAGTGCCGCCTAAAGCCTCATAAGCATCCAGGACGTTTTTGATCGCTTGCTTTTCCTTTGCGGTAACCGTTCTGTCGTATCTATGCTCTCTTCCTTGATGCCGGACAATCGTTTTTTTCGAATCGGCTATCGAGAGCAATAAGTCGTATTCTAAGGCGCTGACCGGACCGTCGTAATATTCCCATACCCGACCGTAATCGTTATCTCTAACGACATTGTCATAAGAAGTAGCGATATCTACATTCGTTCCGTCGACGTTTATTCTATAATTATCGATGAACACCCAATCGTCGCCGGTATACTGAATTCGAATTCTTAACCACGCCGTTCCGTCCTTCACCCCGATGTAAACATGAAGATTGTTCTGAAGAGAGGCCAGCGCGGCATTCAAGCCGTCCAAATCTTTCTCTTCATAGTGCCGGTTTGCCTTTGCGAGCAGCTTGCCTGGCCCGTTTTTGATGTCCGACAATTCGGATTTGAGTTTGGCATTTTCCGTAGACAGTTTCGAGATTTCTTCTTTGGACTTTTCAAGTTCCGATGTTAGGGAAGCGATTTCATCGGCGGAATTATCGGCGCAGCCGGCAAGCAAGATTACGGATAAAAAAATAAGAAGAAGCGGTCTCATCGATCTACTCCTCGCGTATGTCCCGATCGGTTCGGGGGTATTTTGTCGTATACTGTCGAAAATAATAAATTAAGTTGGCCGAGATTGTCGCCGCATGCGTCTCAAGCCGAGAAGCGCACCGCAAGACGCTTCTCCTGTCAACCGTCTACATCTTCGCAACATAAGCAAGCCGCATGACGCTGTCTCCTCGTTCATCCCTCGTCGCGGCATCATAAACGGGAATGGGGAGTTCCGATTCGGGGAGGGAATGGGAAGCTTTTGCATCGGGCCGGATTGTGGTAACATTACACCGTTAACTATCTCCAATTCGGAAGACAGCAGGGGTTGAAGTCATTGCGCGTTATTTCGGGACAAGCCAAGGGGCATCCTCTGCGGGCGGTGCCGGGCAGCGGAACGCGTCCGACGACGGATAAAGTGAAAGAGGCCCTGTTCAGCATGATCGGGCCGTACTTCGACGACGGGGAACGGGTACTCGATCTGTTCGCCGGTTCGGGGGGACTCGGCATCGAAGCGCTCAGCCGAGGGGCCGAGAGCGCGGTATTCGTCGATTCCAGTGCGCAGAGCGTCGAGGTCGTCCGCCGCAATCTGGAATCGACCAGGCTCGCGGGCAAGGCGTCGGTATACCGTAACGAAGCGAAACGGGCGTTGAAGGCGCTGGAGAAGGCGGGCCGGGCGTTCGACCTGATTTTTCTGGACCCTCCTTACGCAATGAAAGACTGCGACGCCCTGTTATTGGAAATTGCCAAGAGGGGGCTTGCGGCGGAGTCGGCGATCGCGGTCGTCGAGCACCATCCGGACGCGAGCTATCCCGATGCGTTCGGGGGCTTCGAGCGCACGAGATCCGCCAAATACGGAGACATTGCCATTTCCATCTACCGTTACGAATCCGAACGAGAGGCTTCGGCCGGAACAACGATGAATACGGAGGAGGCGATCGAACGATGACCCCGCAACAATCCGGAACGGAAAACGAATACCGCATCGCCGTATATCCCGGCAGCTTCGATCCCGTTACGCTCGGCCATCTGGATATTATCCGAAGGGCGGCCAAGCAGTTCGACAGGCTGATCGTAGCCGTGCTTAACAATACGACGAAAAAACCGCTGTTCAGCGTACAGGAGAGGAAGACGCTGCTGGCGGAAGTCACGAAGGATTTGCCTAACGTGGAGATCGACAGTTTTCGCGATCTGCTTGTCCGTTATATGCGATCGCGCCATGCCAAGGTCATTATCCGGGGCATCCGCTCGGTGACGGACTTCGAATACGAGCTGCAGATGGCATCCACGAACCGTCAACTGGACGAGAGCATCGAAACGGTGTTCATGATGACCAATCCGAAGTATTCCTATCTTAGTTCCAGCATCGTCAAGGAAATCGCCAAGTTCCACGGGCCCGTGCACGACCTGGTTCCCCCCGTCGTGGAATCGGCTCTGAAGGCCAAATACGACACTCCGGACGGAGCGGAAACGAAATGACCGGCCGGGAAAATCAAAAGGAGCTTCGCCCGACTTCCCGGGCGAGCTCCTTTTGTCGGTTCGGAAACCGAAGTTGTTCTTTGCGGGATTCCCCGGACTTCGGTGAAAAAGCGCATCTGCGCCCGTTATCGCTTGCCCGATTCGTCCCTGTCCGTCGGCGTTTTCGGACGGATGAGGGCGGCAAGCAGGGCAAGCATTAGGAATACGCCGAGACTGGCGAGCGCGACCGTCACGTTCTCGGACAGACGGCTCCAGCCGTTCGGCAGCACTCCCGCGGAGGCCGTCCAGGCTTCGGCATTGGCGGACGGAACGGGCCAACGTTCGGCAATCCGCAGCTTTTCGGACAGGACGAGCTTCGCGAGCGGATAGACGATCAGCAAAGCGGCGGCCGAATGAAGCAGTCTTGAGGAGACGATCCTCAGCCAAGGAAAAGGCGCGTTCAGGCCGAACGCGGCCCTGGCCTGCAGCAAGCCGCTCCAGCCGGTCCAGGCCAGCGCCGCCGCGAGCAGGGCGCACGCCCGAGCCGGATCGGAGACGAACAATGCCGACTTGCCGCTCTCGTACGCCCCGAGATGGAGCTCGTACAATCCGGGAAACTGAAGCCACAGGTCGTTGCCGGGCAGGAACAGCTGAAGCAGACGGACGATGACGGCGCTCATCATCATTAGACCGCCGACCGTCATGAGCGTAGCGACGGCGCCCGTCACGGAGTCGGCAAGCAGCTTGCCCAGCGGACGTCCGTCTTCCTTGCGGGCGTCGGCCGCGGCGCGAACGGCCCGAATCAGAAGCGCCCGCGGCTGCGTCGCGGGCAGAACGGGGACGCGCGGGACGCGAGGCTTGGCGACGCGCGACCAGACGATGCCCGAGAGAATCGCCGCCAGCCATAGGCCGACCGCGATCGCCCATCCGAGCGCGGGGGAGTGCAGAAATCCGAAGCCGATGACGAGCACGACGAGGAACGGATTGGGCACGTGCGAGACGAGCAGCGCGGTGTCCACGTCATCATCGCGGATCAATCCGTTGTCCCGCAGGCGGGCGGTTTCCTTCGCTCCGGCCGGGATGCCCGCCGACCAGCCGAAAGCGATCGCCCAGCCAGCCGCGCCCGGCAGCCGGAACAGTCCGCGCGTGAGCGGTTCGGCCAACGCAGCCAAGCCGTGCAGAAGGCCCGACGCGGCGAGCAGCTCGGCGAGCATGATCGGGGGAAGCAGGCCGGGAAAGACGTTCTGCCACCAAACTTGCAAGCCGGACAAGGACGCGCGAAAGGCCTCTCCGGGCGAATGGACGATTCCGGCCACGACAAGCATGGAGGAAGCGCCGAGCAGCAAGGAGAGGAAAATCGCCCGTCTGCTGTTCGATGGACGGTCGTTGACCACAGCTTATCGCCTCCCGAGCGCAAATCATCGCATATGCGCGTTTCAAAAGTCGCTTCTGGATGGAGTCCGACTTTTGGAACCGCCTCTACAAATGTACGCCCCGGGAGAACGGGATAGACCTACTTGTCCGATAGCCGGACGGGAGGGAGCGTGAAGTCGCGAAAGGCGTCGTCCGGCTTGGCGTCACGGAAAGCGAGGGCGTAGATGCCGCTGGCTTGCGCGTCCATGGCCAAATAGGGGGAATCGTGCTTGGCGGCGGAGGAGACGACGGGCGCCTTCGCTCTTCGGCGCATGTCGCGGAGCAGGCTTTGGCCGCGTTCGGTAAAGCCGAGCACCCGGATGTAAGCGACGCCGGCGGCGAGCCGCTCCGGGTTCAGCAGCTCCTTGCGGTGGCCGAGCAAAACGCGAAGCAGCGTCCGTTGCAGCTTCGTGCGGGTGTATCGCTTCGTCTTCAGCGTCTCCAGAAGCGCGGAGACGGAATATTCGGGAAGGTCGGGCAAGATGCCGCGAATCCGATGCTCCAGACCTTCGGTGACTTCGGCGAACTCGGAAAGACCGCTTGCCGACTGGCGGAGCAGCTCGTGAAAGAGCGGCCGGGAGAAGCTTTCCCAATGGATCGGCGCTCGCCCGGCTTCCGTCTCGCGGCGCAAAATGTCCAAGGTGGAAGCGGGGACGTAATCGGCGATCCGGTCGAGCGAGCCGGCTTCGCCGAGCAGCAGCTTGCGCAGGGCGGTGGCGCTGGCGATTTTCGCGTCGGTGATGTCGGTCTGCGCGTAGCCGGATTTTTCGCGGCGGAGCGTATACGGAGCAATGGCGCTGCCAAGCTTGCGCAGCGCGATCATATAATGAAGTCCCAGCGTATGGTTGGGCTGGGAGAGCGAATAGGCGTGCTCGGCCATGCCGCGCTCCCGCAAATAGGCTTCGGCCGCGGAGGTGAACGCGGACGGGTAGGGCTGTCCGGCTTTCAACCGTTCGGCAAGAAGAGGAGCGAAAGCTTCCGGCTCTTCGGTCAGCAGGGAGGCCAGCACTTGAAGAGAAGCCAGCTCCCCGCTCTCGCTGCCGAAGCACAGGGCGTCAACGACGCCCGACGCGTCCAGAACGGAGACGGCCCCGTAGGCGAACCACTGGGCCGGTTGCGAGCTGTAGGCGGCCGGGAGTTCCAGCACGAGGTCGCAGCCGGCCCGGAGAGCCATCTCCGTCCGGGCCCATTTGTCCGCCAGCGCCGGCTCCCCCCTCTGCAGGAAATTTCCGCTCATGACGGCAACGACGGTTTCCGCTTGCGTTATTTTCTTCGATTGCTGTATATGATAGAGATGACCGTTGTGCAACGGATTGTATTCTACAACGATGCCGACCGTGGACATAATCGTCTCCTTACCGGGAACATGGCTTGTTTCCACAATATAGCACGCGGAAGGGCGGAAGAGAAGAAGAGAGCTCGAGGACGTTCGAAAGTAGCAGATATTGTTGACAAGTGAGCGGAAATCTCGATATAATAAATTTTGTTTGTTTGGAGTGATCTAATTGTTGCTTAAAGTGCAAGAGCTGGCATCCCGGCAGCAGCCGACGAGCCTGCAAGGAACTCTGGACTTGACGGAGCTGTTTCGGAATCATCCGGAATACCGCCCGCTCTCTCCGCTCGAATACGAACTGACGGCCAACGCCGCCGACGATCTGATTGTCGTGACGGGCCGGATGAGCTGCGACGTGCGCATGCAATGCTCGCGCTGTCTGGATCCGGTCGAAGAGACGTTCGAGGTTCCTTTCGAGGAGCAGTTTCGCATTGTTGCGGATGGAGAAGAAGAAGCAAGCGAAGATGTTGAAGAAGCCGTACCGGTAACGGAAGAGCGGATTGATCTGGCTCCGTACGTCATGGAGGAGTTCGTCGTCCAATTGCCCTTCGCGCCCCTGTGCAGCGACAGTTGCAAAGGGTTGTGCCCCGAGTGCGGGACAAACCTGAACGAACAATCGTGCGGCTGCAATACGGAGAAAATCGATCCCCGGATGGCGGCGCTTCAGGATTGGTTTAAATCTCAGAACGAGTAGGCCCGGCGCTTGAAGCCGGCGCGTATTCCGACTGATAAGGAGGTGGCAGCATGGCAGTTCCTTTCGCGAAAACATCGAAAGCCCGCAAACACAAACGCCGGACCCATTTTAAACTGGTCGTTCCCGGTATGGTGAAATGCGATCAATGCGGAGAGTTGAAAGTCTCGCACCGCGTATGCAAAGTTTGCGGTACGTACAAGTCCCGTGAAGTTATTAAGCAATAAGCTTGGACGCGTCCGGAATCACGACGGGCAAGCGCTTCGGCCGGCATCGGCCGGCTCAGGCGTAACTTGCGGTCGTTGCATGCCGGCGCGTTTTTCTTTATACTCAAGATTGGCACCTGGTATTAAAGGTTATTGATAATTTCGCGCGTTCGAGCGGACAGTCGAGAACTGAAGGGAGTGGAACGGCATGGTCCGGCTTCCCAAGCGGCAGCGCCACCAACAGCTCAGCAAGCTGTTGGAAGAGAATCCGTTTCTTACCGACCGGGAGCTGACTCGCCTGCTTAAAGTAAGCATCCAGACGATCCGATTGGACCGGCTGGAGCTGGCCATTCCCGAGCTGCGGGAGCGATTGAAGCTAATGGCGGAACGGTCCTACGATTCCGTTCGCTCTCTGCCTTTGCACGAAGTCATCGGCGATATTCTCGACCTGCAGCTCGACAAGAGCGGCATCTCGCTGTTCGAGATTTCGGAGGAGCACGTTTTCTCCCGTTCCGGCATCGCCCGGGGACATCATGTTTTCGCGCAGGCCAACTCGCTGGCGGTGGCGGTCATCAACGACGAAATCGCGCTGACGGCTTCTGCGGATATCCGGTTTATCCGGCCCGCGCGGCTTGGAGAGAAGTGCATCGCGAAAGCTTACGTCAGATCGAGCGGCGGGCAAAAAGGGAAAGCGAAAGTCGAAGTGTTTACATATGTCGGCGAGGAAATGGTGTTCCAGGGGAACTTTATTATTTACAGGTCCGCCGGCGAATAGATAGCATAAGTTGAACAACCTCAGACGGCGACATCATAAAGGAGTTGTACTTCATGCGGATTGCCATAGATGCGATGGGAGGCGACCATGCGCCGCGCGCCCAGATAGAGAGCGCATTGGCCGCCGCCGCCGAATGGCCCGACGTCCATCTGGTGCTTGTCGGCGATCCGGATGCGATTCGGCCGTATCTTGGAAGCGGCGTTCCGAACAACGTATCTATAGAACCCGCCTCCGAGACGATCGAGAGCGACGACGAGCCGGTTCGGGCCGTGCGCCGCAAGACGGATTCCTCGATGGTCGTGGCGGGACGGATGGTCAAGGAAGGCCGCGCCGACGCGATGATATCGTGCGGCAATACCGGCGCTCTGATGGCCACGGGTCTGCTCGTCGTGGGGAGGATGCCGGGCATCGAGCGTCCCGGGTTGGCCGCCATTTTCCCGACGCTCGACAACAAGGGGCTGCTTGCGCTCGACATGGGCGCGAACATGGACGCCAAGCCGGAGCATCTGCTCCAGTACGCGCTCATGGGCAGCATGTACCGGAGCAAGGTGCACGGCATCGCCAAGCCGCGCGTCGGATTGCTGAACGTCGGTACGGAAGCGGCCAAGGGCAACGAATTGACCAAAGCGGCATACGGCCTGCTGGAGAGCGCCCCGATTCATTTCGTCGGCAACGTGGAGGCGCGCGACGTGCTGGAAGGGGTCTGCGACGTCATTATTTGCGACGGGTTTTCGGGCAATATTTTGTTAAAGGCGATCGAAGGGGCGGCGCAGTCCATCTTTAAGCTGCTCCGAGAGGAGCTGAGCGCGTCGCTCAAGACGAAGCTGGCCGCGGCGGTGCTGAAACCGAGCTTCCGTAGCATCCGTTCCCGAATGGATTACAACGAATATAACGGCGCTCCTCTGCTGGGCATTAACGGCTTGGTCGTAAAGGGGCACGGGTCGTCGAACGCGGTCGCGATGAAGACGGCGATCCGTCAGACCCGAACGGCGATAAGCAATCGGTTGATCGCGTCTTTGGCTGACGAATTCAGCGGAAAGTGAGAGAGAACAATGAATGGTGTTTCCGTAGGCATCCTCGGAACGGGCAAATACGTTCCGGAGCGCCGGTTAACGAATGCTGAGCTGGAACGGATGGTCGAGACGAACGACGAGTGGATCGTGACGCGGACCGGTATCCGCGAGCGCCGCATCGCCGCGCCGGAGCAGGCGACGTCCGACCTCGCTTACGAGGCGTCCATAAAGGCGCTCGCCGCCGCCGGAATTACGGCGGAGGAGCTCGATCTGATTATCGTGGCGACGATTACGCCGGACATGTTCTTCCCCTCGACCGCCTGCCTGCTTCAGGAGAAGCTTGGAGCCAAGAAGGCGGCGGCGTTCGACTTGTCGGCGGCTTGCTCGGGCTTTATATACGGCTTGGCGAACGCGACGGGGTTCATCTCGATGGGGATGTACAAGCACGTTCTCGTCGTCGGGGCGGAGTGCTTGTCCCGCATTACCGATTACGAAGACCGCAATACGTGCATTCTGTTCGGAGACGGGGCAGGGGCCGTCGTGCTCGGGCCCGTGCCCGGGGAACGGGGCTTCAAGTCGTTCAAGCTCGGCGCGGACGGCGGCGGCGGAGAGCTGCTGCGCATTCGCGGAGGCGGATCGCGCAACCCGTCCAGTCGGGAGTCGATCGCGGAACGCAGCCATTTTATCGAGATGAACGGCCGCGACGTGTTCAAATTCGCCGTTCGCGTAATGGGAAGCGCCGCGGAAGAAGCGTTGGCCGAGGCGGGGTACGCGAAGTCGGACATCGACTTGCTCATTCCGCACCAAGCCAACATTCGCATAATTCAATCGGCTTTGGAAAGATTGGACTTATCCGAAGATAAAGCGATGATCAACCTGGACCGTTACGGCAACGTATCGGCGGCATCGATCCCTCTCGCGCTGGCGGAGGCGGTCGAGGAAGGCCGCGTCAAGGAAGGCGACACGCTCGTGCTGGTCGGCTTCGGAGGCGGCTTGACTTGGGGCGCCGCCGTGCTGAACTGGTAAAGGAAGTGAAAAAGGCCGAACCCGACGGAGAACCAATGGGGTAGAAAACGGGAATGGGGAAGGCCGCATCGCGCAGGAACAGGAGGAATCGAGTTGGGTAAAATCGCATTCGTGTTTCCCGGCCAGGGCGCCCAAGCCGTCGGCATGGGAAAGGACGCTTATGAGAGCAGCCCGGCCGCCAAGGCGGTTTACGATAAAGCGGACGAAGCGCTCGGCTATTCGATTTCGAAGCTGAGCTTCGAAGGGCCGGAGGACGAGCTGCGCCAGACGGCGAATACGCAGCCCGCGCTGCTCGCCACCAGCGTCGCCCTGCTGGAGGTGTACAAGGGGCAGGGGCCGAAGCCGGATTACGTCGCCGGCCATTCGCTGGGCGAGTATAGCGCTCTCGTGGCCGCGGGCGTGCTTGAATTCGCGGACGCGGTCAAGCTGGTCCGCTCGCGCGGACTGTATATGGAGCAGGCGGTTCCGGACGGGCAGGGCGCGATGGCGGCCGTGCTCGGCGCGGAGCGCGCGGCTTTGCAGGCGCTCTGCGCGGACGTAACCGCGGCGGGAACGGTCGTGGAGCTGGCGAACGTCAACTGCCCGGGCCAGATCGTCGTGTCCGGATCGGCGGCCGGCGTCGCCGCCGTCGTCGAACGGGGCAAGGAGGCCGGAGCGAAACGGGTCATTCCGCTTGAAGTAAGCGGGCCGTTCCACTCTTCCTTGATGCAGCCGGCGGCCGACAAGCTGGCCGAAGCGCTGGCGCAAGCGGAGTTCCGGGATGCTTCGGTTCCCGTCGTCGCGAACGTGCACGCCAGACCGGTCACCTCCGGGGCGGAGCTTCGCGAGCTGCTTGTCAAGCAAGTCGTGTCGCCCGTACAATGGGAAGACACGATCGCGTACCTGATCGGGGAAGGCGTCGACACGTTCGTGGAGATCGGCTCCGGAACGGTGCTGGCGGGCCTGATCAAGAAGATCGACAAGACCGTTAAGATCGTCTCGGTCAACAGCGCCGCGGCCGCAAGCGCCGCCGCGGAGTAAAGGCCGACCCGGGCGATTACGGCAGAGAGGTGAAGAGGCAATGGCGATGTGGGATTTGCAAGGCAAGAGCGCCCTGGTGACGGGCGCGTCGCGCGGAATCGGCCGGGCGATCGCGATCGCTCTGGCGGAGGCCGGAGCCGACGTGGCGGTCAACTATTCGGGCAGCGAAGCGGCGGCGGCCGAGACGGTCAAGGCGATCGAGGCGCTCGGACGCAAGGCGGTCATGATCAAGGCGAACGTCGGCAAATCGGCCGAATTCGACGAGATGGTATCGGCATCGCTGGAAGCTTTCGGCAAGCTGGACATTCTCGTGAATAATGCCGGCATCACCCGTGATAATCTAATTATGCGCATGAAGGAAGCCGAGTTCGACGAAGTGATCGAGACGAACCTGAAGGGCGTGTTCAACGGCATCAAAGCAGTCACCCGTCCGATGATGAAGCAGCGGAGCGGCCGCATCGTCAACATCTCGTCCGTGGTCGGCGTGCTCGGCAACGCCGGGCAAGCCAACTACGTCGCGGCCAAAGCCGGCGTCATCGGCTTGACGAAATCGGCCGCGAAGGAGCTTGCGTCCAGAGGCATTACCGTCAATGCGGTCGCGCCGGGATTCATCGAATCGGACATGACCGACAAGCTTCCCGCGGAATACCGCGACAAGCTGCTCGCGGAAATTCCGATGGGCCGCATGGGACGCCCGGAAGATATCGCCTCCATCGTCGTTTACTTGGCCTCGGACGCGGCTTCCTACATGACGGGCCAGACGGTCCACGTCGACGGCGGCATGTATATGTAAAAATGCCATCGGCCGATGCGGGACGCCTGCCCTAGGGCAAGCGAAGCGGCGCTTCGGCCGGCCGGACTCATGCAAGGCCTCTATGGCTTTTTGTCCATGATTCACGTATAATACGTTAAGGGAGGTGAACCGGATGTCCGATGTACTGGATCGCGTAAAACGCATCGTTATCGAACGCCTGGGTGTAGAAGAGGCAGAGGTAACACCCGAAGCATCTTTCAAAGACGACTTGGGCGCTGACTCTCTGGATGTTGTAGAACTCGTTATGGAGCTCGAAGACGAATTCGATTTGGAGATTTCCGACGAGGATGCAGAGAAGATCACAACGGTGGGAGAAGTCGTTAAATACATACAATCTCATGCGTAATGATCGACGGGTCCCGTACTTGCGACGGGACTTCTGCATATTCTAAACGCCGCTTCGCGCCGCGCGCGGGCGGATGATATAGCCTGAAGAGGTGAATAGGTTTTGACACAGCGCGTCGTTGTTACAGGAATGGGGGTCGTCACGTCCCTCGGTACCGACTTGCCTTCGTTCTGGAGCAACTTGCTCGACGGCAAATCCGGAGTCAGTCTGATCGAAGCTTTCGATACGACCGAATATACCACCAAGATTGCGGCAGAAATCAAGGGTTTCGATCCTAGCTTATATAATATCGACAAGAAGGAAGCCCGGAAAATGGACCGTTTCGTGCAGTTCGGCGTGGCCGCGAGCAAGCTCGCGATCGAAGACGCGGGACTGGCGATCGGGGAGAACGCCGATCCGGAGCGGGTAGGCGTCATCGTCGGCTCCGGCATCGGCGGCTTGGGAACTTGGGAAGAGCAGCATACGATGCTGATGGAGAAAGGTCCTCGCCGGGTCAGCCCGTTCTTCATTCCGATGATGATCGCGAACATGGCCAGCGGACAGATTTCGATGATTACGGGCGCCAAAGGACCGAACACCGCGGCCGTATCCGCCTGCGCCACCGGGACGCACTCGATCGGCGACAGCTTCAAGATGATCCAGCGCGGCGATGCCGACGTCATGATCTGCGGCGGCGCGGAAGCGACGATCCGTCCGATCGGCATGGCGGGCTTCTGCGCGATGAGGGCGATGAGCACCCGCAACGACGAACCCGAGAAAGCGAGCCGGCCGTTCGACGCCGACCGCGACGGATTCGTGATGGGAGAGGGCTCGGGCGTACTCGTGCTGGAGTCTCTCGAGCATGCGAAAGCCAGAGGCGCCCGCATCTATGCGGAAGTGATCGGCTACGGCATGAGCGGCGACGCGTACCATATGACCGATCCCGATCCGGACGGAGCGGCCCGGTGCATGAAGAAGGCCATCCGGGACGCGGGCATCGCTCCGGAGTCCATTCAATACATTAACGCGCACGGCACGTCGACGGGAGCCGGCGACAAGTCCGAGACGACGGCGATCAAGAGGACGTTCGGCGATCACGCGTACAAGCTGGCCGTAAGCTCGACGAAGTCGATGACCGGGCATTTGCTCGGCGCGGCCGGCGGCGTGGAAGCGGTTATTCTCGGATTGACGCTGCAGAACGGCGTCATTCCTCCGACGATTAACCTGGATCAACCGGATCCGGAGTGCGATCTGGATTACGTGCCGAACAAGCCGCGCAACGCGGACGTTCGCGTCGCGTTGTCCAACTCCTTCGGCTTCGGGGGACACAACGCCACGATCATCATGCGCAAATTCGAAGACTAAGCTGAAGCAACGAAGATAAGCGAGACCAAAAAGCGCGCGGAACGTCGACGCAGGCGGCATAAGCCGTCTGCGTCGGTTGTGTATGGGGCGCGATCGAGGTGACGGTACATGAAGGACGGATTTCAACGATTGCAGCAGCGCATTGATATGACCTTCCGCAATCCGGCGCTGCTCAAGCAGGCGTTTACGCATACATCTTATGTGAACGAGCAGCGGGGCGCGCGCGTTCCGGACAACGAGCGGCTGGAATTTCTGGGAGACGCCGTGCTGCAGCTCACCGTATCCGAGTATTTATACCGGCTCTATCCGGATTCCCCGGAAGGAGAATTGACCCGTTTGCGGGCGAGCATCGTCTGCGAACCGTCGCTTGTCCGTTTTGCCGAGACGCTCGAATTCGGGCAGGTCGTGCTGCTCGGCAAAGGGGAGGAGCAGACGGGAGGGCGCACCCGGCCGTCGCTATTGGCGGACGCTTTCGAAGCGTTTCTGGGCGCGTTGTATTTGGATCAAGGGCTGGAGGCCGTCCGGGCGTTTCTCGAGCGGCACATGTTCGCGAAGCTGCCCCGGAACGGCCAGGCGCCCATGAAGGACTATAAAACGGAGCTTCAAGAGAAGGTCCAGCAGCTATCCATGGGCGCCCTCGACTATCGCATCGTGGAGGAGAGAGGGCCCGCCCACGACAAGGAGTTTATCGTCGTCGTAGGGGTAGGCGACAGGCAACTGGGCAAAGGGACCGGCCGTTCGAAGAAGGAAGCGGAGCAGCGGGCCGCTTCCCAGGCGCTGGCATCGTTTGCGAAGCAGGATCGAAGATGACCTATCGACTCGAGAGGAGCAACTGTCCGTATGTTTTTGAAAAGAATCGAGCTGACCGGGTTTAAGTCGTTCGCGGACCGCACCGAACTGGAATTCGTTCGCGGCATTACCGCCGTCGTCGGACCGAACGGCAGCGGCAAGAGCAACATTTCCGACGGCATCCGCTGGGTGCTCGGGGAACAGAGCGCGAAGTCGCTGCGGGGCGGCAACATGCAGGATATTATTTTCGCGGGCAGCGACTCTCGTAAGGCGGTCAACTTCGGAGAAGTATCGCTGACCCTCGACAACGCGGACAAGGCGCTGCCGCTTGATTTCAGCGAAGTGACGGTTACGCGCCGCGTTCACCGCAACGGAGAAAGCGAATACTTGATCAACAAGCAGCCTTGCCGGCTGAAGGACATCACCGAGCTGTTCATGGATACGGGGATCGGAAGGGAAGCGTATTCGATCATCGGACAAGGGCGGATCGAGGAAATCTTGAGTACGCGCTCGGAGGATCGCCGCGGTATTTTCGAGGAAGCCTCGGGGATCGTGAAGTATAAGAGCAGGAAGAAGGAAGCCCAGAAGAAACTGGAGGATACCGAAAACAACCTGCTGCGGATTCACGATCTCGTCAGCGAGCTGAACGGCCAGATCGAACCGCTTAGGGATCAAGCGGCGAAGGCCGAAGCGTACAAAACGCTGAAAGAGGAACTGAAAAATAAAGAAATCGCTCTGTACGTTCACCAGATCGAGGGCGTCCACGCGTCCTGGACGCAGACGAGCGAGCGGCTGAACGCGCTGCGCGAGGAACAGACGGGCCTCTCCACCTTCGTGAGCAAGCACGACGCCCTTCTGGAGGAGGAGCGGCAGACGCTCGCCCAACTGGAGGAACTGCTGGAGAAACTCCAGGACGAGCTGCTTCGCTGCAGCGAAGATACGGAGAAGACCGAAGGCTACGTCGAGCTGCTGAACGAGCGGCGCGTTCATCTGGAGCGCACCCGCGACGGGCTGCGGCAATCGCTTGCTTCGGCGGAGGAGCGTTTCGCCTTATCGACGGAAGAAGTGCAGGCGCTTCATGCGAAGCGCGGCAAGCTCGAGGCCGAGCTTGCCGCTTCGCTCGCCAAGCTGGCGGAGGAAGAGGACCGGCTGGCGCTGGCCGACGGCAGCACCGAGGTCGAGGAGCGGCTGAAGGCGGAGCTGTTCGATACGCTGAACGCGATGGCGCAGGCGCGCAACGACATTCGCTACGGCGAAGGCCAGCGCGAGGTGTTGGACCGGCGGATGGCGCGAATCGCGGAAGAAGAAGCGAAATGGCGCGAGCAGTACGAGGCCCTTGAAACGAAGCGGGCGCAGTTGGAGACGAAGCTCGAGGAAGTGACGCGGTCGCTGTACGATGTACGCGATCGCTACGTAGCCGAGGGAGCCCGTTCTTCCGAGCTTCAGCGCAAGCTGGAGGAGGCCCAGGCGTCGGTGCGCCGGCATGAGCAGCGCAGAGAGGCGCTCGTCTCGCGTCGCGATACGATTAAAGAGCTTCAGAATGATTATGACGGCTTTCAGCACGGCGTTCGCGAGGTGTTGAAGGCGTCGAAACGCGGATCGCTGCACGGCGTGCACGGTGCCGTCGCCGAGCTCGTCAGCGTGCCGGGCCATCTGGAGACGGCGATCGAAACCGCGCTCGGAGCGGCGCTGCAGCATATCGTCATGGAAGACGAGAAGAGCTCGCGGGCGGCGATCGCCCACTTGAAGCAGCGCCAGTCCGGCCGGGCGACATTACTGCCGCTCGACGTTATCCGCGCACGGTCCATCTCGGACGGCGATCGGCGGACGCTGGAGCAGGCCGAAGGCTTGATCGGCGTCGCCGCCGACCTCGTCGGCTTCCAGCCGAAGTACGCGGCGATCGTCGGCAGCCTGCTCGGCAACGTGCTTATCTCGGAAACGCTGGAGCAGGCGAACCGCATCGCCTCCAGGCTTCAGTACCGTTACCGCGTCGTGACGCGCGACGGCGACGTCGTTAACGCCGGCGGTTCGATGACAGGGGGGAGCTTGCAGAAGAAGTCGGCCAATCTGCTCGGGCGCCAGCGTCAGCTCGAAGAGCTGGAACGCGAGATCGCCGAAGCGGAGAAGACGCGCGAGAACGCGAGGGCAGCCGCAGAAGACTTGAAGAAGGAACTGGCTCAGGTCGCGCAAAATATCGAGCAGCTCCGCGGGCAGGGAGAGCAGGAGCGGCTCAGGGAGCAGCAGGTTTCCGCCGAGAGCGCCCAACTGGAGCAGGAGGAGCGTCAGCTCGAGGAGCAGCGTTCCGCCACGGAAGGCGAGAAGGCGGCTTTCGCCGCCGAAGCCGGGGTGCTGGCCGCGAGCAAGGAAGAGGCCGAGAAACGGCTGGCCGGACTGACCGAAGAGGAAGGGCGCATTCAGGAGCGGATCCGCGAGGCGGAGGAGCTTCGCCGCAAGAGCGCGTCCGCGAAGGAAGAGCTGCAGTCGGCGCTGACCGAGCTCAAAGTCGCGATCGCGCGGATGGAGCAGGACCGGGCGTCGCTGGACGAGCAGCTCGGCCGCCACAGATCCGATCTCGGGCGTCTGAACGGGGAGCTCAAGCAGCTTAAGGAATCGCTCGAGCATAACGAAACGGAGGCCGAGCAGACGCTGCAGGAATCGGTCGAACAGCGGGAGAAGCTCAACGAGCTTCGCATCCGCAAGAAGCAGCTGACCGAGAACCTGGAGTTCAAGCGGGCCGACCGCGCCGAGAAGCAGCGGGAGCTGGAGCGCAAGGAAGGCGAGACGAAGGATCAGCGGGCGAAGCTGAGAAACGTCGACGAAAGCCTGCGGCAGGCGGAGATCGCCGTCAACCGGATGGACGTGGAGCTGGACAACCTGCTGCGCAAGCTAACAGAGGAATACGAAATCGGCTTCGAGCTGGCGAAGGAGCGTTATCCGGTTCCGGAAGACGTCGCCGGCGCCCAGAACGAGGTCCGCGACATGAAGCGCAAAATATCGGCGCTCGGAGACGTGAACCTCGGCGCGATCGAGGAGTTCAAGCGCGTATCGGAGCGCTTCGACTTCCTGTCGGCCCAGGAGAGCGATCTTATCGAGGCGAAGACGAAGCTGCACGGCATTATCCGCGAGATGGACGAGGAAATGTCCAAGCGGTTCCGATCGACTTTCGAGGAGATTCGCAAGCATTTCGTCGTCGTGTTCGCGAGAATGTTCGGCGGCGGCCGGGCGGATCTGATCATGGCCGAACCGGACAAGCCGCTGGATACCGGCATCGACATCGTGGCGCAGCCTCCGGGCAAGAAGCTGACGAATCTGCAGCTTCTGTCGGGCGGCGAGCGGGCGCTGACCGCGATCGCGCTGCTGTTCGCGATTTTGCACGTCAAGCCGGTGCCGTTCTGCGTGCTGGACGAGGTCGAAGCGGCGCTGGACGAAGCGAACGTGGCCCGTTACGCTCAGTACATGCGCGAGTTCTCGGACTCGACGCAGTTTATCGTCGTGACGCACCGCAAAGGCACGATGGAGGAAGCCGACGTGCTGTACGGGGTGACGATGGAGGAAGGCGGCGTATCGAAGCTCGTATCGGTGCGTCTGGAAGAGACGGACGATATGATCGCGACGGCTTAATGGCTGCGAGGATGTCTTAGCTCGGAGAGCAGGAATAGCGGTCGGGTAGACCGTTAATGGTGACTTTAGAGCCCGGAGAGCAGGAATAGCGATCTGGCAGACCGTTAGTGTTGGCTGAAGAGTTCGGCGGAGAAGAATAGCGGTTGGGTAGACCGTTAATGGTGACTTTAGAGCCCGGGGAGTAGGAATAGCGGTCTGGCAGACCGTTAGTGGTGACTTTAAGGCCTGGGGAGTAGGAATAGCGGTCTGGCAGA
>JAEZZE010000204.1 GCA_023418755.1 Bacillota bacterium | reverse complement strand
TTACGAGGTTAGCTGACGGATTCGGGCGTAAGAGTCGCCCTACGCCGGAACATCCGGCGATTCACCCCATGAGGCCGGCGATCCGGCTTCGTTTGGTTCCCCCGCTCCAAAAACCACAATAGGATTCAGCGAACGTACTGGAAATGAAACTTGGTTTGCGGCTTCGGATTTCGGACGGTGAGAGTCGTCCTGCCGCCGCCTGCCGCTCGTCGACGGTAAGGGTCCCGATCCGCGTCTCGCCAGCCTGCTCTCACACAAGCGGCGTCACGCCGTCGGTTCCTCCGTTCGATCTGAATCATACTCTCGCCGGGATGCGCTGTAAAGCAGACCCGATCGCGGTTTGGAGCAAACCGGATTTTGTCGTTTCGATTTCTCGGCCTTTATTTTGAAAACCTTCGTTTTACTCGCGGTTTCTCCCGTTTATGGCGGATTTCGAATATTTTTATACGATTTTTACACCTTCGAACGGTTTATTTGATCTCTTTTTTACAGTAATCTAGAGGAGATCGGAGGGGAGAAAATGCGCAGTCCGAAATCGTTGCGGACATCCGTCCGGACCTATGTCGTCATCACCGCGCTGATTGCGGCGATGACTTATCTGCTGCATCGCTTCGGGCTTTCTTTCGATCTGGATAATATCGTGCTGCTTTATTTGCTGCCGGTTCTGCTCAGCTCGGTCCGCTGGGGACTGAAGCCCGCTTACTATGCGGCGGTGTTGGGCGTTTTGTCGTTCGATCTTTTTTTTATCCCGCCCGTCTTCAGCTTCTCCGTAGCCGATTTGCGATACTTGATCTCTTTCGGCGTCTTCCTGCTTGTGGCCGGATTGACGGCCGGCTTGGCCGTCAAGCTGAAGCAGCAAGTCCAACTTGCCGAGCAGCGCGAAGCCCATACCGCGATTCTCTATGCGCTCAGCAAGCAATTGAGCGCCGTGGCGACAATCGACGCTGTATCCGATACGATTACGAGACAAATATCCGAAAGCATGGGCATCGAGGCTTCGATTCGCCTGGGCGGCGGGGCGTCGGCCTCGGACAGCCCCCTGTATTATGACGTTGCCCTGCGGAGCGAAGAACGCGTCTATGGCTTGATCCGTTTCAGGCAGCACCGCGACGAGGACGGGGAATTTACGATAGAGCGGCGCCGGTTGATGGACGCCGTCGGCGGGCTCGCTGCCGGTGCCGTCGCCCGCATGAAGCTGGCCGAAGAAGCGAAAATCGCCCATCTGTCCGCGGAATCGGAGCGGCTTCGGGCCGCCGTGCTGGATTCCGTGTCCCATGAGCTGAGAACTCCATTGGCGGCCATTATCGGCGCGGCCACCGGCCTTATCGAGAGCGAGCAACTGCTCAGCCCCGCGGATCGGACGGAGCTGCTGTATACGATTCGCGACGGAGCGCTCCGCATGAACAGGCTGGTCGTCAACCTGCTGCACATGGTCCGGCTGGAAAGCGGAATGCTGCGGCTGAACAAAAATTGGTGCGACATCGAGGATCTATTGGGGATAGCGCTGTCGCGCGTAAAGGAATTCCAGCAGCGCCGCAACCTCCGCGTTCATATCCCCGAACCGGCTCCCCTTATCGTCGGCGACGAGATTCTGCTAGAGCAGATGCTGGCGAATATCGTAAGCAACGCGCTCAAATATTCGCCGGACGGCAGCGACGTCGAGCTATCGGTCAGGACGGAGAACGATTGGCTGGAAATTGCCGTCGCCGATGGCGGGATCAGCCTGACGGACGAGGAGTACGGTCGGATATTCGAAAAGTTTTATCGCGCCGGGTCGACTCGCCACATTCCCGGCACAGGCTTGGGGCTGGCGATCTGCAAAGGAATCGCGGAGCTTCACGGAGGAACGATAACGGCCGGTGCCAACGCTCCGGCAGGTACGACGATTACCGTCAGACTGCCTCTGAACGGCAGCCCCGACGAAAGCGGGCATGGGCCCGAATCGCAAGAAGGAGAGGATAGCGGCAATGACGCATCAAGCTGACGGGGCGCGCATTCTGGTTATTGATGACGAGCCGCAAATTCGCAAGCTGTTGAAGGTGACCCTGCAAGCCCACCGCTATGCCGTATACGAAGCCGCCGACGGCGAAGAAGGCTTGCGGCTGGCGGCCGCCTGCCTGCCCGATCTGATCGTGCTCGATTTGGGCTTGCCGGATATGTCCGGCATCGAGGCGCTTCGCCGTATACGCGAATGGTCCAAGACTCCGGTCATCGTGCTGACGGTAAAAGACTGGGAGGAAAATAAAATCGAAGCGCTGGACAGCGGGGCCGACGATTACGTGACCAAGCCTTTCGGAATGGGCGAGCTGCTCGCCCGAATCCGGGTCGCGCTGCGTCACGTCGCCAAGTCCGGGGACGAGCCCGTACTGAAGCACGGCGGACTGACGATCGATCTGGCTCAGCGCATCGTCGAGCTGAACGGGGAGAGAATCAAACTGACGCCGACGGAATACGAGCTGCTCAAAACGCTCGCCTCGAACGCGGGGAAAGTGGTGACGCAGAGGCAGCTGCTTCAGCAAGTCTGGGGCAAGCAGCATGATGA
>JAEZZE010000197.1 GCA_023418755.1 Bacillota bacterium | reverse complement strand
CCTCCCATGATCCCCCAAAAATCGTCGAACGAGCGCTAACCAAGCCTGCAACTAACCAATATATGGAATATCCCTCTCGAAGGAGAGCAGATTCTTTCCCCAGTTACCTGTTAATCGACAGTCTCTGTGGCGCGCTTAGTGAGTAAGTAAAAAAAAAACCACCCTCGAAGGGTGGCTGCACAAAGTGCAAGGATTGGATAGGAGTGGAGAGAAACCATACTGTACTTTTATTATATGTATTCGTTTTCATTTTGTCAATAAGCGCTTTCATTTTATTTTTAAGCGGTTTCAAAATAGATTTACCGATGAATGGATCCGGAACGGCGAGCGTAATAGGCCCGGAACGGCGAGCGTAATGGGTCCGGAACGGCGAATGAATCGGCCCGGAACGGCGAATAAATCGGCTCGGAACGGCGAACGTAATGGGCCGGAAGGCGAACAAATCGGACCCGAACCGTCGGATGAAATGGACATATGCGAATAGATCGTCATAGATGTAGATCCGCTTCCGCCGCTCAAGTACGCGTAATTTCCCTTAGGGACGCGGGACATTCGCAAGGATTCACTTAAGCGCCGTTCGAAACATATATTTATTTGAGGCGGAAAAAAGTTAGCCGATCGCCGTTCATTTTTGAGAAATTTTTAAGCGCATAACCGCTCCACCTGTGTTACAATGGCATATAGTATATGTAAAATACTGGCTTGCAAACATTTAATGCGCCTTCGAGCGCAACTTTTTCGTTTTTGGCCGGTACAATTAGGTTAGAACGCCGGCTGCGAACGTTCACCCTGAACGGGGGGAGGGTCGCGGGAATGATGACCGATTCCCAGTTAATACGGGAAATCAAGGACGGAAACGTCGAATTATATTCTACGCTTATGGGAAGATACCAGAAAAAGATCCTTTCATTCGTCTACCATATGCTGAAGAGCGCCAAGCTTGAAATATTGGCGGAAGATTTGTGTTCCGAAACGTTCTATAAAGCTTACCGAAGCTTACACTCCTTCCGGGAAGTGGACGCGTCTTTTTCGACATGGCTTTATACGATTGCACGCAATACCGTTCTCAGTGAGCTGCGCAAGCAGAAGGCGGCACACTTGTCACTGGACGACTCCACATACATACCAGCCGCTCCTTTGGAAGAGGCGCCCGAGCAGCGTTTGCTGCGCAACGAGAAGGTCTCCATGGTAAGAGACGCGATCAACAGCTTGCCCGAGAAGCAACGTTCCGCGCTCATTCTCAGAGAGTACGACGGAATGGATTACCAAGAGATCGCCAATATTCTCGGACAGACGGTCAGTTCCGTCAAATCGTTGCTGTTTCGGGCCCGGTCCAGCGTGAAGACGCAATTGGAATCCTACTTTGCAGAACCGGCCTTGATGAAGGAGTACGAGGAGATGAAGCTGCGATGAAATGCGAAGAAGCCGCGGAATGGTTCGGAATTTACGGGGATTTGCCCGAGAATTCCGCCGATAAGCTCGCCGTGGATTTGCACGTGCAAAGCTGCAAGGATTGCGAAGAGGAGTTTCGCATCTGGGAAGAGAGCACTCTGCTTATCCACGAGTTGCCGCTGGACGACGATCAGGACTACGTTCCGATCTCTTCCATGCAGATTAATCAAAAAGTCATGGACCGCATTTACTCTGAACAAAGCTGGTACATGCCCGCAACGCGGCGGACGTATGCCTTTTCGTTTCTGTTCAGAAAACGGGTGGCGGGCGTCCTCGCCATGCTGCTCGCGCTTTTCGTCTGCGGTTTTCTGTATGCCGCGTTCGGCAACGGCACGATGAACGGCAGGGATTCGGCCAACGCGTTCGCCGTCAGCCATCAGTACGGGGACGATATCCGGCTGGATATTCCCGTCGCGAGCTTGAGCGACCCCATGATTCTGAACGTATCTCCCGCAGTGCCTGAATATTGGATCGCATTCTCCATCGTCGGCATGATTATGACGCTGCTGATCCTGAACTGGTTTTCGAGGGTGCGCTCATGAACGAAGCCGCGCGAATCGGTTGGGTCCGTCATGGCATCACGGAGTGGAATCAACGGGGCATTATCCAGGGCGTAACCGACATTCCGCTTAGTCCGGAAGGCTTGCGGCAAGCCAGGCTGCTGGCCGATCGGTTGTATCGGGAGAACGAACGATGGGACGGCGTCTATTGCAGCGATCTTCAGCGAGCCGTGCAGACCGGAGAAGTATTGGCCGCCCGTCTCGGCATTCCGCTTATACGAGACGAGAGGCTCCGGGAAAGATCGTTCGGCGAAGCCGAGGGAACGACTTTGGCGGAGCGGCTGGAGAGATGGGGAGAGGATTGGAGACGTCTCGTTCCCGACCAGGAGAGCGACGATTCCGTGAGGGAGCGGGGCTTAGCTTTCGTTCGCGAGATGGGGGAGAAGCACCCGGGGGGAGATTTGCTTGTCGTCACGCACGGCAGCTTCCTGGCGAGAATGCTGCAGGCGCTCTGCAACAGACTGGACGACTCCCATCTGCTGAACATGTCCTTAACGGTTCTGCAAGGGCAGCGGGACGAATGGAAGCCGTTGCTCCATAATTGCACGAAACATTTGGCAGAGGAAGAAGAGACGTTGAGTAAAACTTAGAGCGAATATCCAGGAGGAGTCGTCCCGAGGGGCGGCTCCTTTGCGCATCCGCAAGAAGAAAGCGGCTTGTTTCCCGTCCCGACGGAGTCAGGCAGGGAGCGCTTCGCAACCCTTTGCCTTCCTCTACGTTTAAGACGTTGTTTCCGCGACAATACTGAACAGTAAATCCTCCTGAAGGGGGAGTGCCGAATGAACTTGGCCGACATGCTCTGTTACGCGGATATCGCCGAATTGAAAAAAATCGCCGATACGTACGAGTGCTCCAGCACGAGCCACTCGAAGAACGAACTGATTCAGACGATTCTGGCGACCGTTCAAAGAAGGGACGTCATCGAATCCCGCATTCAGGAGATCTCCGGCAACGATATGCGTTTCTTGAATTCTCTCGTATTCGAGAACAGGACAGCCTACAGTCTGGAAGAGCTGAAAGCTCGGGCGCTCGACAAGTCGACCCAAGCGGCCGCCACAGTCGCCGCCGGCTCTTCCGAACCGGAAGTCGGGCGAAAGCCCCGATCCCCCCGTTCCCGCAAAGGGAAGAACGAAGAACAGAAACCGCCCCCGGGGCCGGAGGAGATCGCGCGGATGTCCATCTCGAGATTCAAAAGCTACGGCTGGCTGTTCAACGGCGTCTCGCTGCAGACCCGGGCTTTGTTCCAAGTGCCGGAAGATATCCGAACCCGGCTGTGCGACGTGCTGGAGAGACGCTACAAGACGAGCCTCGTCTACGTAGACGAGCCGCCGGCGTACCGGGACGAGCGCAGTCTGCTGGCCGAAGACGCGGTGCATTTTCTCCGGTTCATAAGAAACAACGTCGTCCCGATCACGACGGAAGGCGTCATGTACAAGCGGCAGATTTCCCAGGCGCTGGATCAGCTTGCCGTCGTTGAGCCGCTGCCGACAAGGGCGGGATGGCGGTTCGGATACGGCCGTCACTTTCGGGATTATCCCGATCGCTTCTCTCTCTTGTACGACTTCGTTTTTTACGAGGGGCTTATTACGGAGAGCCTAGACGGGGGTCTGACGCTCACGCCTGCCGGAATCGACGCGGCAAGCGGGCTCGTCAGGCCCGATCCGGCTAAAATGTATCGTTTCTGGATGCGGCTTTACAAGGGGCCGATTCCGAATTTGACTTCCCTGGTGCAATGGATTGCGAGGCTGTCCGCCGACTGGGTGACGATCGAATCGCTTCGCGAAGCGTTACAGCCGCTTATCCGACCCTACTATTACGATACTCCGGCGAATATTTTCGAACAGCGGATTTTGCGGATGCTGATGCATCTGGGCGTCATACGCTGGGGGGAAACCGGTCTCGGAGAGCAGGTCGTCAAAGCGACGCCCCAAGGCATCGCGATCGTCAAAGGACAGCCGCTTGCTTACGAGGATACGCTTCATTTGGAGGCTGCCGGCGAATCGCGGGTCAGATAGGCAAAAGTACATTGATCGGCGGGAGCGGGCTATCGTCTTGAACGGGGCGGACATCGGTGAATATGCTTTAGTGGGAGCCGATGCGCTCGCAGCCGAACAACCGGAGGTGCAACGAATGGACAACATGAAAGTCGCCTATGAGACGATGCTGGGATTGGCGGCAGAAATGGTCCTGGACGAAGCGCTGCGCAATTACCGGACGGAGAAAATTTATAACGAAATCGATAACGCGCTTGCGCAAGGTGACGTTGAATCGTTTCGGCGCTTGACCGACGAATTGAGGGCTATCCAAGAGTAGCCGGCCGATTCGCCGGTCGCGCCGAGAAATCGCTATAAGTCGTGAAGGACCCGGCCCTCGGCGGCCGGTTTTTTTGCACGGTTCGGACAATTACCCTCCGCCGTCCTTTTCGAATCGTCACCGAAAAAATCGTTTCTATGTCCGAGGACGCCGAAGGCGTCTTTGCTTGTTTCCGCGGACAAGCGGGCCGTGCAACGGTCGAGAATGCGGTCTTTCCTTGTCCGGCTTTTTGGAGTACGATGAATAGGCGATTGCAAGAGGGAGAGGAGCGAAAACAAGCGCATGAAATTCAGCGAGATCGATCCGCGGAGCTGGCCCGAGCTGCAGCTTTATCTGGATACGTGCCTACTGCCTCTGTCCGGCTTGACCGGCGAGGAATCGCCGGCGGAAGCGACGGAGAAGGTCGCCCGGACGGGAGATTGGCTGGCTCCGTTGGAGCAGGCGTATCGCGGGCGCACGGTCACGATGCCGGCTTACCATTACGTCGCGGGCAGCCCGGAGCATATTCGGAAAATCAACGATCTGATCGCAAACTGGAGAGCTAGCGGCTTTCGTTACGTCGTTCTGGTGAGCGGGCACGCGCTGGAGCTGCCGGGCGCCCAAGCGGATTTATTCCTGCGGCCCGCAGCGGGAGAACACGAGCCGGACGACCAGGAGATCGTCAAGTCGGTCGCGGATTTATGGCGCGGCCGGACGAAGGCGGGGACCTGATCTTCCCGGGAAAATAGGCCCCGAACGAATAGGCTGGCAACATAGGGTGAACAATAGTCAGGCGCGACTCTTGAGGAAATGTGACAATTTGAGAACATTTTAGTTCCGCAAGTCTCCGTAGCGCAGGGAAACTCCCGCCCCTATTCTTGACGCTCCATAGCGCGTGGGCTATTATAGTTATGTCCTTGTGAACAAAATGTTAAAGTCCGTACCGGACGCGAGATTGGTGTGGCAAAGGGGGTAGAACGAATGGACCACAATAAGCAGCAAGAAACCGCGCACAAACCGGTCAAGCGCAAAGAGATGTCGAGACGCCAGTTTCTGTCCTACACGCTTGGCGGAGCAGGAGCCTTCATGGCCGGCGGAGCCGTCTTACCGATGATCCGCTTTGCCGTAGATCCTATATTGCAGAAGAAAGAAAAAGGCGGATTCGTCAAAGTGATCGAGGAAAGCAAAGTGACGAGCGAGCCTACGGAAGTGAAGTTCAAGATTCACCAGGTAGACGGCTGGTACGAGAGCGATCCGAAGCTCGCGGCCTGGATTACGAAAGGCGAAGACGGCAAAATCTATGCGCTTTCTCCGGTGTGCAAGCACTTGGGATGCATGGTTAGCTGGGGCGGAGAGACGGCGCCGAACGAATATCACTGCCCGTGTCACGGAGCGCTGTATTCGAAGGACGGCAAAGCTCTGAAAGTAGCGCCGAAGCCGCTCGACGAATACGAAGTCAGAACGGAAAACGGCTGGGTATATCTCGGACCGATTACACCGAATAGTCGCGTTTAGAAGGAGGGCGTTTCGTCCCATGTTCAAAAACATGTACAACTGGATCGACGAACGTCTTGATATTACGCCGATGTGGAGAGACATCGCCGATCACGAAGTGCCTGAGCACGTCAACCCGGCGCATCATTTCTCCGCTTTCGTTTATTGCTTCGGCGGATTGACGTTCTTCATCACCGTCATCCAGATCCTTTCGGGGATGTTCTTGACGATGTATTACGTCCCAGACATCATTAACGCTTATTACAGCGTTGATTACCTGCAGCACCAAGTCGCTTTCGGCGCGATCGTGCGGGGGATGCACCACTGGGGAGCAAGTCTTGTAATCGTAATGATGTTCCTACATACTCTTCGCGTTTTCTTTACGGGCTCTTACAAAGCGCCTCGCGAGATGAACTGGGTTGTCGGAATGTTGATTTTCTTCGTCATGCTGGGCCTTGGCTTCACGGGCTACCTGCTTCCGTGGGACAACAAAGCTTATTATGCGACGAAGGTAGGTCTGGAGATTGCCGGTTCTGTGCCATTCTTGGGGGATTACATTAAGGAACTCATGAACGGCGGAACGATCGTCGGCGCCCAAACGCTGACCCGCTTCTTCGCGATTCACGTGTTCTTCCTTCCTGGCGCGTTGCTCGCATTGCTTGCCGGACACTTCTTCATGATTCGAAAACAGGGCATTTCCGGGCCGCTGTAAGAGAGGGGAGTGACTAGCGATGGCACATAAACATGATCCAAACGAGAAGGTCGTTTACATCGGCGACTCGCGTATCAAGAAACGAGACTATTCCAACGTGAAACCGCCCGATTATACGGCGTATCCGGGCAAATCCGAGGCCTTCATCCCGAACTTCCTGCTGAAAGAATGGATGGTCGGCGTTGTCGTGCTCGTCGGGTTTCTGACGCTCGTCATAGCCCACCCGGCTCCGCTCGGCTACCCGGCGGATCCGTTGAACAGCGCGTTCATTCCGATGCCGGACTGGTACTTCCTGTTCCTGTATCAACTGCTGAAATACCCGTACGCTTCGGGAGACTATATCGTGCTCGGAATTCTCGGCCTTTCCGGCATTCCGTTCGTCGCCCTGCTGCTCGCCCCGTTCCTGGATACGGGCAAGGAGCGCCGCTTCTACCGCCGTCCGATCGCATCTTCCCTGATGCTCGTGTCGCTGGTCGCGGTGGCCTACTTAACATGGGTGTCTTGGGATCACTATACGCACGAGCTGGAAGCGAACGGGCAAATTCCCGAGCATATCGAGCGTAAGATCAAGGCGGAGGAATCCGTCAACGCCGGCAAGGAACGCTGGGTACCGGGCAAGGAGAAAATCCCGGCCATGGTAGCCGCGGACGATCCGGCCTTCACCGAAGTCATGACGCAGGCGCAGTGTATCGCTTGCCACGGCGCGGAGCTTGAAGGAGCCGGCACTACTCCAGCGCTTCGCGGAATCGGCGACGTGCTTAGCAAAGAAGAACTCGTCGACATTATTACGAACGGCAAAGGCGATATGATGCCTCCGTTCAAAGGCGATCTGACCGACGAACAGATCGACCAAGTCGCGACTTGGCTCGCTCAACAAAAAGCGGAGTAATCGGCTCGCGCATCAAACCTGACCTTAACCGGTCAGGTTTTTTTATCACAGGCTTCGGAAAGGTCGTGCGCCGATGGTATGGATCAGATGGCTGCTGTCCAGGAACGTATTGCTTCACCCCGCGATTTTCTGGCTAACGATGATAATCTACGTTCCGGGTACGATTTACGGGTATTATTGGTACAAAGGCCAATTGATCGAAACCTGGAACGAGCACCCGCTTTGGCAGCTCCCGTTCGTTCCCGACAGTCCTACGGCCTCTTTGTTTTTCGCATTGGCTCTTCTGTGGCTGTGGATATCCCCCGAGCGTTCGCGACGTCCTTGGGCGAACGCGATTCGCGGCGTCGTCGAGGCGCTGGGCGTCGTCACTTCGGTCAAATACGGCATTTGGGCGACGGCGATCATTTTCGCCGGCCAGGCCCAGGGCGATATCCTCTATTGGGATCATTGGATGCTCATCGTCGGTCATACCGCGATGGCGATCATGGCGCTGTTGTATGCGCGCTTTTTCACCTTCGGCGGCATGGCGCTGCTAGCTGCCGCGGCGTGGACGTTCCTGAACGACACGGTCGATTACACGTACGGCGTATACCCGTATTTACCGTCGCAACTGAACGACGACGTGCCCTATGTCGCGGCGTTTACGTTCGCGTTGACGGCGCTTAGCGTACTCGCCGCCGCGATCGCGAAGTTTGCTTTCGCCAACCGTTCGTCTTCGGCGGACAAGTCGTTCTAATCCCGGACATTCTCTCATATCCATTGGGGTAGGAGGGGATGTCCGTGTTTTTATTTCGATCGGCGTTAAGGCGAATGAGAAGTGAGAGACTAATGGGGACTTGCCTGGGGATTGCCGTCGCATTCGGCTTGTTCGCGGCCGTGCCGCAGGGAGCGGCATCGGGGCTCGGCGGACAAAGCGACCCATCCCCCGCCTCCTCCGTCTCCGGACAAGCCTATGAGAAGTTTCTGGCCTCGGCGGAGCGGCTCTATGAGTCCGTCAACGGCGGCCAGCACGAGGCCGCCATGCAGCGGCTGAACGATATCGAACGACAGCTGCGGAGCCTGCCGATGAAGACGATCGCTTCGGCGGAGGGGATTCGCGCGCTGGCTCACGACGTGGCGGAGCTGAAGCGAACGGCCGTATCCCTGTCCCCGGACGAAGCCAAATGGAAAAACGACGCGGCTTCGTTGAGGCTGGCGGCGGACGCGCTTGCGCATCCGGACAAGCCGATCTGGCATCGCTACCGCACGGTGCTTCAAGAAGACATAAACAAGCTGGAGGACGCTCTGAAGGCCGGTACGCCGGAGCAAGACGGACTTTCCGGAGGTTCCGCATCGTCCGTTCGCTCCGCATTCGAACAGTTGTCGGGGCATTACGGGCTTATCCGTACGGCGGCGCTCCTCCGCGCGGAGCCTGCGAGAATCGAACGCGTCGACTCCGCGCTCCGCTACGCAAGCCGCATCTACGAAGCGCAATCGCCGAATCCGCTGCACGTTCGGGGAACGCTGGAGCCGATCCGCGAGTCGGTCCTAGAGCTGTTCCCGGAAGGAGGGGGAGCTTCCGAGACGTTCGTGCCTCCGCTTGGCGCGACGCCTCCGTCCTGGGGCTGGTCGGCGATGATGGGCACGTTCATCGTGACGATCCTCACCTGGGTCGGCTGGAAGAGATACAAGTTGGACGGGGCGTTCGGCGGCAGCTCCGGCTCTTTTTCGCGGGAGGATCGGGAGGACGCGGCCGAGCGGCTGCTTGGAAGGTGGCGCAAAAAGAAATAAAGAGGTTGTTAAACAAGTCCAATCCGGATTTTTTGAACACGCACGAAAACTCATTCTTCCCGAAATCCTTCTCCAAGCACGTCGTGCACGTCGCTGATGACGATAAAAGCCCTCCGGTCATGATGACGGACGAGGCTTTTTAATTTGCCGACTTCGAATCGTCCGACGACGCAATAGACGACCGACTTGTTTTCTCCGGAGAACGCCCCCACCGCCGGCAACAGGGTAACGCCCCGGTCCAACGCCAGCGTAATGCGCCGGGCAAGCTGCTCCGGATCGCGGCTCAAGATCGTAAACGCCTTGGCCGCGTAGGCTCCTTCCTGGATAAAATCGATGATTTTGGAAGCGATGAACACGCTGACGATCGTGTACAGCACCTTCTCCTTGGGAATGAACAGGAGGGAGACCCCGAGAATGACGACATCCAGCGTTAAAATGATTTGCCCCATGCTCCAGCCCCGCATCCGGTGAAAGATTCTGGCGACGATGTCGGTGCCGCCGGTCGTGCCTCCGGATCGAAAGACGAGACCGAGCCCTACGCCCAGCGTCACCCCCGCGTACAGAACGACGAGGATGAAATCATGTTCGGAACGGAACGGCACGAGCCACCCCCGATCGACAAGCGCCTCCATGATCCATAGAAACGCGGACAGCAGCACCGTTCCGGCGAACGTATACACCATTGGCCCTTTCCCGAGTTGCCGCCAACCTAAGGCGAACAGGGGCAGATTAATCGCCAGTGACGCGATCGATACGGGCCAGCCGAGAGCGTAGTTGAGCAGCACGGCAACTCCCGTCACTCCGCCTTCCATCAACAGATTGGGAAGAATGAAGTACTGCAGGCCGAATGCGTATAACGCCGTTCCCGCGATTAGCAACCCCCACGTGCGCAACCCTTGCCAGAAACCGGATCGGTTCATTCGACGATTCCTCCAAAATTGCATTTGTTTTCGAATTCGTCTTACGATAACATAAGGGAGATACCATCATGAAAGGAAATCGGAGATGGGAGAATCCCGCATTGTCGACTTAAAGCTGCAAGAGCGCACCTTGGCTGACATGCAGCGCGAGGTGGACGCTTATATTTCGCAATTCAAGGAAGGCTATTTCTCGCCTCTGGCGATGATGGCCCGTATGACGGAGGAAGTCGGCGAGCTGGCGCGCGAAGTGAACCACCGGTTCGGCGAGAAGCCGAAAAAACGGGACGAAGCCGACAATTCCGTCGAACTGGAGCTCGGCGACATTTTGTTTCTCGTCATCTGTTTCGCGAACGCGCTCGGCATCGACATGACGGAGGCGCATCGCAAGGTGATGGAGAAGTTCAATACGAGGGACGCGGACCGGTGGACGAAGAAGAACACGGATAACGGCTGATTCTCATATGCTGTACTATCCTCGAAAGCGGAAGGAGGATAGTCGGCATGAACGGGGACTCGTGCATCCGCTTGGCTTACGATGCCATCTTTCAAGGCGACTTCGAGGCGGCCGTCCACTGGTTCGGGCAGGCGATCGAGCTTGAGCCGGACAACGCCGAATACTATTTTCGCGGCTCGATTACATGCGCGAGAAGCGGCAAACACGTCCAGGCCATGGACTACGCGAAGAGAGCGGCGGACCTGAATCCGGGGGAGCCGTCCTATCGGCTGCATCTGCGAATGCTGCTCGCTAGGGAGCGATTCGCGGAAGCGCGTAGACTGCTGTCGCAGACCGAGCCGGACGTCGGCCGCGGCGTCGCTCTTCTGCAGGAGGCCGTGCAGCTCGATCCGCTATCGGCGCAAGCGAAGCTGCTGCTCGGAATCGCCTATCGCGCGCAACGCAAATACGATCTGGCACAGGATTGCTTGCGGGACGCCTTGCAGCTCGATCCGGGCCTTGGAGAGGCTCGGAAGTGGCTCGGCGAGATTCGCGCCGAAAGGCGCCGGCTTCTTAAACAACAATATTCCCATTATCACTCGAAAAGGAACAGGTGATTTCTTATGTCGCGGAAAATAACCGTAGCTGTTGCGGGAGCAGGCGGCCGCATGGGCCGCGAAGTCGTCAAAATGGTGCTGGAGGATCCGGAACTGGATCTCGTCGCCGCGATCGGCAGGTCGGAAGGGCCCGTTGACGCCGGAACGCTGGTCGGGAAACCCGACACCGGCGTCATCGTATCCCCCGTGCTTGCGGACGCCCTGGCCGCGAGCCGTCCCGACGTGCTCGTGGATTTCACCAATCCGAAATCGGCCATGCCGAACACGGAGACGGCGTTGGCGTACGGAGTTCGTCCCGTCGTCGGAACGACGGGATTCACTCCGGAGCAGATCGCCGAATTGGACAAGCAATGCCGGGACAAGAGCATCGGCGGATTGATCGCGCCGAACTTCTCGATCGGGGCGATTCTGATGATGAAATTTTCGGCGGCGGCCGCCAAATATTTTCCCCATGTGGAAATTATCGAAACCCATGGCGATCAGAAGCTTGACGCTCCCTCGGGAACATCGATCAAGACGGCCGAATGGATCTCCGAAGCTCGGCAAGAACTCCGCCAGGGCAACCCGAACGAAGAAGAAGTGATCGAGGGAGCCAGGGGCGGTTATTATAACGGATTTCGCATACATAGCATCAGATTGCCCGGTGTATTCGCGCAGCAGGAAGTCGTGTTCGGAGCGTTCGGCCAAACGCTTAAAATCCGCCACGATTCCTACGATCGCGCAGGCTACATGCCCGGCGTGAATACGGCGATCAAGAAAATCATGAACGTAACCGGAATGGTATACGGGTTCGAGCATTTTTTGGATTAACGGCAGCATTCCGAAGCAATTCCCCCTCAGGAGAGGAGAATGAAGTCAGATGATCGATATCGCGCTAATCGCCCATGACCGCAAGAAAGAGGAAATGGTCAATTTCGCCATTGCTTTCGAACATGTCCTTAAGCATCACAAACTATACGCGACGGGGACGACCGGAACCCGGATTATGGAAAGCACGTCCTTGAACGTGCACCGTTTTATGTCCGGGCCGCTCGGCGGAGATCAGCAAATCGGGGCGCTCGTCGCCGAGAACAAGATGGATCTTATTTTATTTTTCCGCGATCCGCTGATGGCTCAGCCTCACGAGCCCGATATTATCGCGCTGCTGCGGCTCTGCGACGTGCAAGGCATTCCGGTGGCGACGAACGTCGCGACGGGAGAACTGCTGATCAAAGCTCTCGAACGGGGAGACTTCGCCTGGCGCGAGCTTGTGCACAAATATAAACCGGGACTGGACGGGTAATTGCGCATGAGTTACGAACATTCCCATTTCGTGACCTTGGACATGCTCGTTTTCGCCGCCCATCCCGACGATGCGGAGATCGGCATGGGAGGAACGATCGTCAAGCATGCGAAGGCAGGTCTGAAAGTCGGTATCGTCGACCTGACTTACGCCGAAATGTCTTCCAACGGCGACGTGGAGACGCGCCGGCGCGAGGCGGAGAAGGCCGGAGAGATCCTGGGTCTTGCCGCGAGGGAAAATCTGGGCTTGCCCGACCGCGGGCTAGCCTCTCTTCCCGAGCAGATTTCCGCGATGGTCGCCGCTATTCGCAAATACCGGCCGAGAATCGTGTTCGCGCCGTATTTTATCGATCGCCATCCCGACCATATCGCTTGCAGCCGAATGGCGGAAGAGGCGGTATTCAACGCCAAGCTGCGGAAGTACGCTCCCGAGCTGCCCGCTTGGACGGTCGAACAGCTGTATTTTTACTTCATTAACGACGCGCACGTTCCGCAGCTGCTGATCGATATCGGCGATGTCCAGGACGCCAAAATGGCGGCCTTGCGCGCTTACCGCTCGCAGTTCGCTCCGGACGGAAGCGAAACGGACTGGGTCGAGACGCCGCTAACGGGCGCGTACCTGGACAATATCGTCGCGCGGGACCGGCTGTTCGGGCAAACGCGGCGAATGGAATACGCCGAGGGTTTTATCGCCAAAGGACCGGTCGCGCTCGAACGATTCTAAAGGCGGAGATTAGGGGAATAAAATAATAAATGGCGACCGACAGTTCCGGATTCGCCGAATCCGCTGCCGGCCGACCGGTGCTCGGACTGGGAGGCATAAGGAACGAGATGAATCGACCGCTCAAAATCGGAATTACATGCTACCCTTCTCTCGGGGGCTCGGGAGTCGTCGCGACGGAGCTCGGAAAGCTGCTCGCCGAAAAGGGTCACGAAATTCACTTTATTACGCACAGCATGCCATTTCGTTTAGGCAAATTTCACCGCAATATTTTCTACCATGAGGTAGAAGTTTCGGATTATTACGTGTTTCGTTATCCGCCTTACGACCTGTCGCTCGCAAGCAAGATGAATCAGGTCGCCAGATTGCAGAATCTCGATCTTCTTCACGTACATTACGCGGTACCTCACGCGATATGCGCCATATTGGCGAAGCAAATGGCCGGAGATCATCTGAAGGTCGTCACGCCGCTGCACGGAACGGACATTACCGTGCTGGCCCAAGACGAGTCGCTCAAAGACATCATCCGGCTCGGGATTCGCAAGAGCGATGCCGTTACCGCGGTCAGCCGGGATTTGATCCGGGAGACTCGCGAGTTGCTCGACATTCGCGAACCGATCGACCTGACCTACAATTTCGTGGACAAGAGAGTCTATTATCCGCGCGAATGCAAGGATTTGCGCCGGGACTACGCGGAGCCGCACGAGAAGGTGCTCATGCATATCTCCAACTTCCGCCCGGTGAAACGCACGGCCGACGTCGTCGACATTTTCGCCAAGGTGAACGCCGCGATTCCCGCAAGGCTCGTGTTGGTCGGAGAAGGACCGGATCTGCCTCGCATCCAGACGAAAATCCAGGCGATGGGACTGTCGCACCGCGTTCACTTTTTAGGGAAGCAGGACGACGTGGCGCAGGTTATCTCAATTGCCGATTTGATGCTGCTGCCGTCGGAGAAAGAGAGCTTCGGTCTCGTCGCGTTGGAGGCGATGGCTTGCGGCGTGCCGACGATCGGATCGCTGGCCGGAGGCATTCCGGAGCTGGTGGAGCATGGCCGCACCGGATTCTTGTCCCCGATTGGAGATACGAGGGAGATGGCGGACAACGCTTTGAAGCTGCTTATGAACGAGAAGCTGTATGCGGACTTCAGGGAAGCTTGCCTTCAGAGGGCGCATCACGTCTTCTGCAACGAGCTGATCACGTCGCAATACGAGGAGATTTATTACCGGGTGCTCGGAATGCCGCTGGACGTCCCCGTCCCGGCTTGCAAAGTATAAGCGAAGGTTCATCATTCGAATTTCGGCACGGTCCCTATCAATAAGGAAGAAGAGAAACGGAATGCGTATGGAAGACAAAGACGGCAAGCTGTGGGAGAACGGTCTCGCCATCGTCCGCAGGCTGGAGAACGCCGGACATCGCGCCTACCTAGTCGGGGGCTGCGTCAGGGACAGGTGGCTGGGCCGACCCTTAAGCGACATCGATATCGCGACCTCGGCCAAGCCGGAATCGGTCATGGCGCTGTTCGAGAGGACGCTGCCGACCGGCCTTAAGCACGGCACGGTGACGATTATGGAGGGGGGAAGCCCGTTCGAAGTGACGACGTTCCGGCAGGAAGCGGGCTATTCGGACGGCCGGCGGCCCGACGAGGTGGCGTTCGTAGAGGACGTGAACGAGGATTTGGCGCGCCGGGACTTTACGTTTAACGCGATGGCTTT
>JAEZZE010000187.1 GCA_023418755.1 Bacillota bacterium | reverse complement strand
CTTCAAAGCGAGGTCGGACAATAGTGATTGTTCGACATTTTCTGTTTAATTATCCCTTCTTTGTTACTCATTATAAACGACGGAATCTATCATAACAATACATTTTTCAGCATGCCGTTCATGCTTTCGGCCACGAAATCAGGCGCGGCCTTCTTCATCAGCTCGACCGTGTGCAAATAACGCTGAGTCGTATTGATTTGCACATGCCCCAGCGTCTGCTGCACTTGCTGAAGCGATGCGCCGTTAAGGAGCGCCATGGTCGCGTTCGTGTGGCGAAGCCAGTGCGGCGTTACCGGCTTGGAGATTCCGCATTCCTTGCTCGCCCTGTTGACGATGCGCTCTACTTGCCGGGTCGTAATCGGAAAAATGCGGCTATGCCGATCGATAAGCTCGTCTCCGCCCTTCAGCCACCTTCGAACGGAAGGATCGTTATGCAGGCTCCACAACGCCTCGGGCATTTTCACCTGCCTCGTCTTGCCTCCCTTGCCGTCCGCGACGGTCAGCCATGCGCCGCTTTCCAGCGGGTCCGTCACGAAATCGCTCCAAGTCATCTGCACCAGCTCCGAAACCCTCAGTCCCAGTATGACCATATAAAGAACCATCATCCATTCCCGCACGTTTTTGGAGCTCAGATAGGTCAGCAGCTTGGTGAGCTCGCGCTGAGTCAGAAAATGGTGCCCGCTTGTGACCCGAACTTTGGGCAGCCGGATCGAAGCGGCGGGATTATGCGAGAATAGCCCGATATTGGCATCGCTACCCCATCTGTAAAACGAGCGCAGCGGAGCGATCAAGCTGGCGATGGTTGAAGCGTTAAGCGGTCTGTTCGCGGACGTTCCGCGCAGCAAGGAGATTTTGTAGCGCTCCAGATCGTGCCAGGTCGCTTCGCCGAACGGGGTCGTCCCGATGAACGAACGGAAACGGCGCAGCGCCCGGTCGTAATTGCGAATCGTATTCGCGCGATGGTACCCGGACAGAAAGCTCTGGATCATCTGCTCCTCGTCCAAGCCGGACGGTCCGTTCGAAAGCTTGCGTTCCGCATTCATGTCTTGAGCTCCTTTCTTTCGGTTTACTTCGAACAATCACTATTGTCCGACATGATTATCATACCCTATTCGCCGATCCTCATACATCGGCCGATAGGGGCGACGAAGCCGGCGGATCGAACCGCGGGCTTTTTTTGGCGATTCGCGAAGTCGAGGCGCGCCAGCCGCTCATCCGCGATTTGCCGGGGGTTTCGGGTCTTCGCGCGTTATCTCCGAACGCTCTCTGTCGCGCCAATCCCGGAAGTAATGCATTCTGCATTTCCCTTTGGCATAGTGCCTCTTCGTGCATCCCTGCATTTCGCAGAGACGGATATACGGAAGTTTGTTTCTCCCCATTCTTGATCCACTCTCTCTTTTATTCCTATCTCCTCTATACTACGACATCGAGTTGATCAAATTTTGAACAGAATCGAGCGGCATAAAATCTGTCAATTGTTAGCATAAAATTATGCTATGATAGAAACAAAATCCACCAGCGAACAGGGATGAAAACATGCCGACGATCGCCAGAGCGCTCGCAAAGCTGATCGAATGGCCGGCCCGACGGATGGAGCGGAAGCTGTTCATCGTCTTTTTGTTTCTTGTGCTGCTGCCGGTCGGGCTGATCGGCTACATGTCGGCGGAACGCTATGCCGAATCGATAGAAGATAACACGGTCACCTATGTCTCCGAGTTGTCTGACGCGATGATCTCGAAGCTGGACGACTACATCCAAGATATGAAAAAAATATCGATCATTCCATCGTATTTGAACGACATCCGCGTCGGACTGAAGCGTTCGAACGCTTTTTACGCGCTGCGTGCGGAGGCCGTGCAGGATCAGGCAGACGGGCAAGAGACGGCCGAACTCCCTTCCTTGGACAGCATTTTGCCGGAGGAGGAGCTGCTGAGGCTCGAAATTCAGCGCGAAGCCGAGAGCAGCATCTACTTCATGAACAATATTAAGCAAGGAACCAACTCCGTTTATTTATTCGACCGGTACGGACACGCGTACTTCGCGCTCAAATCGGGCGGGGTGCGGGAAGATCTCGAGCGAATGTACCCGCAGTGGAAGGAGCTCGCGCAGGAGGGCCACGGCTATCCGATTCTCGTCAGTACGCAGGAAGTGTCGGGACGGCCGAGCAACGCGCGCTACGTCTTCACGGTCGTTCGGGAAATCGTCGACACCTCCTTCGAATCGATCGGCATGATCGCCGTAGACGCGAACATTGCGGTCATTGAAAACATCGTGCGGGATTTGGATAAGACGACGTTCGGGACGACGCTGATCGTCGACGAACGGGGGCGCGTCATCTTCGACAGCGAGAAGAAATATTTGACCCGCTCGTTCCCCCATGGCGAATTGCTGGAGCGGGCGTCCGGGCCCGAAGGCAGCTTCCATGCCGTCGTCGACGGCCGGCCGATGCTGACGATCTACAAGCGTTCCGAGGAGACGGGCTGGAAAATGATCATTACCGTTCCGGAACGGGAACTGATGGCAAGCGCCGTGACTACCCGCAATTTGACGCTCGCGACGACGCTTGCCGCGGTGCTGCTCGCGCTGCTCATCTCGCTCGTGCTTATTATCGCGTTGACGAGACCGCTTCGCTCGCTGGTTCGGCTAATGAAGGTCGTGCAGTCGGGCAACCTGGACGTGACGTTCCCGGTTCGCCGCCCGGACGAGACCGGCTTGGTCGGGAGCGCGTTTAACCGAATGCTGCTTCGCGTCCGAACGCTGATCGACGACGTGTATTCGGCCGGCGAGCGGAACAAGGAGGCGGAGCTTAAAGCGCTGCAAAACCAAATCAATCCGCATTTTATCTACAACACGCTCGAATCGATCCGCATGACCGCGGTCATGAACGACGATACGGAAGTCAGCGACATGACGCATCTGCTCGGCAAGCTGCTCCGGTACGGCATCGGCGGAGGCACGGAGACGGTTCCGGTCTCGAAGGAGCTGGAGCATCTAAAGCTGTACGTTCAACTGCTGAATTACCGCTATGGCAACCGTTTTTCGTTGACGCTGCCCGACGAGCCGTTCGACGGCGGCTTGCCGGTCATGAAGCTGCTGTTCCAGCCGATCGTCGAAAACTCGGTGAACCACGGGCTGGAGGACGCCAAGCCGATGATGGCCATTCGCATCCGTTACGAGCGGGACGGGAACGAGCATCGCTTCGTCATTTCCGATAACGGCGCGGGCATGAGCGATGAAGCGCTCCGTCGATTGAAATTCAGGCTGGAGGAGCCGGAGCGGAACCGCTTGCCCGCAAACGGCGAAGAGGAGGAGCCTCGCGGAATCGGGCTGCGCAACGTGCATGAAAGGTTGAGGCTGCGTTACGGAGAGAAGTTCGGCTTGCAGGTGGAAGCGAACCCGGGAGAAGGAACGAACGTAACGGTGAGATTTCCCGCGGAGGCAAAAGCCGGGAGGGAGAGGACGACATGAAGATCGCGGTGGTGGACGACGAGGAGCGGATTCGCGGCGGATTGGCGAAGCTGATCGAGCAGGCGGGGAAGCGATATGAAGTGGTGGCGATATGCTCGGGGGCAGCGGATTTGCTGGAGAGGATCGAAGCGGGCGTCGTGCCCGAGCTTGTCATGACGGACATCAAAATGCCCGGAATGAACGGTCTCGAGCTGATCGATAAGCTGCGAAGCGCGTATCCGGAGATGAGATGCGCCGTCATCAGCGGGTTCGACGACTTCGTCTTCGCCAAACAGGCGATGCGGTACGGAGTGGAGGATTATTTGCTCAAGCCGGTCGATCCGCAGGAGCTGGCGGAAGTGCTCGCGCGTATGCAGGCGGAGATCGAAGAGGAAACGAGGCGCAGCACGGCCGAGTTCGAGAAACGGCTGCGGCTGCTGCTCGTTCCCGATGAGGGGACGGTGCCCGGACGCTTCCGCGAGGAGGCGGCGCAAGAGATGCGGGACCATCCCCTGTTTCGCGAAGCTTACGCGGTAGTTCGACTAAGGACGGAGCCTCAAGCGCCTCCCCAAGAGCTGAACGACGCGCTCGCGGTATTCGGTCGGCAATGGAGGGCGCTCGAAATGAACGGATCGCTCACCGTCATCGCTCCGATCCGCTTAGCCGACCATTACGATACGATTCGCGAGCGGGGACAGACGCTGATGCAGCGGTTGTCCGCCCTGCGCCACGTCCGCGTCGGCGCCAGCGAGCCTTTTCGCGGGCCGATCTGGCTGGCGAAAGCCGCCGCCCAAGCCGAGACGGCTCTGCATCGCGCCTGGTTCGAGCCCGGCCGGCACGCGTTCGCGGATTATCTTCACCTGGCGAAAGCTTCGGAGCCGTCTTCTCATCCGTTCGTGCTGTTCGAACGCGCCAGCCGCGCGGCGCTGACGATGTCGGACTGGGACGGCGTGCACGAAGCTTTGATCGGCTGGTGGGGAGAATGGATGCGGGCTTATCCGTCCTGGGACGAGCTTCGGGAAGGCTGCGAAGGCGTCTTGGCTCTGCTCGGCGGCAAGGAGCCGTTCGATCCGCGCCGGTACGCGGACCGGCAAGCTTGCGCGGCGGCTTTTTTCGCCGCCGTGCACGAGAAGTTCCGCCGGCTTCGCGAGGAGCGGCAGATGAGCCGAGTCGTCGAGACGGTCAAAGCGTACATCGCCAAACGCTACGCGGAAGAAATCGAGCTCTGCAAAATCGCGGAGGAAGTGTATTTGACGCCGAGCTATTTAAGCAAATTGTTCAAGACCGAGACGGGGGAAACGATTACGGATTACCTCATCTTCGTGCGCATGGAACGGGCGAAGGCGCTGCTTCGCGAACGAACGGAGCTCAAAACGTACGAGGTCGGGGAACGCGTCGGCTATACGGATCCCGCTTATTTCAACAAGGCGTTCAAAAGAGCGACGGGCTGCACGCCCAAAGAGTACCGGGACAGAGTTAGGTGAAAATTATCCCGAAATAAGACAAGGAAAACAAACGTATTCCCTTAATCGGTTGCGAGTCCCGTACTATAATAATTAGGCTGAAAGCGTTTCCTCGGGTCCGAACATCCGCGGGCGACAACCGAAAGGAGCAGATAAGCCTATGTTCAACTTTAGCTACAGAACGCAGAAATACTTCATTCTGTTCGGGTTTCTGACCCTCCCGCTGGCGTTGATGGCGGCTTTTTCGCTGTACCCCGCCGCGGCGCTGTTTTATTTCAGCCTGACCGATTGGGACGGGGTCGGATTCGACCAGAAGTTCATCGGCCTGGCGAACTACAAGGACATTTTCTCCAATCCGGAAGTGTTCCGCGCCTTTCGCACGAACGCCTATTACTTCGTCGGAGGGCTCGTTCAGACGGCGGTCGCTCTGTATTTCGCCGTCTTGTTGAACGGCAAGCTGAGGGGGAGGCAGGCTTTTCGCGTCCTGCTGTTTTTGCCGTACGTGCTGCATAGCGTGGCGACGGCGATCATGTTCAAAAACCTGTACCACGCGGAGTACGGCTCGCTGAACGTCGTGCTGGAAGCGATCGGGCTCGCTTCGTGGCAGCAAGCGTGGCTCGGCAATCCGGACATCGTCAACGTGTCGCTCGCGTTCATCTCGATGTGGAAATACTTCGGCTTGTCCATGGTCATCTTCATCGGTGCCCTGCAATCGATTCCGGAAGACTTGTACGAAGCGGCGAGCATCGACGGCGCTTCGGGCCGACAAAGCTTCCGGTACATTACGCTGCCCAGCATTCGCCGCGTCATCGAGCTCTTGCTCATCCTGACGCTGACCGGGGCGCTCGAAGCGTTCGACATCCCGTATATCATCATGCTAGGAGCGAACGGGACGTCCACGTTCGTCATCGAGACGGTCGATATGGCGTTCAAATATCAGAACTTCGGCAAAGCCTCGGCCATGGCCGTGCTGCTGCTGTTCATCGTCATGATCGTCATCTTCGTCCAGCGCAAATTCGTGTTCAGGAGGGAGGATTGATCATGGAACGAAACGAATCCGCGTTCGTCCGGTCTCTGAAATACTTGTCGCTGGCGATAGCCGGTCTCATCGTGCTGTTTCCGATCTATTCGGTCGTCGTCGGCGCGTTCAAGACGCAGGTGGAATACTATCAGTCCGGCTTGGCTTTTCCGCAAAGCTGGCTCAATTTCGACAACTTTGCCCGGGTGTTCGAGATCGGACGGCTCGGTCTCGGCTTTCAAAATATCGCGATCGTGCTGGCGTTCTCGCTGGCCGGCAACGTGCTGATCGGAACGATGGTGGCATACTGCTTAAGCCGCTTCGATTTTGCGCTGCGCAAGCCGATATTCGGATTGTATTTGTTCATTCAGGTCATCCCGCTCGTCACGACGCAGGTGGCCACGTTCGGCGTCGTTCAGGCGCTCGGCGCGTACAATACGATCTGGGCGCCCATTCTGCTGTACATCGGCGCGGACGTTCTGCAAATCACGATCTATATGCAATTCATCAAAAGCATCCCGCGGGATTTGGACGAGAGCGCGATGATCGAAGGCGCGTCGTACTTCAACATCTTTCGTTCGATCATTATCCCGCTGCTCGGACCGGCGACGGCGACGTTGATCATCTTGAAGACGATCTCGATTTACAACGATTTTTACATCCCGTTCCTGTATATGCCGTCGCGGAAGCTGAAAGTCGTGTCTACCGCCATTTACGATTTCGTCGGACCGAACGCGGCCCAGTTGAACGTCATTTCGGCCGGCATTCTGCTCATCTTTATTCCGACCGTCCTCGTCTTCCTGTTCATGCAGCGTTACATTTTCTCCGGGGTGACGAACGGGGCGGTCAAGTAGCGTATTCGCTAACGGATAATCATATGTTATGATAACAAAATATGATTTGTTATCATCATCCCGTTCGAAAGCGAAGTGTACGGACCAATGTCGAATAAAGTTACGATGCAGCAAATCGCCGATCATGTCGGCGTGTCGAAATTCGCCGTATCCAAGGCGCTGTCCGGGAAATCCGGAGTCAGCCGGGATACGCGGGAGAAAATCATCCATGCGGCGACGCAGCTCGGCTATTTCTCGCAAAAGCGGGCCAAGACGGCGGCGCTGAAGGCCGCGGCGGACAATGCGGAACGCGCCGAGGACAAACGGACGATCATCGTGCTCATTCCGAACGTGCGGGAGCAAAACCGCCAATCGCTGTATTGGGGCAGAATTATCGACGGCATTACGGACGCGCTCGAGGAGCATCGGCTCGGCATGATGATCGTCACCGAACAAATTACGGACAATTTTACGAGGCTGATCAATCCGGACGGCTTGCTCGGCCTCGTCGGGGTCGGTTTGATCTCCAACCAGCTGCTTCTGGAGGTACGCAACTTGGGGATCCCGTTCGTGCTGGTCGACCACGAGGACGCGCTGATCCCTTCGGACTCGCTGTTCATGAACAACTACGAATGCGTGCGCAGGCTGACGAACTATTTGCTCGGCAACGGGCATCGGACCTTTCAGTTCGTCGGCAGCGTCCGCTATTCCCGCAGCTTCTACGACCGGTGGCTCGGGTTCCGTTCGATGCTCGAGGAGCATGGGGTTCCGCTGAGCCAGCATCCGGAGCTGTTCGAGCTGGAAGGCGAGAACCGGACGGAATTAACGGAGCGGCTGGACGTTATCGTACGAGAGTTGAAGGAGAACGGAACCCTGCCGACCGCCTTCGTCTGCGCCAACGACTCCTTGGCGTTCTGCGCCATGACCGCGCTGGGGAAAGCGGGCGTGCGCGTACCGGAGGACTGCTCGGTGGCGGGCTTCGACAACATCGAAGAGGCGGCGCTGTCCTCCCCGGCGCTAAGCACGGTTCACGTCAATAAAGAAGCGCTCGGCCGACGGGCGGTCGAGACGCTGCTGCGCCGGATCGACCATCCGGACGGTCCGCAGGAAAAAATACTGCTGTCGGGAGACTTCGTGCTTCGCCAGTCGACGGGGATGGCTCCGGTTACGCTCGCGGAGTAACGAGACGGGCGGCGGATCGCAATATCGAGGAGTTGGCGGGTAAGATGCCGGGAAGGAAAGGCGGGGACGGCGTAATGACGTTCGAACGATGGCGGTCGGAGCTGGAGCGGGAGCTGAAGATCAACATTCTGGGCTTTTGGATGAATCATGCCCGAGACGATAAGCATGGCGGCTTTGTCGGCGAGATCCGCGACGACATGACGGTCGTCTCCGACGCGGACAAGGGGCTTGTCCTGAACGCGCGCATCTTGTGGACGTTCGCGTCGGCCTACCGGATTTACGGAGAGCCGGTCTACCTGGAGACGGCGGATCGCGCTTATGAAGCGTTGGAACGGTTCGACGATCCGCTGCACGGCGGCATGTACTGGATGATCGACGCGAAAGGCGCGCCGACGCGGGATAAAAAACAAGTGTACGGGCAGGCGTTCGCGATCTATGCGTTGGCCGAATATTATCGCGCGACCGGCGCGGCCAAGGCGCTCGTTCGGGCGGAAGGGCTGTATCGGCTGCTCGAGAAGCACCTTACGATCCGGTGCGCTTCGGCTACGTCGAAGCGCTCGCGCGGGATTGGACGGAGACGGACGACCTGTCCCTCGGCGGCAAAGACTTGAACGAGCGCAAGTCGATGAACACGCACCTGCACGTGCTGGAAGCGTACACGAACCTATACCGGGTATGGAAGCCGGAAGGGCTGCGCGCCAAGCTGGCGCAGCTGGTCGACGTTCATTTGGATATAATCGTAGACGCGGCTACGCATCATTTCCGGCTTTTTTTCGACGAGGAATGGGTTTCGAAATCGGAAGACGTTTCGTACGGGCACGACATCGAAGGAAGCTGGCTGCTGTGCGAGGCTGCGGAAGCGCTCGGCGATTCGCTGCGGACGGAGCGCGTTCGGCGGGTAGCGCTCGAGATGGCGCGAGCGACGCTGGAGCAGGGCGTGGACGCAGACGGAGGCGTGTATAACGAGCGGGATGGCGACGGTCGGCTCGACGATACGAAAGATTGGTGGCCGCAGGCCGAGGCGATGGTCGGCTTCTTGAATGCCTATGAACTGTCGGGCGAGCGGAAATATCTAGACGCGGCGAAAGCCGGATGGTCGTTCATTCGCGGCTTTATCCGGGACGGCGAACACGGCGAATGGCATTGTCAGGTGACGCGAACGGGAGTGCCGGTGCCGGGCAGGGCGAAAATCGGCCCGTGGAAATGCCCGTACCATAATGGGCGGGCTTGCATGGAAGCGTTGGAACGGCTTTCGCGAATAAGCCAGCCCATAGCGGAATAACCCACAGGGGAAGGGCGAGCGGAAGGCCGCCCCCTTTATTTGAGCGACAAGCCTCCTCGCGGCCGTCTTTGGACGGCGGAGGGGGATTTTTTTCTCCGAAGGACGAAGGGAGGCGAGGTTCGTTTGTAACCTTATTTTAGGGATTTGTTAGCATAAAGAGCGACAATAAAAACAAATAGAGTCCATTTCCATCCCTGATAAAGTGCTTATAATTAATTTATGTAAGCGGTGCCAACACGATTCGCGCCATCGCCGAGCCGCCGCAAATCATTTCAAGTTGGGGGTAGAACGACAGATGAAGATGAAAAAAGCGATTCCGACGGGATTGACGTTCGTTCTGGCAGCCGGGCTCCTTGCCGCGTGCGGCGGCGGAAAAAACGATACGGGAGCGCAGAATTCGCCGAGCGCCAGCCCAAAAGTCAGCCCGAGCTCAAGCCCGAGCGATGCCGCAAGCCCGAGCCAAGCGGAGGAACCGGGCGGTAAAATCAAAGTGTTGACCCATCGCACCGACCTGCTGAATGACGGTACGCTCGATCGCTATACGGAGAAATTCAAGGAGAAGTATCCGAAAGCGGAAATCGAGTACGAAGCGATGACGAACTATGCCCAAGACATTAAGGTGCGCCTGACGACGGGCGAAGCCGGAGACGTTAACATGCTGGACGCCTCATTGCCGAACAGCGAATTGGCCAATTATTACGAGCCGCTGCCGGACGGGCTGACCGAGGACATGTATTTCGCGGACTTGAAGGCGCACGAAGGCAAGCGGTACGGTCTTGCGACGGGCGTCAACACGCAGGGCATTATCTATAACAAGAAGGCGTTCGCGCAAGCGGGCATCGACAAAGTACCGACGACGCTCGACGAGCTCTACGCGGCGGCCCAGAAGCTCGAAGACGCCGGCATCATTCCGTTGTACATGAATTACGGGGCGCAATGGCCGATCGGGAACTGGGCGGAAGGCTCGGTCAAATTCGTGGCCGGGGATATGCTCTTCTTCGATCAATTCGTGACGAAAGACGAATTGTTTACGGTAGACGGACCCTGGGGGCAGTTGATGAACATCGCCCGCAAATTCGTGCAAGAGGGCTGGGTGGAAAAAGACCTCGCGACGAACAATTGGGAGATGTCCAAGGGAGAGGTGGCATCCGGGAAAGCGGCGATGTATTTCCTCGGGAACTGGGCGATTCCGCAAGTCATCGGCGCGGGCGCGGCGTCGGAGGATATCGGGTTTTTCCCGCTCCCTTACGACAACGGCGGCCAACTTAACGCACCGCTCGGTCCGGACTATTTCATCGGCGTCAGCAAAAACAGCAAAAACAAGGAGCTCGCGTTCAAATACATCGAGTTTTTCGTGAAGGAATCCGGGTACATCGGCTCCAACGGTTTTATGCCGGTCGACAAGAACGCGGTTCCGGAAGTGCCGCAGCTCGCCGAATTCAAATCGTTTAATCCGAACTTCCTCGAGGAAGTCGCCGGCGATCCGAGATTCAACGAACTCGGCAACAAGGCCGAGATCGACTTCTACGGCGGCAAGTACATTCAAGAGCTGATCGTCGCCAAGGACCTGCAAGCGGCATACGACGCGCTGAACAAAAAATGGGCGGCGGCCCGCAAGGCGCTCGGTTATTGATCCCTTGACGTGAACGCGTTTCGCGCCTTCCCGGACACTTTCCGGGGAGGCGCATTCTTTTGCCGGGAAACCGGTTTTCCTATGCCGAATGCCGCGACTAAAGCTTAGATAGCGGGCAAGGGCAATCAGCCGGTCGAAGCTCAGTAGCCGATCGCGCCCAGCAGCTCGCCCAGATCGTCAAGCGGCACGGCAAGACCAGCCTGAATCGTGCCTTCCTCCCGAACGATCTCCGTCGTGGCGTAGATGACGGCGATCGCTCGGCCTTCTTCGTTGATAACCGGGCTTCCGCTGTTTCCTTTGAACACCGGCGCGTCGATTGCCAGAGCAGGCTTGTTCCGGCCGTGAACCGGCACGAGCTCCAGCACGTTCCCTTCGTTCACGATTTGCGTAAAGTAAAGCGGATTGCCGATCACATAGACGTGCTCGCCCGGCGTCCACTCGCGCTCGACCGCGATGGAAGGCAGCGATCGGCCGCTCTCCTCCACTTTCAGCACCGCAATGTCCAGCTCCGGGTCCGACTCGGCGATTTTGGCCGCGTACGCCCGATCATTCCCCGGGAATTTAACCGCCGCGTACGCTCCCCCTTCGATCACATGATGATTGGTAACGATGTACCCGCCGTCCACATGGAAGCCGGTACCTTTTCCCTTATCCGTGCTGACGAGAACGACCGCCTCTTTATAGCTTTGAATGTTTTCGCGGGCCGACAATTCCTTCGACTTAAATAAAAAAGGAAGCGTTGTGCTGTTGTAGATTTGCGGCCAGAACGCCAGCACGTTGCCGAGCAGGGCGATCGCGAGCAGGGAGGCGACGACGTTTCTCATCCTCCTGCGCCTGGCGGCCGCCGCCTGCCGTGCTTCCGCGGCTTCCTCCTCGCTCTCCTCCCATTCCCAATCTTCCGTCTCCGGTTCATAAGGTTCTTTTTCCACAGGCTGCGCCTCCTTGCTGCTTGTCTCTTGTCCAGATATTGTAACATAGGGCGATGTAGGATAAAGCGAGACCTGCGTCGAATTAAGGAAGACATCAATGAATGAAGCGCTTACATATAGGCGAAAGGGGGATGTTATGCGGAAAACATGGTTTAGTCGGCTGCTGCTGTCTTATATGCCGATTTTTCTAATCGTCGTGACCTTCTTGTTTTTCGTGTTTTTCCAGCTGCTCAGCGAGCAAAATCGCAAGCAAGCGGCCAATGCGAATAACCAGCTCTCGATTCAGGCCATGCGATCGATTGATTCGTCGCTGAAGGCGATCGACAGCGCGATTATGCTGGAGATTATTTATAATAAGCAACTGACCGATTTTTTCGACGGTCGTTCGGGCAGCAATGCGTTCTTGAACATAAGCGCCGTCGATCAGATGAAAGGAATCATTCTGTCCTATCCGATCATCGACTCGATCTATCTGTATCGGTTCGAAGACGAATTCGTGCTGAGCACCTCGACCAGCGACAAACTGGAGAGCTATAGGGACCGACCGTTTATCGCGGAGCACGAAGGAACCTTGGCCAAAAAGTGGACGGGTCCGCGGGAGTTCAAGGAGTTTTCGCTGCTCGAAGGCAAGTCCGTCGTCAGTTTGATCCGGGGCGTGCCGTTTATCGCGAGCAACAAAGGGATGATCGTCGTCAACGTGTCGACCTCCGCTCTTTATAGCATGGTGGCCAGCCTGTACGATCCCGAGTCGAGCTTCATCCGCATTCGCGACGCTGACGGCAATCCGCTGTTCCCCGATCGGGAGCCGGAGGCGGAGACGGCCAAAGTGTTCGCCGCTCATGCGTCGGGCTATACGGACTGGTCGTACGAGAGCGGCCTGATCAACGGCAGACTTGTCCAGCTTGTTTCTTCGTTGTATAACGTCTGGTTTGTCGTCGGCCTTCTCATGATCGCGCTGAGCTTAATTTGGCTTGTCTACGTGACGAGGCGCAACTCGAAACCGCTGGAGCAGATTTCGTCGCGCGTTCGCGGCTATGCGGCATCGGTATCCGGCGGAGCTTCGCGGGAAGGGGGCGGAGACGAGTTTACGTTTATCGAGACGGCGCTGGAAAATATTATCGAACAGTCCAACCGGTATCAACGGAGGCACAAAGAAGACCGCCATCTGCACACGAATAATCTGTTCCATCGGCTGATCGACGGCAATTCGGAGCTTACGCTGGACGTGTGGAAGGACGAGGCAGATCGGCTTCAGCTGCCCGCGCCCTCGGGCGAGCAGCTTGTTTTCGTCGTGGAGATGGACGATTATGCGGAGTTTTGCCGCAAATATTCGAACCGGGACCAGAATTTGCTGAAGTTCTCTCTACGCAGCGTCATCCAGGAGCTGGCCTCCAAGCACGAATGCGAGCTATGGACGGAATGGACTTCTGCGCTTCAGCTTAGCGTAATGGTGTTTCTGAAGCAGGAGGAGGACGAGGAAAGGCGGCAGGTCATTGTCGATTTCCTTGAACATATTCGAAGCTGGACGGAGCAGTATCTCAAGTTCACGGTGACGATCGGCATCGGCACGACGGCTAAGCAGCTCTCCGACATTCCGCATTCTTTCAAGAACGCGACCGAAGCGCTGAAATACAAAATTTCGCTGGGGCAGAACCGACTGATCGATTACGGACAGACGGCGACCCAAGGACAGGCCGAAGTATTCGGCCATCTGAATACGATTCGCGCCATCGCGCAATCGTATCGGCTGTTGGAGACCGACTGGAAGGGAAGGTTCGACGGCTGGTTCGACGAGATGAAGCAGGGCATGCTGACGAAGGACGAGATCGTCAACCTGATGAATTACTTCCTCTATTATATGAAACGCGAGATGGCGACAACTTCTCGGGAGTTCCAGGAAATCTGGGAG
>JAEZZE010000148.1 GCA_023418755.1 Bacillota bacterium | reverse complement strand
GGCCGGAGCCTTGCTGGTAGGCGATACGACTTACGGCAAAGGAACGGTACAGGTTCATTTCAACGGCGAATTGGGCGACGACAGCATCCTCAAGCTGACGGTGTACAAATGGCTGCTGCCGGACGGAACGTGGATCAACGAGCAAGGGCTCGAGCCGGACGTCCCGGTCGCCCAGCCCGCTTATTTCCTGGCATGGCGGCTGCCGCGGGACCGGGTGCTGAAGCTGGACTCGACCGGAGGAGACGTCGAGAACCTGCAGACGATTTTGGCGGGCGTCGGCTATCCGGCGGATCGCCGGGACGGCTATTACAGCCGGAAGACGAAGGAGGCCGTCGAGCGCTTCCAGAAAGACGAATCGCTGCCGGCGACGGGAGAGGTCGATGCCGGGACGGCTCAGCGGCTGGAGGAGAAGCTGTACGTCGCTATCCAGGACCGCGCCAACGATGCCCAGTGGCAGAGGGCGCTTGCCGAAGCCCGCAAGCTGGCCGGACAATCGGAATAAACCATAAAACGGCAGCGCCCGAAGGTAGGGCGCGAGAAGGATTTTTTCCGCCGCCGTCGAATACCAATTAGGAGGTTGACCGCCGGTCAACTTCCTTTTTTCGCGTTAAACGCTTCTAGTCGCAGGAAGGAGGAAAGAAGCGTGGATGATGTTTTGAACGTGCTGAGGGAAGCCGGACAAGCCGCGATCGGCCTGTTCACCCTCCCTTATTTCTATATCGCGGTCGCGCTCGTATGGTGGCATGCCCGTCATACGGTTACGCTGCAGCGCAGGCTGTACCACGTTCGGCTCTACGGGACTCTGCGCCTGACGCTCGCGAGAATCGGAGCGGGCCTTGCCGCGGGAGCGGCTCTGTCCTTGGCGGGCATGGGGGCGGGAGCGGCGCTCAACGGCGAGACGCTGATGTTCGTCTGGATCGCGATGGGCGTTCTGGCGCTGTTTCAATTCCGATTTATTTGTCTGGCTTATGCGGCCGGCGCTCTGGGTTTGCTGCAGTACGCGGCGGAATGGACGGGCTTCGGCGTCGCCGATGGCCCGGCGGCCGAGGCGCTGCGCATGCTGCTGGCGATCGACGTTCCCGCGCTGCTCTTCATTGCCGGGCTTCTTCATATCGCGGAAGGTTTTCTCGTTCGCTTGCAGAACAAGACGATCGCGATTCCGCTGTTTCTTCAGGGGAAAAGAGGCAAGGCGATGGGCGCTTACGCCGTCGCCGGAGTATGGCCCGTCCCGCTGCTATGGCTCGTTCCATCGTCCGGCGGAGGGTTCTCGTTACCCTGGGCGCCTTTGTTCGGAGGCGACGCGACGGCTTGGAGCCTGCTGGCTTTCCCCGTGCTGATCGGCTTCAGCGACCGGACGACGGCCTACTGGGCGGAGCGCAAAGCGAAGACGTCGGGCAATTGGATCATGCTCTACGGAGCGATCATCGCCGGCTTGGCCGTCTGCGCCGAATTTTGGCCGCCGCTTGTGGCGATCGCTTCGGCAGCCGCATTCCTGCTGCACGAGGGCTTGCTCTGGATCGGCAAGTGGATGGAATCAGGCAAAGCCTCTCTGTATTCCCAGGACGGCACGGGAGTGAAGGTGCTGGCGGTATTGCCCGGTACGCCAGCGTCCGCGCTCGGCCTTCAGGCCGGGGAAGTCATTAAGAAGGTTAACGGGGCCATCGTGCGGACCAAAGAAGAGCTGCATGCCGCTCTGCAGCTTCAATCGGCCTACTGCAAGCTGGAGGTCGTGAACCGGGAAGGACACGTCAAGTTTCTGCAGCGGGCGCGTTACGAAGGGGAGCATTACCAGCTCGGCGTCATTCTGGCTCCGGACGACGACGTCGAATTCGTCGCATCTCCGCGATCCGCATCGATCTGGCAAGGACTGCGGGAGGCGGGAGCGCGCAGGCTCCGCAACTCTCCGACCATGAGGTACCAGGAGGCGCGCCACGAAGCCGAGCTCGCGGCCGCGGAGCAGGCGGCGGCCGCGCAAGCCGCGGCGGAGGCGTTGGCCAAAGCGGAGAGAGAGCAAGCCGAGAAGGAAGCCGGACTTCCGCCGCGCGCCCAAGCGCGAATGAAGTCTTGACAGCCGCCGCGAGGTTTAGTATTTTTGAAAGTGATCATCAGGAATATGGTCCCTAGGGTTCCACGGCGCGGAATGGCGCCGGTTCGGTCCGAGAGGGAGCGCATCCGCCCGCCGGGGCTGGATGGACACGGAGGGATAAAAGCCCGGGAGTATCGATGACGACCCGCGACGCCTGCAAGGCTCGCGAAGGTCCTGCGATGCTCCGGGCTTTTTTTGTCGTTTCGGGAAACCCGGGCTCGCCGGCAGGACAGACTATATTCGGAGGTGCATGGAATCATGAATCGGTCTTGGTTGCTGATTTTGGCAGCGGGAGTGTGCGAGGTCGGATGGGTCTCCGGCTTGAAGCACGCATCTAACGCGGGAGAATGGGCTTTAACCGCTATCGGTATCGTGCTCAGCTTTGCAGGGCTGCTGCGGGCAACGCGCGAATTGCCCGTCGGCACGGTTTACGCGGTGTTTACGGGCATCGGGGCGGCAGGTACGGTGCTGGCCGAATCTTTGTTTTTCGGAGCCGAGTGGGATGCGGTCAAATTGCTCTTGATTGCCGTGCTGATCGTCGGGATCGGCGGGCTGAAAATGACGACGGATGCCAAACCGAAGGAGGCGAGCGAATAATGGCTTGGATTGCGCTTGTTTTCGCGGGATTGTTCGAAGTGGTCGGCGTACTGGCCATGAACCGGTTGAAAGAGAAAAAAGACAAGCGGAGTTTCCTCCTGCTTGTCGTGGGTTTCATCGTCAGCTTCGGACTGCTGTCCGTGGCGATGAGAACGATATCGATGGGCACCGCCTACGCGGTATGGACCGCGATCGGTACGGTCGGCGGGACGCTCGTCGGCATGCTGCTGTACGGAGAGTCCCGCAAGCCCCGGAGAATCTTTTTTCTCGCGCTGGTCGTCGCTGCGGTCGTCGGTTTGAAGGCGCTCGGCAACGACTAGCCGTCTTGCTGCTTAGCGGTTGATCCAATCGGCGATATCCCGAACGACTTCCGATTCTACTTTGCCGCCCGCGCTCTTGGCGAAGAAGTGGTTCAAGCCCGGATAGAGCTTAAACGAAGCTTTGTCGTTACTCTTCAGAGTTTCTTGCCATTGCACGTAGTCCTTATCCGCGTACACTTGAACGTCGGCTTCCCCTTGAAGCACGAGCACCGGTTTGGTTAGTTTGGCGGCGAGTCCGTCGGCTCCGCGACTATCCATCTCTTTGAAGTAGTACGCCGGAACGCCGAACACGGTTTGCGCTTTCGCTTCTTCGTCGGTCAAGCGGGAGATGGCTTGCGCCTTCTCGGATTCGGCGGCGACCAGCGCTTTGCTGGCCGCTTTCGCCGGGTCGCCGTCGTCCATCGCGGCGATCACCGCCGCGTTCTGGTCCGCGATGATTTCCCAGAGCGTCCGCGGAGAACCGGCGAGGATAGCGAGTCCGGCGAAATCTCCGCCGTCGGCGTCGATGCGGGGGGCCAGCATGCCGCCCAGGCTGTGGCCGACGACGTATACTTTCGACGCGTCGATGCGGTCGTCTGCCTTTAGCAGCTTCGCCGCCGCGACGGCATCGTCGACCGTCTCGTCCTTGACGGTAAACGACGCGAGCATATCGGGCGTGAAGCTCTGCCCATGAACGTAAGTTCTCTTGTCATAACGAAGTACGGCGATGCCCTGCTCGGCAAGTCCCCACGCGAGATCGCGGAACGGCTTGGCCAGACCGACGGTTTCGTCCCGGTCGCTCGGACCGGAGCCGTGCACGAGGACGACCGCCGGCAGAGGACCGGACGCGTTTTTCGGCAGCGTCAGCGTGCCGGGAAGCGGGTACTTCGTACCTTCCCCGACGACGACTTCTTCTTCGAGCAGACTGTCCGGAGCCGCTATTTGTTCCGCAATGGGTTTCAGCCATAAACCGGTTACTTGATTATCGGCGCTAAGGCTGAGCGTCAAAGCCGCTCTCGCCTTGGCGAAGGATAGCTGGACGACGTATTGGCGCTGATCCGGAGTCTCCGAGGTGGCCTGGTTCACTTGCGCTCCAATCAGCTCGCCGGCGGTCGCCGTCGTTTGTTCCCAACCCGCTTTCAGCGCCTCGACCGGTACGGCTTGCTTCATCTTATCGTTGAAGTAAATGTCCGATAGCTGCCGGTATTCGCCCGCGATCAGCCGTTCGACGATCGCGCGCACGACGTCTTCTTGTTGTTCGGAGGTGAAAATGGCTGCGGTCGCGGTATCTTCTTGAACGGCGGTGCGCAATCCGAGCGCTCGCTCGAAGAAGGAGAGCGGGACGAACATGCGGTTAGCTTTGACGGCTGCGTCCGCGCCGAAATCCACCCGGCCTTCTCCAAGACGGGCTTCGCCGCTGCCGGACCTTACGATTGCCGTGACGTCGGGGCCGGAGACCGCGGCTTCCTTGGAAACGGGAAGGTATTCGACTTTGAGGCCGAGCGCTTGAGCGGTTTGACGCAGCGGCAGCATAATGTCTTGGCCGCTCTTGTACGGCTGGGCGTCTGAGAAAGCGATGGCCTGATTGTCGATGTTCAGCTTGTACGCCGTCCCCGCCGCGGATGCCGAATGCGGAATCCCGGAAAAAAGCAGGGCGGACGTGGTTGCGATCAATACGGTTGTTCTCATAGTATTTATACCTCCGGAAGATGGGATTTTGGCGGTTAGCCTAAGCTTGGGAATTCTTCTTGAAGATCAGGTAAGAATAGAGAGCGGGCACCAGCGCGCTGGACAAGGCGCAGGCCAGCAGAATTCCGACCGACCAGCTCGCCGGCGCCAGCCAGGCCGACAGGAACATGGCGATGCCGGCGACGACCCATAAGCGGCCTCCCAATCGATGGGTCAAGCGCCAGTTGCGTTCGTCCATCAAGGCCCAAGGCGTGCGGATCCCGATAAAAAAGTTGCTGCGCACCTGTCCCATCCGGTTGCCGATGATGATCCACAGCAGCCCTATTCCGCCCACGACCAGATTGAGCATCGGCAACTTGTGACCGACATTGTCCAAAATCACGAGAAGCAGCACGGAGTGGAGAAACAGGCTGATCGCCCAGCGCATCAAGTAATAATAACTCTCGAACCGGGCGTAGTTGCGTTTGCGCGGGTCTACGTATCGCATGACGGACAGCAGCGCCGGCACCGCGACCGTCAGCGCGGCGTTCATGAGCCAGAAGCTCCATTTGGTCATCGTGCGGTCCGCTTCGCCGTCGATATTGTAGTGGGATGCTACGATATCGGGAAGCCGGTGGTTGAAGGCCAGAAACAGCGCGGTGAAAATCGCGGCGTTGGCGGCGAGCAGAATCCAGTCGTTTTTCGACCAGACGGCCGGTTTGTTTTCGTTGTTGTCGGCGGAATTAGTCATGGTGAGTCTCTCCTTTGGTGCCGATCATGCCGAGAAACCAGCTCATGGCTTCCTGCATCACGGTCATATTGATGGAGTAGATGATGCTCTGTCCTTGTCTTTCGTCCTGAACCAGCTGGGCTTGCTTCAGAATGTTCAAGTGATGCGAGATGCTCGGCTTCGATATGTCGAAATGGTCGGCGATATCGCCGGCGGACAGGTCCCGCTCCTTCAACAGCTGCAAAATTTTCCGTCTTGTCGGATCCGACAGAGCCTTGAAGGCGTCGTTCATGCGCTGATCCCTCCTTCCATGAAGGGGCTTAATTTAATGTTTAGATAAACATCTAAATCTTATATTTAGATAATAAGCTAAATATTAAAACGAGTCAACCGTCCGGCGATAAGTATCGCAAATTTCGCCTGCCTGAGTGAAGTGCAGATGGGGGAGGGGGCCGGGCGGGCCGCAGTCGAGTCGCTCATAGCGCCGCCACGCGAGCTAAACCCCGGCCATCTTCCCGAATCCGAACCGATAGTGTCATCACGCGAGCTAACCCCCGGCCAATCTTCCCGAATCTGAACCGATAGTGCCGCCACGCGAGCTAATCCCCGACTATCTCCCTGAATCTGAACCAATAGTATCACCATGCGAGCTAAACCCCGGCCATCTTCCCGTATTCAAACCAATAGGATCGCCACGCGAGCTAATCCCCGACCATATCCCCGAATCCGGACCAATAGTGCCGCCACGCGAGCTAATCCCCCACTATCTCCCCGAAACCGAACCAATAGTATCACCACGCGAGCTAATTCCTGACC
>JAEZZE010000055.1 GCA_023418755.1 Bacillota bacterium | reverse complement strand
GCCGAAGACGGAGCTCAGCACCCCTTCGATTACGCCCCTGTTGGCGGGCTTCTCCGTCGTCTCCCGGTGAATCGTGTTCTTGAACGCGACCAAGATCGAGTCTTCCGCGAAGGAGACCGGCTCCCCGTCCACCAACCAGGCATGAACGGTAACCCGCTCCTCCTTGACTCGCTGCATGATCTGCGGCCATTTGGCCAAGAAAGAGCCGGCTGAAGCGCGAGCCTCCGCGAAAACAGCCAATCTCTGCCGAGACACCGCCGGAGTCCGAGGAGCCTGGGAAGCGGCGGTGCCGCTTCCCGCTCGGGCGCCGCCGCTTCCCCCGGATGCCGGCCCTTTGCCTGCCGGCGGGGCGAAGGAAGCCCCCCCGCCGACCAGCGAGCCCAGCTTGCTCTCCAGTGCCGCGAGCTGCTGTTTCAGCTGGCCGAGCTCTCCCCGGGAGATCCCGGAATCCGCGGAGGCGACGACGGAAACGGCCTCGTCGGTCTCTCCGGAGCATAGCTTGAGCAGCGCGATCTCGAACATCGTCTGGGGATGCGCCGCGTACTTCATCTCGCCTTGATAACGGTTCAACAGATCAATGATAGCAAATAACCGCTCGCGAGAAAATCCGGCAGCCATTTCCTTCAGTTCGGCCGGGTTCGCCACTCTTCCCGACGAGTCGCCCGCTTCCGGCGCAAGCTGCGCCAGCAGCAAATCGCGGAAATAATGCATCAGCTGCTCCAAGCATTTGTCCGCGCTCTTCCCGGCCTTCATCATCTCGTCGATCTCGAGCAGAACCTTGGAAGCGTCGTTCTCCCGGATCGCGGCCGCCAACCTGGAGAATTGCTCGGAAGGCAACCCCCCCGTAGCCTCGACCGCTTGCGCCAAGTCGACGCGGCCGCCCGTGAACGAGGAAATTTGGTCGAGCAGGCTTAGCGCGTCCCGCATGCCGCCGTCGGAGAGACGAGCGATGTAGCGAAGCGCCTCCTCTTCCGCCGAGATGCCTTCCTCCGCGCAAATTTCCTTCATCAGTCCCGTCTGTTCCTCCAGCGGCACCCGGCGAAAATCGAATCTTTGACAACGGGAAACGATCGTCGGAGGCAGCTTGTGCGGCTCCGTCGTGGCCAGAACGAACATGACATGGCCGGGCGGCTCCTCCAACGTCTTGAGCAGCGCGTTGAACGCCTCCGTGGTCAACATATGGACTTCATCGATAATATACACTTTACGCCGCACTTCGGTCGGCGAATACTTGACCTTGTCGCGAATGTCGCGAATTTCCTCCACGCCGCGATTAGAAGCCGCGTCGATCTCGACGACGTCCATGACGGAGCCGGCGGTAATCCGTTCGCATTGCGAACACGAGTTGCAGGGCTCGGGCGAAGGCCCGTGCTCGCAGTTGACCGCTTTCGCCAATATTTTCGCCGCGCTGGTCTTTCCCGTCCCCCTCGGTCCGCTGAACAAATAGGCGTGGGAGAGCCGATCTTCGCGAATCGCGTTCTGCAAAGTTTGTACGATATGCTGCTGCCCGACCATGTCCTTGAACGTTTGGGGACGCCAGGCCCGGTACAAAGCCAAATGTGCCATTGCTAGTCGCTCCCGTCAGCTTGCCGTTTCACCCATTATACAACATCGGCCGGGTGCGCTCCACCTTCGTTCAAGAACAGGGAAGTCCGACGACGAACAGCGTTCCGTACCCGTCGGAAGCCACTTCGATGCTCCCTCCCAAATCGTCCACGATTCGTTGGCAGACGGACAATCCCAGTCCCGTCCCTTGAGGCTTGGTCGTGAAGAACGGATCGAACACCTTGTCCAGGACATCCGCCGGAATTCCCGGCCCCGTATCCCTGAATTCCACCTTGATCCGGTCCGGTTCCTCGCTGCTGCTGCACTCGCGAATTATTAAAGTCCCTCCTCCGTCCATGGCTTCGATCGCGTTTTTCCCCAGGTTCAGGAAGACTTGCTTCAGCAATTCCTTGTCCGCCAAGATCGGGGACATCTCGGGCTTCGGATAATAGACGACCGTTACGTTATGCAGCAGAGCTTCGTTGCGGATCATCGGCAATATCTCTTGAATGACCCCTCCTATTCTCATTGAAACCTGTCGCAACTCCTTGGGTTTGCTGAGCAGTAAAAATTCGCTGACCAGATCGTTCACTCGATCCAGCTCGGACAGCACGATGCCCACGAACTCTTGCTCCTTCTCCATATCGCGATCCCTAAGCGACTTATTCAGCAGCTGCATGAACCCTTTGATGGCCGTCAGCGGATTGCGAATCTCGTGAGCCGTTCCCGCCGCGATCTGACCGATCGTCTTCAGCCGGTCCGAGCGCCGAACCTGCTCCTCCAATGCCATTCGGTGGGATACGTCGCGGAACAACACGAAGGCGCCCGTCGGCGCTCCCCCTTCCGTCAAATGCTCGCCGTCGATCATGAGCTTATGTACCTGTTTATCCTGCTTCCAATTCAAGACCCTGTTGCGAAAGGTCTGTCCTTCGAGCAGGCTCCGGCCGAACGGCCAAGGGTGCAAGCCGACCTCGTCGAACCATTTCTCCGCGTGCTTATTCACGATGTCGGGACGGGGGAGGCCGGACAGCGAGACGATCATGTCGCTGACTTCCACGATGCGGAAATCGGAATCGAGCAGCATCACGCCGATCCCCTCCATGGCCAAAAAGCGATTGACGAACTGCCGGACATAGCGCCCCCTCTTGGCTTCATCCCCAGCGACCGAGCGGCTTCCCTTCAATGTTTCCGGTTCGTCCATCATTTACACTCCACCTCCGGAGAACGATCCAGTATTTGTAAATATTCGGTATGTCACGCGATTTCCCTCCTTACGACCTATGCCGAGAGAATTATTTTCTTCGACGGCTTGCAAGCTTGAACGACCTATCGATATCGCAGGATAAAAAAAGACACCATGACTGCATCGTCATGGTGTCTTGCTCGTATTCACCAGGGCTATAGACCGAATCAGAACCGTGCACCTGATCTCGATAATTGTGAACCAGCCGTATAGGAGCGAGACGCTCAAGCAGGGCTGCCCTCCAGCACAAGAACTAAACCACTTACGGCTGCTTCCTTCCGGACCTGACCGGGTTCATGGCCGTCCCTCGCGGAGGACCCCGCCGTCAACGCGGCAACGCGCCTACCGGAACCTGCATCACAAAACCTCAAACAGGAATTCAACCTCGCTGGAGCGGATTGCGAGTTACAGGGCACCGCTACCTCCCCGTCTAGCACGGCAAAACTAAGTATAGCGAGTTGCGAGACGAAATGCAACCGAAGGAAACAGTTCCCGGCAAAAACGTCTCGTCAAACCGCCCTATCTCAACGATTGAACGTGGATCGTGTATCGGGGATAATTGAACCGGAGCACCGTCGCCGCTTGCTGTTCGACCGTCGGGATCTCCCTCGGGGTCAACCCGGACTCGAGCTTGATCGTCACGTAAGCATCCGAGCCGTTGAAAATAATCGTGGAGTCGGCCACTCCCGGCACGTTCTTGATCGCCTGCCGCATCGAGATGTTGTCGTTTCTGTAATCCGTCACGATATGATGTCCCGGCAATCCGGGGTGCGTGTTCGTCTGACCGAGATAACCGTCCTGCTTGTAGCTTTGCGATTTCACGCCCGTATGGGTCTTTCCGTTGGTTGCGCAGCCGGTAAGCGCGAGCAGCAGACAGAACCCGCCCAGCACCGTTCGCCATTGCCTTTTCATGAAAAAAACCTCCCTTTTATCCCGTAGGATTTCAAAGGAGGCTTATCTCTATACGGCCCTTTTTTTGCATCGCGACAGCAGCTCGGCAGATCCGACTATGCCGCTAACGGTTGCGCGGTTACGACAACCGAGCGCGTCTGCCGACGCTGGCTAGCGGTTGCGATTACGACAACCGAGCGCGTCTGCCGACGCTGGCTAGCGGTTGCGTAATTAGATACCGTATTTCTTCTTAAACTTGTCAACGCGGCCGCCCGCATCGATAAACTTCTGTTTACCCGTGTAGAACGGATGGCAAGCCGAGCAAACTTCGACTTTCAGATTCGATTTGATCGAACCTGTTTCGAAAGTGTTCCCGCATGCGCAAGTCGCCGTAACTACGTTATATTGCGGATGAATGGATGGTTTCACAGGTTTCACCTCTTTCCGCCCTGGATCAACAGTCGGACCCAGAGTAATAGACACATCAAAGAGTATACCACGCGTTCTTGCGAAAATACAACCGTGCATTTTGCCTTGGCAGAAACAGGCTACGCGGCCCGGGTCGAGAATTACGAGGACATAACCGGAGGCACATGCGTGTAAGAACCGATGACGACGTCCGGCAGCTCCTGCTTGTAAATGTCCAGCAGCGTCTTCATGCCGTATATCTCGCCCCGAGCCGGCGGGATAAGCTCGAGATAAGCGTCCGGATCGATGTTCAGGTTGCGCATTTGAATCAGCTTAAGTCCCGTCCTGCGCGCGAAGCCGATCATGGCCTCGATCTCTTCCTCGCGGTCCGTTACGCCCGGAAAGATCAAGTAGTTGATCGACGTATACACGCCCTTGTCCGCCGCGTACCGCAGAGACTTCTCCACGTTCTTGAGCGTATAGCCGCGAGGCTTGTAATACGCGTTGTAATGGTCGTCAAGCGCGCTGATCGTGCTTACGCGCATCAAATCCAGCCCGGCGTCGGTAATCGCGCGCAGATGGTCGGACAGCCCGGCGTTCGTGTTGATGTTGATATAGCCGAGGGAAGTCTTCTCGCGAACGCGCTTGATCGCTTCGATAATCGTCTTCGCTTGGGTCGAAGGCTCGCCCTCGCAGCCTTGGCCGAAGCTGATGATCGATTCCGGCGTTGTCAGATGCTCCAGCATGATCTCGACGACCTCGTCCACTTCGGGGCGAAATTTCAGCCGCGTCTGCGGAGCGACGAAGCCGCTGTCGTCCGGTTGCTCGGAGATGCAGCCGTAACAGCCGGCGTTGCACGAGAACGATACGGGAACGGCGCCCTCCAGCCGCTGCAGGAACGTATTGGAAGCCGTGAGGCACTCGTACTCCAGCGCGCAGTGAGACAGATGCTTGTACAGCCGGTTATCCGGGTAAGCCCCCAATAGCCGGTCGACTTCAAGCTTCAGCTCGTTGCGGTCGCAATTTTCGGGATTCCACGGCTCCGGATCGTCGCTCTGCCCGGCCGCCACGTAGAATCCCCCGTCCTTCCAGACGACCGCGGTATAGCCGAACAGAGGGAATTTCCGCGACTTGTCCGTCTTCGAGTAGCCGGGGACGTAAAATCTCGTGAAGCCTTGCGGGAGCAGCGCTCCTACCGCTTGATAGTTGCCCGGAAGGAGCCGCATCCTGCCGCTGTCCGGGTCCATGCCGACGGGCCGCGTATGCGGGAGGCCGACAAGAGTCGCGCCCGCGGGGAGCGGAATCAGTTCCTCGTCGAGCAGCTCGACGAGATTGTCGCCGCTGCGGGCCACGCCGAATAGCTCGGGGTGGTCGAATACGTTGCCTTGCTCGTCTGCGTATACCAGGTGCATCGGTTAATCTCTCCTTCGAGACTCAGGTGCTGCTGCGAGGAGGGCGCCGTCCGCCGGCGCTTGAAGAATGGCTCGAAGAGCTTGGCGCGCTCGGCGCCGCGTTGACGTCCAGCATGTCGAGAAACTCCTGGTTCGTCTTCGTGTTGGACAACTTCTTCAGGAAGCCCTCTACGTATTCCATGGAATCGTTCATGCTCTTGCGGATCGCCCACAGCTTGTCGAGCGCTTCCTTGTCGAGCAGCATTTCCTCCCGTCTCGTCCCGGAACGACGAATGTCGAGCGCCGGGAAAATGCGCCGTTCGGAAAGCTTGCGATCCAAATGCAGCTCCATATTTCCTGTGCCTTTAAATTCTTCATAGATGATATCGTCCATGCGCGATCCGGTCTCGACGAGCGCGGTAGCCAGAATCGTCAAGCTGCCGCCTTCCTCGATATTGCGGGCAGATCCGAAGAAACGCTTCGGCCTGTGGAACGATGCCGGATCGATGCCTCCCGACAACGTGCGTCCCGACGGAGGAACGACCAGATTGTACGCCCTCGCGAGACGCGTAATGCTGTCGAGCAAAATCACGACGTCCCGTTTGTGCTCCACCAGACGAAGCGCGCGTTCCAGCACCAATTCGGCCACCTTGATATGGTTTTCCGGCAGCTCGTCGAACGTGGAAGCGATCACTTCGCCCTTGACCGAACGCTGCATGTCCGTTACTTCTTCGGGACGCTCGTCGATCAGCAGCACGAACAGGTCGATCTCCGGATGGTTCGTCGCGATGCTGTTGGCGATTTCCTTCAGCAGCAGCGTCTTTCCCGCCTTCGGCTGCGCGACGATCAATCCGCGCTGGCCTAATCCGACGGGGGCGATAAGATCCATGATGCGTGTAGACAGATGGGTGGGTGACGTTTCGAGCTTGATTTTCTTCTGCGGGTAGAGCGGGGTGAGTGCGGGAAAATGCAGGCGTTCAGCGGCGATTTCCGGAGCTACGCCATTGACGGCGTTCACCTGTAGAAGGCCGAAATAGCGTTCGCTTTCCTTCGGGGCCCGACATTTGCCGGACACCAGGTCCCCCGTGCGCAGATCGAATTTGCGGATTTGCGATGCCGAGATGTAGATATCCTCCGGACTCGGCAAGTAGTTGATCGGTCTCAGGAACCCGAAGCCTTCGGGCAGAACCTCCAGCACGCCTTCCATATACATCAGGCCGCTTCGTTCCGCTTGCGCGCGCAGGATCGCGATAATCAGTTCTCTCTTTTTCATCTGGGCATAGTTATTGATCTGGTGCTGCTTCGCAAGCTTGTAGAGCTCGGTCAGCTTAAGCCCTTCCAGATCGCCCAACATTAAATCGGTCAATGGTATCCCTACTTTTTATATTAAGGTTATGCGAATCACGAATTTCGGACAAGACGCCTTAGGCGTCCGCTGCGTTGCTTACCCGTCTCTCCATACTTCCGCTCCCAGATTGCTGAGCTGCGTAACGAGACGTTCGTATCCCCGGTCGATATACTCGACCCCGCTGATCTCCGTCGTCCCCTCTTCGACCGTCAGCGCGGCCACGACGAGCGATGCGCCGGCGCGAAGATCGGCGGCTTTGACTTTCGCCGCGTTAAGGGGCCCTCCCTCGATGATGGCCGACCGGCCTTCCACCCGAATTTGCGCGCCCATGCGGGCCAGCTCGGGGACATGCTTGAAGCGATTGTTGTACACGTAGTCGGATAGCACGCTGACCCCGCGGGCTTGCGTAAGCAGGCTCGTCATCGGCGACTGGAGATCGGTGGCAAAGCCCGGGTAGACGAGAGCTTTGACGTCAACGGCCTCATAGAGGGATTGCCCGACGACGCGAATCGCTTCGTCCATCTCGTACACGTGCACGCCCATCTCCTGCAGCTTGGCGGTCATGGCCTCCAGATGTTTCGGAATAATATTATCGATAAGGACGTCGCCCCGGGTAGCCGCAGCGGCAATCATGTATGTTCCAGCTTGGATGCGGTCGGGAATGATCGAATGGCGGCATCCGTGCATTTCCCGCACGCCTTCGATGCGAATCGTCTCCGTGCCCGCGCCTTTGATCTTCGCGCCCATGGCGTTAAGCAGCGTCGCCACGTCGATGATCTCCGGTTCTTTCGCCGCGTTCTCGATCAAGGTTAGACCCTTGGCCCGCGAAGCCGCCAACATGATGTTGATCGTAGCTCCGACGCTTACGACGTCGAGGTAGATTTTGGCCCCTCTCAATTCCTTGGCCCTGATCCGGATCGAACCGTGATCGTTCGTTACTTCGGCGCCGAGCGCCTCGAAACCTTTAATATGCTGATCGATCGGGCGCGGTTCGAAATTGCAGCCTCCCGGCAGACCGATCGTCGCTTCTCCGAATCTCCCTAACAATGCCCCCATTAAATAATAAGATGCCCTTAACAATTTGACTCTCCCGTTAGGCATGGGAACCGATCTCATGTCGGACGGATCGATCGTCATCGCGTCTTCCTGCCGCGACACCTTGCCGCCCAGTTGTTCGAGCAGCTCGGCGTAAACCGCGACGTCGCTAAGCTGGGGAAGGTTGTCCAGCCTGACTTCCGATTCTGCCAAGATCGCTGCGGGAATTAGGGCGACGGCGCTGTTCTTCGCGCCGCTGATTCCGACCGTTCCTCTGAGCGGCCGGCCTCCGCGGACCATTAATTTATCCATGAATGCCGTCTTCCTCCTCGTGGTGTTGCCGATGGGAATCACCGGCACATGAAGGAACGGGAAAACGCCCCCACGACGTTTTCCCGCATTAAATTACGATAATAGAATACGATAATCGATTAAGCTTTGTTGCTGCTTCCGAACAAGCGGATCTTCTCTTGCACGACGGCTTTCATGGCATCGCGGGCAGGAGTCAGATATTTGCGAGGATCGATCACGCTGTCGTTCTTCCCGAGAACGTCCCGAATAGCAGCCGTGCACGCGACCTGGTTCTCGGTATTCACGTTGATCTTGCCCGCTCCGGATTGGATCGCTTCGCGAATCATGTCGTCCGGAACGCCGGAGCCGCCGTGAAGAACGACAGGTACCGGAATTTTGGCTACGACCTCTTTGATGATGTCGAAGTGAATTTTCACTTCGCCTTTGTACATGCCGTGAGCCGTACCGACGGCGATTGCCAAGCAATCGACGCCCGTCTCTTCGTAGAAACGGATCGCTTCCTCCGGTTTAGCCAGCTTCGCGTCCGCTTCGTCCACGCTGAGATCGTCCTCGACGCCGCCGATCGTGCCCAGCTCGCCTTCGACGGATACGCCCATCGCATGGGCGGCTTTCACGACTTCCTTGGTCAACCGGATGTTCTCCTCGAAGGAATAGTGCGAGCCGTCGAACATAACGGAGGAGAAGCCTGCGCGAATACATTTCATTGCAATATCGAAATTGCTGCCGTGATCCAAGTGCAGCGCGATCGGCAGACCGGATTTCTCGGCGGCCGCCTTGGCGATCGCAACGGTGTACTCCATCCCCATATACTTCAGAGCGCCTTCGCTGACGCCGAAAATGAACGGGGAATTTTCCGCGATCGCGGCATCGGTGATCGCTTGGGCGAACTCGAGGTTATTCATGTTGAATTGGCCGATGGCATACTTGCCGGCTTTGGCTTGAGGCAGAAACTCGGACATCGATACTAATGGCATAGTGTACAATTCCTCCTGCGGTTTCATTCGATTTCTCACGCATCGTACATACTGCGCTATTATAACACAAAATAACTTTGCGAGGTAAACCGAACTCATGTTTCCAGGTTTAACCTAAGCCCGACCCCTTAAACGGATTACGAGCCCGTAGCGAAATGCGAGGAAGAACCGTTCCCGAGCTGCATATTGACGGCCAATCTCATCTCGTCGATATCGAACGGCTTCGTAAAATGCATCAGCGCGCCGAGATCCGTCGCTTCCTTGATCATGTCCAGTTCTCCGTAAGCGGTCATCATGATGACTTTGATTTCCCGGTCGTATTCTTTGATCTGCTTGAGAATCTCAAGCCCGTCCATCCCGGGAATCTTCATGTCGAGCAGGACGAGGTCGGGACGGTTCGTGCGCACGATATCCAAAGCCGTTCTTCCGTTGGCCGCTTGAAAGGTGTCGTAACCTTCGGTAGCGAAAACCTCCAACAACAAAATGCGAATGCCGACCTGATCATCGACGATCAACAATCTTTTCTTGTCCAAGAGCTCATCCCTCCGAATCACTGTTGTAGCCTTATTCGTGACCGGAAGCGCGAATTCCTTCTCTTTCCATGTAAAAAAATGCACAGCGGCTCAAATATCGATTATTGACACTTTCCGGT
>JAEZZE010000027.1 GCA_023418755.1 Bacillota bacterium | reverse complement strand
CCCCCCTCCCCTGAACCGGACGAGTGGGACCGCGAGCCACACGCTCGAGAGCTCCGCGTCGATCTCGCGTTTTATGCCGATGTTCCGATAACGCAACTCCCCGGTGCCTACATTGTGCTTGGCCGTCGTCGCATAAGCCGCTCTCTTCAGCTTGTCGGCCGCGCTCTCGCCTTCTCCTCCCGCCATGCCCGGATACACTTCCGCGCGGGATCCCGTTTCGCCCGAAGCAAGACCGAACAGGCTCTGTACCAAAGCGTCGTCTGTCAAACGCCAATATAAGCCGTCGTACCGTCCGGGGGAATATCCGCCCGTGCGCACGTCGGAGGAGGAGTTCGACCAGCCGAACGCGGTTCTCTCCGCCATGACGGACGTGCTGTAGTAGAGCAGCGCCCCCTGCGAGATGTAAAGGGCGAAGAAGAGCAGCATAAAGGTCAGCATCAGCACCCATGGGAGGAGCATAGACGCTTCGAGCGTAAACGAGCCGGACGAATCCGACCTTGCCGATCTTCTCTCCATCGCTTTTCCTCCCTCCGATCTTCCGGCCCGAGGGTCAATCGAATACATCGTTCGACTTGGTCTCTACCTTCTCCATCAAGGTCGTCAAAAACCCGATAATCTCCTCGCGGAACACGAGCACGATCGCGATCAGAACGGCGACGATCAGCACCAGCTCGAGCGTGCCGATTCCTTCTTCGTCGTCGCGCAGAGCGCTCAGGGCGTTACGTCCGTACCAATACATGAATCCGATCATTTCCATCATCCTTCCTTATTAGTCGATTGGACTTTTACATCATAAACACCGCCGGGGCGCCGACCAGAACCATGATCAGCAAAAACACGATCGTGAGCGGAAACGCCAGACGCGAGGAGGCTTGCTCGCCCAGCGTTCTGGCGATCGCTTTCCTCTTCTCCCACATCTGCCGGGTCAGTTCCCGCAACGCGGGAACGAAAGCATCCCCTCCCCGTCTGGAATTGATCAGCACGGTCGTCGCGAACAGCTTCGCTTCCGGCACCGCGCATCTTCTCCCCCACTCCTCCAGCGCGGCGGCTAGGCTTTCTCCCCTTTTCAAGCTTTCGATCGCGGATCTTAGCTCCGTATAAAGCGGATTGTCGTCAGAAGCCCCGCGCTTTTTCTCCGCCGTCCTCGCCAACGCGCGCAAAACGTTCTCCCCCGCGTTCACCATCAGCAGCAGCTTGCTTAGCAGTTCCGGAAGCTCCATGACCATGCTCTGACGACGTTTGGCGACTTGCCCCGAAAGCTCCTTCAACCGCAGGAGCGGCAAGACGCCTCCGAGTATCGCTCCGAGCGCGAGCAGCGCCGGCGTATCCGAGATCATCGCCAGCATGCTCATGCCCGTCAGCGTCAAATAAGCAAGCCCGACTCCCTCCGCTGCCCATTCGATCAGCTTGGCTTCCGGACAAGCTCCCCCGTTCAGCAACGCCAAAGAGACGCGCGCCCCGTCCAGCAAGGGCAAAACTCTCTTCCGAACGGCGGGATGCCGCAGCATCATCGCGAACGGATCGGTCCGCAATCGGATCCGGCGTCCCTTGAGCCCCCAGGACATCGCGGCCAGAACGGCATAGACGCCCGGCAGCGCGGCGCAAGTTATCCCGATCAACCACCCGCTCATAGCTTAATGTCCATGATCCGCAACATCCACCAACTGCACAGCGCCAGCAGCAGCAAACACACCGTCAGCACGGCTATCCCGATCCCCTCCCGCATCGGCTGCATATAATCGGCAGCCAGAAAACCCAATATTCCGACAAAGGCAAACGGCATTCCCATCATCAGTCTCGCCTCGAATCTCTTCTGGGCGATCAATACCGATACTTCCAACTCGACGTCCATCTTCTCGGAGATTAGAAGCGATGTTCTCCTCGTCACTTCGACCAGATCTCCTCCCGCCCTCTTGCAAATCGCGATCGCTTCGGCGAAATTCCTCACCTCCTCCAAATCGGATCGTGCCGCGAGATCCTGCAGCGCGGTTTCCAGCTGTTCTCCGCTGTTCAGCCGATTGGCGATTCCCCTCAGCTCCTTGATCAGATCGGAATGGCTGTCCCCGATCAGAAGAATCAAGTCGCTCTCCAAAGCAGCGAAGGCGTTCTCGACCGATCTGCCCGCGGACAGGAGCGACGCCAGCGCCTGCAAAGCGTCCTTAAACTGCTGCCGCAGCTTGTCCTTACGGCGGCTGCATAAGCTTCGGGCATAATATTTCGGGTACAGCAGCCCGAAGGGAGCCGCGACGGCGGCAATGACCGAATGCCGATAGAGCAGCCAAACGATCGCGAAACAGGACGCGCAGCCGACGCAGATCGCCCATCCTCTTTCCTTCGCGCTCAAAAGATAGAGCGAGTAGTCGGTCATCCTGTCTCCTCCTTCATCAAGCCGGCATGGCGCAGCTTGCCCGTATCGCGAAGCGGCGCGGTTCTGCGCAGGCATCCGACGATGCGCCCGTTTCGCTCCTCCTCCTCCTCGAAGCGAAACAGCGTACTCAACCGAATCTCCCCCTGCTCTATTCCCGTCACCTCGCAGATTTCGGCGACTCTGCGGGTCGAATCCCGGAATCGGCTCAAATGAACGACGATATCGAGCGCGGAAGCCATCTGCTGTCGAACGACCGGCACCGGCAAGTCCGCCCCGCTGAGCACCATCGTCTCCAGCCTGGAGATCATATCCTTCGCGCCGTTCGCATGCCCCGTCGACAGAGAGCCCTCATGCCCGGTATTCATCGCCTGCAGCATGTCTAGCGCCTCTGCGCCGCGAACTTCCCCGACGATGATCCGGTTGGGCCTCATCCGCAGGGACGCCCGTATCAGCTCGCGAATGCCCAATTGCCCTTTGCCCTCGCTGTTCGCGTTGCGCGTCTCCAACGATACGAGATTGGCGATTCCTCGGATTTGCAGCTCGGCCGCGTCCTCGATCGTAATGACTCGTTCGTGAGGGGGAATCCATTGGGACAGGGCGTTAAGGAATGTCGTCTTGCCCGAGCCCGTGCCGCCGCTAATAAACAGATTGTACTTCGCCGTTACCAGCTCCCGCAGGAACTCGGCCGCTTCCGGGGTGATGGCCTCCTTGGCGATCAAATCCCCGATTCCGAGGGGCTGATGCGGGAATCGGCGAATCGTCACCGTCGGCCCTTTCAGCGCGATCGGCGGCAGCACCACATGTACCCGCGACCCGTCCGGCAACCGCGCGTCCACGATCGGGGAAGCTTCGTTCACGATCCGGTTCACTCGCCCGACGATGCTCTGAATGAGATCCTCCAGCCTCTCGTTGCTCTCGAAGCCGAGATCGACCGCTCGCAGCTCTCCGCCTTTCTCTATAAAAATCTCGTTATGGGAATTGATCATGATTTCCGTAATCTCCTGATCCTCCAGCAGCGGCTGCAAAGCGTCCAGTCCCCGGAAGGAATGGAACAGACGCATGACCGCCGCCTTTCGCTCCCCCGCCGTCATCAACCGCACCCGCTCCCTGCGAAACAGCTCGTCTTCGATCAGCTTCCGCAAGTCCTCGTCCGAAACGGCATCGTCCCACGATAACCGGGAGCGAACGGCATTCCTCAGCTCAACCAGCTCCTCGATCGCGAGCCCGCTGTCCGCCATTTCCTTCCTCCCTCCTCCCGCGGCCGGCCATCGAGCCTGCCAGGACGTCCAACAGCTTATCCATCGCTCCCGAATACGCGGGAGAAGACAGCATTCTTCCCGGCTGGTCCATCGCCTTCCATTGCGGGATATACGGAAGCGCGACCGCGGGCGAATCGCCGGGCAGCGGCCACCGGTTCACGGGTTGTCTCCCGACCGCCTTATTCATCGCAAACGTCAGCTTGAACGCGAGGCCGTCCAGCCGGGCATTCCAGTATCGCAGCAGCTTCTCGGCCTTCAACAGGCACTGCGCGTCGTCAAGCGTCACCCAGACGACCCGGTCGCTCAGCCCGAGAAGTCCGGCATGCCACTCTCCGGCGCCGGAATCCGGATCGACGACGACGACGTCATACCGGTTTCCCGTTCTCAGCTTTCCGATCAAAGCGGCAGCGAACTCCGGAGTAAGGGCAAGCCTCTCTCCGGGATGATCCGGAGCGTCGATATAATCGGCCCGCAGGTGAGGCTGGTGCCGGCACAACCGCCGCGACAGCTCCTCCCACTGCTCCGGGCGCGCTTGCAGCGCATAGAGCAGTCTCGACAACGCGTCCGGCTCGCCGCTGCCGAACAAGAGCGACGTCGCGTTCAGCTCCTCCAGATTCAAGTACAGAACGCGGAGCCCTCTTTCCCCCGCCTGCCGGACGAGGTTCAACGCAGCGGTCGTCTTACCGGCTCCGCCGGAGGCCGAGAACACCGTCCACACCTCGCACCCCTCGTTCCGCTTCGCCCCCCGGTTTCCCATCGCCCCGCGGATGCAGGACAGCAGTGCCGGCAACGGCTGATACCGCGAAACCTCCAGCCACGTCTCCTCGCCCGCTTCGCTCCGGCTTGCCGTTCCGAGCGGATCCTCCAGTACGATGATCCTGCCGGCTCTTCCGCCCGACGCTAACGCCTGCCTAGCCATCTCCCGGTCTCCGATCAGCGCGTCGACTTTCCCGCCGCTCTGCATTTCCCGTCTGAGCGCGCTGCCATGCGTATAAGCCGCTACCTCCCAGTCCTTCTCCTCTTCCCGCATATATTCCGCCAGCTTGGCGACGTATTCCCTCTCCTCGGCAGCTAGCACGATTCTCATGACCGCATGCGACTCCTCTCCGGAAAACAAAAAAACCGCAAATCCCGACGAATAAAACGTCGAAATTTGCGGTGCTTCCGCTTTCCCTTATTAAATTTGTAGCCTTACAATACCATAACCTTCCATTGCCGTCAACGGTCGATTCTCTTCGCTCCGGTCCGGGCAAGAGTTAGTCCTTGTCGACCAGATCGCGCTGCAGGTAGGTCTCCAGCGTGTTCGTAATCTCGTAGGTCGTCTGCGCCAGATCGTAATTCTCGAACGCGTGCTCGCAAGAGGACCGATAGCTCAGCTCCCGTTCGTAATGGCTCAGATGCTTGGCGATGACGTCCTCCGCCAAGCCGAGCTTCCTCTGCCGGTCTTCCGCCGTTCGCCGGTCGACGTATAGGAATAGACGGACGACTTTATCCCCGTAAATATTCTTCAGAATGCTTGCGCCCTCATGATTCAGAATCAGATAGACGGAATCCCGCTGATCCAGCTTCTCTTCGATATCCCGGCTGCGAATGCCGTACAATTGCCCGTCGATCTCTACGCTCTCGAGAAACTCGCCCTGGCCCTCCATCTCCCGATACTCGGCATGGTTCACGAAGACATAATCCTGTCCGTGCACTTCTCCCGGCCGGGGCGGTCTGGTCGCGTAGGATACGATCTTCTCCATGCCGAAGGTTTGGCCGACCGCTTCCGCGACCGATTTTCTTCCGGAACCGTCCGGACCGGTGAAGACGAAAATCCGATTCCGATTCGTTTCGTGCTTCCGCACACGCGTCCTCTCCTTCCTTATGAAGATGATTCGTCCCTCGAATATGCAGAATTATCCGATAATTATTAATTATAGAAGACGGAAGCTGGAATCGTCAATCGCTTGCTCCTGCTGGATTTGCATTCCAATCGACTTGGAAAGAACAGAGTAAAGCACCGTATTTTCCCAACATTAAGATACCCTTAATTTCTCAATACAGGGACAAGCACCATGCTATACTCCTTTTTGTCACCTAGAACAATCTCAGGAGGGAATTACATGATCTTCGGTAAACGGCTAAAGAAAATCGCGATCGGCGCAGCTTGCTTCGCGATCCTAGCGACGGGAGCCGGCGCATGGGAGCAGCCGTCCGCGCACGCGGCCGCATCCGTGTCGGCCAGCGCGACTTCCGCCAAAAAAGCGAACGCCGTCGTCTCCGCGGCCAAGAACCTTAAAGGCAAAGTGAAATACAAGTTCGGAGTCAACAACCCCGCCAAGCTCTCGTTCGACTGCTCTTCCTTCACGAAATACGTGTTCGCCAAGCAAGGCGTCAGCCTGAAGTGGGGCTCCCAAGCGCAGAGCAAGCAAGGCGTCTACGTATCCAAAAGCAATCTGAAAGCCGGCGATCTCGTCTTCTTCAGCGTGTCGAAGCCGGGAAAGATCAATCATGTCGGCATCTACATCGGCAACGGGCAATTCATCCATAACACGACCGGAAGCAACGTGAACGGCGTTATCATCAGCAAGCTGAGCAGCTATTCCAAGCGCTATATCACGGCCAGAAGAGTGCTCTGATCGCGGTAGGAGCCGTCGCGTACCTGCCTACATAACCGAGGCGGCTCCCCATACCTAGCCCTTGGACTTGAACAAATCCCCTACCGCTCCCAGGCTGCCCAATGTGTCGGCGACGCTGGAAGGCAGGAACACTTTGTTCGCAGGTCCTTTGGCAATTTCTCCGAGCGCTTCGAAGGAGCGGTATGCCAGTACTTTCTCGTCGAGTCCGGCCGACCGAAGCAGCTCGATCCTCGCCTTCTCGGCTTCGGCCACCGCCAGAATCGCCTTCGCCTCCCCGAGAGCTTCCAGTTCCTGCGCCTGCCGCAAGCCTTCGGCCTGACGAATCCGCGCTTCCTTTTCCCCTTCCGCTTTCAATATTTTGCTCTGCTTGTCCCCCTCGGACCGCAGAATCAAATCCTGCTTGGCCGCCTCCGCCTCCAAGACGATCGCGCGTTTGCTCCGCTCCGCTTTCATCTGCTTATCCATCGCTTCCTGAATATCTCCCGGAGGTTTGATGTCGAGCACCTCGACCCGCTCGATGCGCACGCCCCACTTCTCGGTCGCTTCGTCCAGCGCCAAGCGAATGTTCGAGGATATTCGCTCCCTGCCGGACAGCGTCTCGTCCAACTCCATGTTCCCGATGATCTGGCGAAGCGTCGCGGTCGTAATGTTGCGCACGCCGTACACGTAGTCCGATATCCCGTATGTAGCCTGCTCGGGAGCGACGATCTGGTAAAAAATAATCGTGTCGATCTGCACCTGGACGTTATCTTTGGTAATGACCGTTTGCGGCGGAACGTTCGCCTGTTGAATTCTCAGATCGTGGAACACGCGAACGTTGTCGATGAACGGAACAAGCACGTTCACTCCCGGCGTCAGCAGGCGATTGAATTTCCCAAGCCTCTCGACGACGCCGACCCGCTGCTGCGGCACGATCTTGATCGACAGCACCACGACCAGCACGAGGACGATCACGATGAGCAATAAGACATACATCATTCCGGCATACCTCCCGTTTTTTGAACTTCAAGCATGGTGGAGCTTCGCCCGACGACCGTCACCCGCTCCTCCGGGTTAAGCTCCTCCTTGGACGCCGCGCTCCAGGTCTCGGAACCGACCTTCACGATGCCGGGACGATCCGCGGAAATCCGTTCGATCACGACGCCCTGCTTGCCGACCAATTCCTCATGCGCGTCTCGAAAGCCCTTCCCTTCCTTAAGCTTCTTCGTCAGCGGCTTGGCCGAGATCGTAAGCGCAAGCGCCGCGGCGCCCCCGGCCAACGCCTGGACCGGGTAATTGTCCGGCGCGAGCAAGGAAACGGCGGACGCTACCGCAGCCCCGGCGCTTAGCCATAGCATATAATAGGTTAACGTCAGCAGTTCGACAATCAGCAGTACCCCGGCCGCAATGAGCCAGATCGCCCACCACTCCATCGCCTTCGCCCCTTTCGCCCCTTCTTACATATTTACGGCCTCGCCGATGCGTTATGACCGGCCCAATCCATTTCTTCGAAAAAAAAACAGCCCTTCCAGGTGTCCGGGACACCCGAAAGGACTGTTCGCCCCTATTCGGACGAGGGTAGAGACGACGAGGGGGACGAACTTTCCTGTTCGGCCGCTTTCCTGGCCTTCAGCAATTCCTCTTCTCCCTTCTCCTGGATCGTCTTTAACGCCTCCTCGACCGTCTTCTTGTCGTTCAACACGGCGTCGACCTCCGCTTCGAACAGAACGGTCAGCGTTCCGAAGAAGTTGATCGGCGCTTTCGCGTATTCGTTGTTCGTATTGGCCTTCGGCTCCAGCTTGTAGAACGGTTCCAAGCTTCGTCCGTCCTTATCCGGATTGTGCGCCGTGCGGCTCAGCATGCTGCCGTAGAGCGACTTGGACTTCAGCTTGGCGAACGGGTCGCTGTTGATGTATTTCACGAATTCCCATGCGGCGCGCGGATTCCCGGAGCTGGAGCTTACGGCGAAAATGCTGCCCAAGCTGAAGTAGCTGCTCTGGTTCCGATTGTTCGGATCGACGGGAGCCGTCACGATCCCCCAGTTGACCGGGGTCACGTTCTTAAGCTGTTCCTTGGCCTGGATAATCTGCTGAACCTCGTAGCTGCTCTTGACCGCCATGGCCGACCTGCCCATGACGAACAGATTTCTCTGGTACATCTCCTCCATCGTCGTGAAGTTGAACGATCTGTCCTCCTCCGTCGGCACGTACAGCGCTCCCGACTTGGCCGCTTCGATCGTCGACCGGAACACGTTTCTCCACGAATCCGTGTCGATATTGAACGCGGAACCGTCCGCGCTTAGGATTCTCAGATCCTGACTCGAACCGATCAACTGAATCAGGTTGGAAACGTTGGAGTACGTATCCATCGAGAGGCCGTAAATTCTGGAGTCTTTG
>JAEZZE010000446.1 GCA_023418755.1 Bacillota bacterium | reverse complement strand
CCATAGCATTTGAACGTAGGGCATTACGAACATAACTCCCTGGTTAATAACCTCGAACAACCAAGCAAATAATTGACCGGCAAAATTGACAATGTCCGCTGCAGATATTCCGAACTCATTCAAAATTAAAAGGACAAGCCCGATCGCTGCGCCGATCAATGCGATCTGCCAATTCATCTTGAACCAGCTTGGAATGGTCTCAGTAACCAGCTTGTTCATGCTTGTTAACGCCTCGATGATTCCGGTCTCCGAGACCTTCTGAATCGAATCCGCTACTTGTTTCAGGACAGCAAATTGCTCTAGTATCCCCGAAGCAGGGGAAGAGCTCCCTTCCGCTTGCGCCCCGCTTCCGTTTCCCGCCGCCGTTTCAGGCACGCTCTTCACATTATTGAAAGCCGTAGCGGCCTTATCAATGGATTTATTAAGGGCAGTGACCGTTTTTCCGATTTCGTCAAACATCTTGAGCGTATCCGCTACACTGGATGCCATTTCGTCACCTCCCTCTTTTTCTCTTCGCATTCCTCTCTTGCTCGACTCTTAAATCGATCATGGCGAAGATGGCCGCCTTTTCATGGCGGGACATCTTCACCAGATGGTGAGGTAGTATATGAAGTTCATGGAGGGCGTAGTAGGCGTAGTTCGCCTCTCCGTCGCCCTCCTTGATTAGTTTTTTACCTCTTCGACCAGTTCAGCAGTACTCCGGTCAAAGCCGTTCAACTCTTGAACCTTCCCTACTAAAGCGGCATATTCCCCAGGCAGGAGCATCTTGCGAAGCAGGTTTTCCGCTCCAAAAACTCCGTAGGATTTCTGAAGCTCGGCATCTTTAAGATTCGGAAATTCTACGCTGGCCACAACCAACTTGACCATATACTCATCGGCGCTCGTCTCAGGTACGAGCGCGCCATTTTTTCCTTTGACACGTTTAGTTGCAGCCTTACGGCACTCCTCATTCTCCGCCTCCGTCATGCTCCTAAGCCTCCACGGCACCGGAGTCCCTTCTTTTGTCTTAAAACGGGAAGATACGATAAATTCTTCGCAGCCTCCTATTTCCGCATGATCGGCGAAAAAAAATCTGAGTTCGCTCATTCATTCATCCTCCATTTCTGTTAGGACTGAATCGGCTTGGTGAACTTGTCCTGAATGTCCACGTCTTCGAAGGTAAATTCGATTTCTTCATCGAGCCCTTCGGCTTCCGTATCCAGTTTGGCCATCACCACGCTATTCAAATTAACGTTCTTCAGCGTTACGGTTTGTTTGCCGATCGAGGAAGCCGGATCCTCATTCACGATAACAACGCTGAAATAAGTGTCGCGGCCGCTCTTGATATAATCGAGCATGAGCTGACGAAATACGGAAGTGACATAATAAATGGTCATGTTGCCGGAGCCGCTCCAGCCGATCGACTTATGCTGCGTTCCGCGGCGCCCCAGGGTTTTAACCTCCGCTTTTTCTTTCTCGACCTTTGCTTCGAGGGACTTGATGTAGAACATTTCTTCCACTTGTCCGTTAATCGTGGCATAGGCACGGCCCTCTTGACCCGAAATCGTATCGATCGCTTGCAGGAATGCCATCTTACTTCACCTTCACTTTCATATAGACTTTTTCAATCGAATCCACGGGCTGAACGTACAACTCAACATATACGCTGTCGGATTCCGTACCCGGCAACACCTGCAGATCGGTTTGAGAATCGAAGTTTTGAATGATTCCTTCGTTCAACAATAAATTCAAATACGATACGCATTCCGCTTGAAGCAAACTACGCCCATCGATGTTGTTGTCTATTTTGCCGATATAGAAGTTTTCGAAGACCGTCTTGAAGTCGTTGGCGATCCCATCCATTACGCGGATAACGCGGTTCTTGGAGAACGCCCTGCCCTTGTTGGGGGAATAATCCCTAAAAGTATTAATATCGAGCTCAACGATTGCTCTGCCCCGATTTTGAACGAAGACCAAGTGTCCTCCCTTCAATGCCGCCTCGATCTCCGTGTGACTGAAGCGAACGTCAACATCAACGGCATCGTCGTAAGACTGATACGTCAGAGATTCCGACATCTCGGCTCCTGCCGTTGCCCCGGCGACCCACGCGACGGCTTTGACCGCATCAAGCTGTGTTCCATCGGACAATACAACGCCATTTTTGACACTGATGATACCTTCGTGATCCGCGATAGCGTAATCGGCGAGAACGGCTTGTACTTTACGTCCTTCCTCCTCCCTCAGCCTCTTGACGAACGCGGAATAAACCGCCTTGAGAGAGCTCTCATTGGACACTAATGCGACCGTATTAAAATCGTGTACCTCCAAGGCCGACAAGAAGTCCGAATAATCCTGGTTCGTGACGCTTCCATCCGAGCCGCCCTCAAGGGAAAGCCCGGCAGTTGCTGCCAGTTCCCCCGCTCCCTCGAAAACAACCCATTCATTATCAGCAAGCGAGGTTACATCGGAAACGGTCTGAGCATCGACTACTCCCCCGGAAACCAGCGTGGTGACATCGAATTTGGCATTATCGTCGACATTCGTTTGAATGACGATTTTGATATCGTTCCCTCGAACGCCTGCGTAACGGGCTTTGAATGAAATCGTTCCTTGAGTAGCTTCTGCCCGAGCGCCTTCGTTCAATCTGTATAGAAGCAATGTCTTCGCACGCTTCAAAGCCTCACGAACGAGTAAAGCTTGAGAAGCTGTTGCATCGTAACCGAGCTTATCCACCAGCGCTTCACCCGTTTGAATCGTCACAATTTGCTTTGAAGCTCCCCAACTGAGCGGCAATGCCATCGCAACGACGCCTTTTTCTCCGATTGCACCCAGAGGCTTGGCCTCACCGACAAAATTAATATAAACGCCGGGTCTTACTTTGTTTTGCGAAACCCATGTTCCTCCTGCCATTCTAGACAACCTCCTTGGTAGTGAACTGCTTCAAAATCTGACTAGCCTCGGCAACGGTGTATGTTGCGTCATCGTCGAGCAGCGCGGTCAGCATGTCTTTCTGAATTGGCGTAAACCGGGCCGACTCCACAATTTGCTTCTTCGTGTATGCCGCGTCGGATAGCTTGCGTGCCATGATTCCATTCACCCTCCTTTGTATTGAGGGACAGTAAACGTTTCGTTGTTGTCCTCTCACCCCTAAGTGGCAATCGTACGACAAGCTTTCTATCCGACAAGAATATGGATGCTGCCGACGTTGCCGTCGACCTTGCGCTGGGCGCGGACGATGTAGGTGCTGACGCTAGATTTGCTGATGTTCAGCATGGCGGCGATCTCCGCGAAGGAGAAGCATTCGCCGTGGGCCAGCGTGTAGCAGCTTCGCTCGCGCTCGGTCAGTCCACGGAGAGCGGTTTCGAGGCGAAATCGGCCGGCCTCGTCGATCGGGCGCTCCGGCTCCGCATCCTCCCGCAGAGAAGAGGAAGGCAAGCAGGCCGGATCGGTCGGCACTTCCCGCTGGTAACCCGCGCGACGCTCGATGCCCCGCCGGTTGCCCGGCCTTCTTCCCGTCTCCAGCCATTCGATCACGTAGGAGCAGCTTGCGATCATCTCCATGACGAGGCGGCGGTCTCTATCGAGCGCCAGCAGCGCTTCCATCTCCTCCAGGGTGCGGACGGGCTCCATACGCGCGATGCGAACGGTCAGCAAGTCCGCTTTGCGAAGCAGCTCGCGCCTCGTCTCGACGTAATTCTCCAACGTTGCGGCTCCCAGATTCGTAATGCGATTGCTCTTCATGGAATCACTCCCTTTAGTAATTTTGCCATTTTGGCAAACTGCGAAGATAAAAAAACTCCTTTAACTTTTCCTCGTATGTTTCCCACTGAACTTCCCAACTAAAAACAAGAACATATGTTTGCATTCATGAAGATAGAACCATCATAATTTGCCAATTAGGCAATGTCAATCATTATTTTGCCATTTTGGCAAAACAAATCGTTTACCAATTCGGAAATTATGTTATACTGAATTTATCTTAACTACAGAAGGAAGATCGGGATGACACTTGGCAATCGCCTTCGGGAACGTCGGGAGAAGCTGGGGAAAACCCAGCTGGAAGCAGCCAGAGGACTCGGCATCAGCAACGTTCAGCTCTCCCGCTACGAATCGGACGACCGCAAGCCGGATCCGGATAGGCTGGCGCGCTTCGCGGAATATTACCGCACGACGACCGATTATTTGCTTGGCCGCATCGATCACGCGGCTATGGACACGGTCGGCAGTTCCGGCATTAGGGAATATCCGGCTTTCGAGGAATTTATCAATAACCCGGAGCACGGCGTTTTTTTCAAGGATTATTTGAACGCGCCGGAGGAGCGCAAAGAGGAAATGAGGCGATTCTGGGAGTTCATCATGGAGAAGGAGAAGGACCGCAAACCCGGAGACAGGCAGAAATAAGCAAACGACCGCCAGCCCGAACGGGCTTTTCTTTTCACTATAAATACGAACATACATTCGTAAAAGATGAGGGTTACGCCATGTACAACTATTATCGAACGACTCCGTTCGAGCAATGGGTCGAGCATTTGTGGATCAAATCGGGGATCGTCGCGCCCTCCCAGCTGAACGTCGAGGAAGTGGCCTCTCGGCTTGACGTGTGGGTTCATTTCCTGAACGATTCGAGCCGGGCGCTCGACTATATGGGGATGAGGTCGATTCTGGTGGATCGGCGCCTAGGCAAGGAAGCCCAATGGGAGGACTTCCTCCACGAGCTCTGCCACGTCCTGAGACACGCGGGCAATCAGACCGTTATGCCCAAGCTGTTCTGCGAAGGCCAGGAGGCGGAGGCCAACCGGTTCGTGCTGTATGCCGCCATCCCTTTTTACATGCTCCGGCACCTGAAGCTCCCGGCCGGAATAGACGAAGCCGCAGAGACGATCGCCTCTCATTTCGGAGTCACGTTGGAACTGGCGGGCAAAAGACTGGAACAGCTACAGAGGCGGACGTTCGCGGCGATTTTGTGGGAGGAAGCGATTAAACAGGAAGCTCAGGCCGGACTGTGCGCCAACGCGAACGCGGCCCGCTAGGGGCCGCGCTTTACTGTCCAGTTCTCTTATTGAATCGTCCAGGAGTCGACGATCTCCCCCGCCTGATCGACGTATTTGTCGAAGCTGTCGTTAGTCGCGGTAAACGTAACGATGTAAGCTTTGCCTTCTTGGATCTGGACCACTTGCATCCAGGTCAGCTCCAGATCTCCTTGTTTTCCCGTATACGCCATGTAAGCCGCATCCTCGCCTTCTTCCGTAGACACGTCTTCGTCCACAAGGGCGAAGTCTTGAATCAGCTCGCCGGAGCTCAGTTGCTCCTTCGTAAGTTCGAGATAATCCTTAGCGGTAATGCTTTGGCCGCCCAAATCCTCGATGATGAAATTGATGTTTTCTCTGAACGTATCGTTGGCGTCCTCCAGAGGAGCGAGTAAAACGGCAATGCCGATAACGCCTTCCTGCAATTCCCAATCTTCAGGATATTGAAGGGTCGTGCCATAAACCTTATCCTCAAAAAGCTTGTAGCCTGCCGGAACTTCTTGAGCCGGCTCGTTGGTTTCCTCGGATGCGGATGGCGATGCGGACGGGCTCTCGGATGCGGAAGCCGACGGCGATGAAGACGGGCTCTCGGATGCGGAAGCCGACGGCGACGCGGACGGCGACGCGCCGCCTTTTTCGTTTTTGCCGCCGCAAGCGCTCAGCGCCAACGCCAATAGCGCCAAAAATAGCGACATTTTCAACAGTTTTGCAGATGGTTTCTTCATTTCCCCATATCCCCTCTCTCTACGTGCGCTTTAAATAAAATTTACTCTATTTAAGCACTCTGACAAGATTACTTCATTTTTCCAAAGTAGTAAACCTATTTAATCTTTTTTTTAGGAAATGTTCCCCATTTGCCCCTCCTTCCTAAGGCCCCTATACAGCATCGCAAACAGCGCGCCCACCTAAGAGGACGCGCTGTTTACTTGCGATTCGGAGACTACGAACGTTCGTCGGCGCCAATGTCCACGTTTGCGCCCTGCACCCGCGGATCGCCGTCGATATCGGTTGTCCCGATAATGGACAGATCGATCGCGCCCACGTTAATGGCCGGAGAGGAGGAGGTCAAATGCAGATCTCCCGCGGCTGCGTTCACCAGGCCCGGATTGGCGAACAGGGAGTTGGCATCGTTGCCGCTGGCCGTCTTGTACGAGGAGAATCCGGTATAGGTGACGCCTTTCCATCTCCACTTCGCCCCGCTGGATCCGCCGGGAGCGTCGTACAGATTATAATCTACGACGTTGCCGCTGTTGAGCGTATAATCGTTGAAGAACAGATAATTGCTGGAGCTGGCCACCATAATATTGTTTTTCACGACATTGTTTTTCGTATCGTACTGAATAAGCAGCTGGCCGCCGTTTAAGCCCTTCGTGTCGTTCTTGTATAGCGTATTGCCTACGATAACGCAGTTTTCGGTAGAACCGCGGCCGGTATCGTAACCGCCCATGGCAATGCCCGTGTAGCTGTTATTGTAGACGAAATTGTTGCGGATCGTAATTCCGCTGGTCGACTTGCCGGCATGCTCGCTGGCGATTTCGATGCCGATATCGTTATTGTAGCTGTAGTTCCCCTCTATGAGACTGTCCTTGCCTCCGTCGACGTAGATTCCGTCCGCACCGTATGAGCCGTTCGGAAGCGTGCGCCCGTAGGACGGATTGTTGACGGAAGTAATGTTATAGACCGTATTCCCCCGAACCGTCCCGTTGCGCGCTTGATCGTAAGCCGTCGACGGCGCCGTTCCCTCGAAGCCGATCAGATCGATGCCGATGTTGTCGTTGTCGTGAACCAGATTGTTCGTAATGTCGAATGTATCCACATTGCCGTTCACGACAAGAGATTCGCTGGATCCCAGCACCAGATTGTACAGTTCGTTCCCGTCTATGGTCAGATTGTTGATGGACGCGGGAGCTTTCGTGCCGTACACGGCGATCCCGTGCGCATCCCTCCCGGACAAGTTGGCGCTAAGGGTGGCCGTGTTCTTAATATCGTGGATCTTATTGTCGCGAATCTCGATATGGCTTCCCGCGCCATGAATGAAGATTCCCATCGGGACCCTGTTTTTCGTGCTCGTCTGGAGATTGCGAATCTCGAAGCCCTTAACGACGATATAGCTGGCATCTTCGATCTCGATCAGACTGTCTTCCGAGGCTACGCTTAGCCCGGTTCCGTCCAGAACCGGCGACTGCGATGCGTAATTCCGGAAAGTAATCGGTCCGGCCGCGGCCGATCCGGAGCGCGTAATTTTTACTTTTTGATTATAGACGCCTCCCATTACGTGAACCGTGCTGCCTGCCGGAACCGTATTGGCCGCATGCTGCAACGTTTTCCAAGCGGCCGCCGTGCTCGTCCCCGCGTTGCTGTCGCTGCCGGTCGTCGATACGTAGTAATCCGTTCCGGCCGCATAGGTACGGCCTTCCACCGAAACTGCCGAAGATACCCCCAATACCGCCAGCATTGCCGCAAGAAGTACCATACATTTCTTCATTCCTCATTCATCTCCCGTTCTCATAATTTATTATTCCGGCTTACACAAGCATGATGTTATTCAAGCAGATGTATAACCGATTGTTCCGTTGGACGCCTCACTCCCTTTTCGCATTTGCTCGGACATTACCCCGGCATTATTCCGCAACGCGGCTTCCGACATCCTTGTCGGCCGCCTCACCTCCCTTCATTTCAACTTGGACGTTACCCGGGATTACACCGCATAGCGACTCCCTACCGTTCGCCGCTCAGATCCGCCGAGCCATAAACTCCCGCACCTCGTCGGCCGTCGGCGCCCCCTTGACGCCTCCGACCCGAAGCGTCGCCATTGCGCCGCAAGCCGAAGCGTATCGAAGACTCGCCTCTGGGGACGCGCCTTGCAGAACCGCATAGAGGAATCCGGCGTTAAAGGAATCCCCCGCTCCGGTCGTGTCGACCGGATTCACGCGGAAGGCGTCGATATGGCTCCACTCCCCGCCGGGCCCCAGCAAGGACGCTCCCCTGCTCCCTCTCTTCAAGGCGACAAGCCCGCGCTTCGCGGGAAGACGGCCGGCCAGCTCGGCGGGATCGGAGGTTCCGAAAATATGCTCGGCCTCCGTCTCGCTCGGGACGAAATAATCGGTGCAGGCCAGCAGCGGCTCGATGAGCTCGCGATCCCAACGCTCGCGAGGATCGTAGCCGGTATCGAAGCTTGTCGTCACGCCCTTCTCGCGAGCTTGCCGGAACAGCTCCAGCCAATGCGGCTTCATGCCCTCTTGCAGGAAAAAGGAACCGAAATGAAGATGGTCCGCCTCGCGGGCGATATCGCCCAGCGGGATCAAGCTCGGCTCCATGAGCGGTATCGTGCCCATATAGGTGAGCAGCGAACGATCGGACGGAGTGGAGAGCGAGAAGGTGACGCCGGTCTTCTCCCGGTCGGTCAGAGACACGCGGTCCGCGTTGACGCCGTACTGCTTCAACTGCTCCAGGCAAAACCGGCCGTATTCGTCGTTGCCCGCGACCGAGACGAACCTGACCTCCACGCCCAATCGGGCCAACACGCAGGCGGTAATCGCCGACGAGGAGCCCAGCGTCAGCTCGTACTGCTCGATCAGCTTCTCCTTGTTCGGCTCCGGCTTCACGTCCGGTCCCGATAAAATGACATCGGGGTTCAGCTCCCCGACAATGTATACGATCTTGCTCATTTCATTGCCCTCCCTCTAGCTTTGCGACATGCTTCTCCTTGCGAAACGCGACCCATACCGCGATTCCCTGCAGCGTTCCCGCGCCGGCGAACGCGATCCAAAGCGCATCCGCCCGCAGCGAATCGGCCAGAGGAAGCAGAACGACCAGCGGAACGACCCGGCCGAAGTTCAGCAGGGTTTCGTACAGGACGACGGATTCGATCCGAAAGGAGCCCTTGAGCGGAAGCTTGTCCGTCTCGGAAAAAAATCGGGAAATAAACGTATTGTGGTAGACGGGATTCAAACAGGCGATCACGAACAGAAACGCGATCGTCCGGGCCGTCCCCGTCCCTCCGGACAGGACCAGCGCCCCCAGCGCGATGCCAAAAGAGCAAACGAGCATATAGACGGACGCGCGCTCCATCTTACCCCGGCGCGACATGTACAGGCTGGATGCGACCGATACGAGCGAGCTCGCCGCGAGCGCGACGCTGACGATATTCTCGCGTTCGAACACCTCGTAGAGCAGCAGCGCCGGAATGAACAGCGTAAGCCCCTCCAGAAAGCCCGTACAGAACCAGAGCGCGAGCAGCCTCGTCCACTGCGGATTGCGCCGCGCCATCAGCCGCGTCAAGCCAAGCATATAACGCCTCCTGCGAGACGGTTGCTTGCCGATAAATAAGGAAATCAGGAACACGCCCGCGAATACCGCCAGCGTCAGCCCGAAGGCATACAAGTAGCCTTCCAGGCTCAGGCCTCCGCCGATCAGCCACCCTCCCGCCAGCGGACCGATCAGGCCGGCCCCGGTCAGCGCCACCGTGCTGATGCCGACATAGCGAACCCGGTTGAGCTTGGCCGACACATCGTACAGCAGCACCAAAATTCCGGCCCAGTAGAAGCCGACGGCAAGCCCCTGGCATAGCGCGATCGCGCCATATACGTCAACGATTCCCTCGCCCAGCGCCAGAACGAGCGCGAAGAACGTCATATGCAGAATCAGACTGATCCGCAGCGTATGCAGCCGGTCGTACCTTTTGGCGACGCCTCCCCCTATCCAGAAGCCGATCGGCGTTAGCGCGTAGAACAAGGCGTTATAGATGAGGTTCAGCGTGAACGATTCGCTCAGCCGCAAAAAATAAATATTGAAGAAGGTCAACGACACGGAGCTGCCGAAAATGAACAGCCCGTGCATCGCCAAGGTCAAGACCGCATCGCGCGGCATGCGGTCCTTGCGAATTTCCATGCGTCAGGCTCCCTCGGAACGCGGACGATCGTCGACCGCTTTCATTTAAAGCCGGTCATCGTCAATCCTTTGATGAATTGCTTCTGGAAGATCAGGAAGATAACGACCACCGGAATCATGATCAGCACCGCGGCCGACATGACGACGTTGTAGTTGACCACGTTCTGCCCGTTGAAAAACACGAGCGCCAGCGGGACGGTCATTTTCGACTCTTCGTTCAAAATGATCAGCGGCCACAAATAATTATTCCACGCGGCCATGAACGAAAAGATCGCGAGCGCCGAGAGCGCCGGCTTGATCTGCGGAAGGACGAGAGCCCGGAACGTCTTGAACTCGGAGGCTCCGTCGATCCTGGCCGCTTCGATCAGTTCGCTCGGAATCGCTTCGATGAACTGTTTGGCCAGAAAAATGCCGAACGCGCTAACCAGATAAGGAATGACGATCGCCGACAGATCGTTGACCAGATTCAGTTTGGAAATAATGACGTAGGTCGGAACCATCACGATCTGAAAAGGTACCATCATCGTCGCCAAAATGACGATGAACAGCAGGCGTTTGCCGCGAAAACGGAACTTGGCGAAAATGTAGCCGGCCAACGCGCTCGTAAAGATCGCGGCGACCGTAATGATGGCCGACGTCGACAGACTGTTGACGAACCAGCGGAAGAAGGGCACCTCTCCCAACACTTTCTTGTAGCCGGACAAGGTCGGTTCCCGCGGAAGCAGATGATTGGACGCGGTTAAGATTTCCGAATTGCTCTTGAATGAAGTCAGCACCATCCATAGATAAGGCACGAACATCAGCAGGGCCCCGATCAACAGCGCCGCGAACAGCAGCATGTACGATAAACTCCGTTTTTTCGTTCGCATGTCGCCCTCCTTAATGCTCCCATTGGGATCGGCCGATCCGCATCTGGATCAGGGTCAGAACGAGAATGATCAGCAGCATGACGAAAGCCATGGCGGACGCGTAGCTCATATTCATGTACGTAAAGGCTTGATCGTAGATGTTCAACGCCAGCACGTAGGTTTCATGCAGAGGCCCGCCCTTGGTCATAATCTGGAACTGGGGAAACATCTGGAAGTAAGAGATGCTCGTCATAATGAAAACAAACAGCATCGTACGGCTGAGCATAGGCAGGGTAATGTTCCAAAAGACGTGCCAGGGCGAGGCGCCGTCCAGCTCCGCCGCTTCGTAGAGCGTCTCCGGAATGGAGTCGAGTCCCGCCATGAACAGCACGATATTATAGCCGACATCGGCCCATAGCGTCATGATGACGATCGACAGCAGAGCCGTGGACGGATCGGTCAGCCAGTTGATCGGCTCCAGGCCCACCAGATGAAACGCCATGTTCACGACTCCGCTGTCCGCGTTGAACATCGTCGTCCAGATGACGGCCGAACCGGCCAACGGCGCAATCGCCGGGAGGAAGAACATCGTGCGGAAGCTGTTTTTCCAGAAGCCGCCGCGAATTTTGTTAATGCCTGCCGCAATCATCAGGGTTACGGCAATATTTAACGGGATCGCCACCAGGACGAAAACGAAGGTGACTCGCAGCGACTTGAAAAACAGGTCGTCGGAAAACAGCTCCTTAACATGCTTCAAGCCCGCGAACGGAACCGAATTGGATAAAGGAGAATAATCGAAAAACATTAGCACGGTGCCGATTACGATAGGCAGAATGGAAAACACCAGGAACAAAAGAACGATCGGCGTCAGCGACAGCGCGATAAATCTCCGTTCGGACGCTTGTTGCTTCGACATCTATGAACCGCCTCCAATCGGGAACGGAGACCCGAAGGTCTCCGGTTCCGCATCCTCGATTACTGCTTGGCTTGGAGCATCTTGTTGATGTCCGCCTCCGCCTTCTTCAGGCCGTCCTGCACGCTCGTCTTGTCGTGGGCGATCTCCGCGTACACGTCGATGATGACCTGGAAGAAATAATCCCGGTCGGCCAGCGGTCCGATCCAGCGTCCGTTCGGAAGAGCTTCCACGGCCGCCTTTACGAGCGGGGCGCTCTCCAGATATTTCGGATCTTCGGCAACGTGCTTGTTCGCCGGGATGGAGGAGGTGTGCAGATTCCAAGCGAGCGCGTTCTCTTCCTCCATCATGAATTGAACGAACTCCCAAGCGGCCTGGCTGTTCGGGCTTTGCTTGGATACGACCTCTCCCCAACCCGATTCGGAGCTGAACACGGCCGGTTTGTCGGTGAAGGACGGCATCGGCATGTAATCGAAGTTCTCGACGTTAAACGTATTGACTCCTTCCGCAATCGTCCAAGGTCCGGCCGTCGTGATCGCCGACTGTCCCTTGAAGAAGATCATATAGGGTTCATCCGGCGTACCCAGCTTGGTCAGATCGGTTACCTTGTGCACCTTGACCAGGTCGACCAGCTCCTGCATCGCCTTTTCGGCTTCCGGAGTCGAGAAGTCGACTTGGGTTTGATCCCCGTTCCAGAAGTCGGCTCCCTGCTGCTGAATGAACGCGAGAAAATAGAAAACGATGCTGTCGTTGGAGGTAATGTCCAGTCCCCGAACGGTAATTTTATCTCCGCTGCGCTTGGTCAGTTTTTTAGCGTCCTCCAACAGCTCCGACCAGGTCGAGGGATCCTTGTCGATACCCGCTTCCTTGAACATTTGCGGATAACGCAGCGCCGCTCCGTTCTCGATGTTGAATTCGTGGGGAACACCGTATACTTTGCCGTCGTATTGGAAGCCCCCGATCGCTGCCGGGTAGACTTCCGCTTCAAGCTCGGCCCCGTTCGCCGCCGGCTCCAGCAAGCCGTTTTTGGCGTACTCCCGCACCCAGGTACCGAACATTTGCACGATATCCGGAGGCGTCTTCGTATTCATCGACACGCGGATTTTTTGCACGAACGCATCGTACGGGAACACTTGAAGATCGATCGTCACGTTGGGCTTCACTTTCTTGTAATCCTCGATCAGCTTTTTATTCGCTTCGACGAAGGAAGGGTTCTCGTGGACCCACCAGACGAGCTTGATCGGCTTATCGCCGCTTTGTCCGTTCTTGCCTCCGGAATCGTTGCCCTTGTCGGAGCAGCCTGCAAGCGCAACGCTTGCCATCAGTAGAAGTGCCATGATCGATGCC
>JAEZZE010000442.1 GCA_023418755.1 Bacillota bacterium | reverse complement strand
GCGGAATATAGATCGTCACCCCGGCGACGATGCAAAATCCGAAAAAGCCGAGCACGTAGGGAATCGTAAGCCGCCGCTCGCGGAACAGCGACAGAGGCAGCATCGGCTCCTTCGTCGCGGACTCGATAAACAGGAAGACGACCAGGAATACGGCCGCTACCGCGAAGAGAGCAACGATCTCAAGCGAGTCCCAGGCGTACGCTTCCCCGCCGGTCAGCAAGGCAAGCAGCAAGCACGAGACGCTGATCGTGAACGTAAGCGCGCCCCAATAATCGATTCTGCTCTTGGCAACCTTCTCGAACTTTTCATGCAAGAAACCAAGGACTAGGATAAAGGAAATAACGCTGATCGGAATGTTCATATAGAAGATCCAACGCCACGTAACCGTATCGACGAAATAACCGCCTACGAATGGACCGACCAGACCGGCAATCGACCACATCGAGGACAATACGCCCTGCACCTTGCCACGCTGTACGCCCGTGTACATATCTCCGATAATCGTGAAGATGACCGGGGTCAGCGCGCCCGCTCCGATCCCTTGAATCGCCCTGAACCAGATCAGTTGGGTCATCGACTCGGCCGCTCCGCATAGGACGGAGCCGATCAGGAACAACGACAAGCCGATCGTAAAAATCGATTTTCTGCCGAACAGATCGGCCAGCTTGCCGAAGATCGGCGTCGTGACGCAGGTCGTCAGCGTATAGATCGAAAAAATCCAGCCGATCAAGCTCAGCCCCTGCAAGTCCTTAACAATGCTCGTCGTCGCCGTCGTGACGACCGTAGAATCAAGCGCCCCGATAAACAGCGCCGACAGCAAGCCGATCGTAACGACGGTTCGGTTCGTTTGTTTTTGCGACATCTAGCTATCCTTCTTTCCCGCTTAAGTTGCTTGTTTCGATATTCCGTCGACCAATGGAACGACCGCAATTCGGAGTCTGCCATTAAAGAGTCTAACATACATTCCCGCGCTCGGACGACAGAAAGAAACAGAGCGCCACCCCTTCACCCGGGATAACGCTCGGCTATTTTAATGACGGGGACTCCCCTGAATAACCTGGACCGCCTTCGTCAGCTCGCGAAGGATGTCCGACTGAAGCTGCGGCTCCTGATAGATCGCTTTGATATAAGCTTCGCCGGCCTGGCCGGACGTATAGCGCGGCGGCAAATGATTAAGCGCCAGCAGGACGACGTCCATCTGGCATTGTTCGCAGCTGCATTTCAGAATTCCCGTTTTCACGTAATGCTCGTCGAACAAACGGCTTACGATCGGTTCCATCGCATTATTGATAGACTGCTCCCGCGAAAAGAACATAATGGCACGCTCCCCACTCGCATCCTGCCCGGAACGACGCTCGGATCGGATACGGCATCTCTCTTTATTCTCTATATATCGGAAGAATGCCTGCGTAACTGTAGTAAGATTCAGCGAGCCCGATGCGCCTCCAAGCACGCCCGGCAGATGCAAGCTTTATTCCGCGTCTCCGGCGAAAGCCTGTCGAATAGGTCCGGAGGAAACTTCTCGCCGGCGCACCAGCAAGAACCGCTCGGCGCTCCCGCGACGCTGCCGCATGCGTTCCCGCCCCCGCACAGGGGACACAAGCCCGCATCGACCGCCTTCTCGTTACCCGCATCCATTCCCGCGACCTCCCTCTCTTCCGTCTCCCATTGTAGCAAAAAGGCCGCCTCCGCAATAGCGGGGAGCGGCCTGCCGTTAGATTCTTGCTTTCAGGAACTGCACCGCGGCCGCGATATCCGCTTCCGGGTTCGCGCCGACCTCTCGCTCGATCGTCAGGTAGCCGCCGTAGCCGATGTCGCGCAGCGCCTTCAGATAAGCGTCCCAATCGACTCCGCCCTCTCCGAGCGGAACTTCGCGGAACGCGTCGCCCGATTCGGCGTCCTGCGCGATCCTCTCGTGGTCGAGCGGTTCGAAACCCAGCGCCCCGTAGATCAAGCGAGGATCGACCTCGCGAAGACGGATGCCGTCCTTCGCATGCGTGTGCACGATGTAATCGCGCAAGTTGTAGACGCCTTGCGCCGGATCGTCGCCGGTCACCATGACCATGTTCGCCGGGTCGAAGTTAACGGAGACGCCCTTGGAGCTCAAGCCGTCCAGAAAGCTCTTCAAATGCGCCGAAGTTTCCGGGCCGGTCTCGATCGCGAAATAAGCGTTCATGCTCGTCGCGTATCGGCTCAGCTCGTCGCACGCCAAATGCATCGCCTCGTACACTTCGCCGTTCTTGTCGTCCGGCACGATGCCGATATGCGTCGTGACGACGTTCGTGCCCAGCTCCACCGCGAGATCGAGAATGCGCTTGGACTTCTCGATTTTGGCCGGGTTCGCCAGCTTATCCTGAAAGCCGTGGCCGCCCAGGTCGCCGACGAGCGCGGAAATTTCCAGCCCTAGCGACGCAATGTACGACTTCCACTCTTTGCGGGCCTCGGCGGACAGATTCGCCGGATCCATCTCGCCGGAGACGGCATAGATTTGCACGCCGTCCGCTCCTACGCCTTTCGCCTTGACCAATCCTTCGCGGACGCCGACTCTGAAGCTGTCGACGATGACGCCGATTTTCCATGGGGTTACGATTCCGGACATTCCCTCTCACTCCTTCTTCAAATTTCGTTCCAGATCCGCCTCGCGTTGTCTAGGGCGATCTTCGTCGCTCGCACGCAAGGCTCCATGCCTTCGAATTCGATGGACAGGTAGCCGTCGAAGCCCGATTCCTTAACGATGCGCAGCGCGCCCCGTGTGTCTAGATCGCCTTGTCCGGCAATCGCGCCTCTCAGGTAAGCGCCGCCGGCCGATCGGAACCAGCCTTCGCCCGGGTCCGCCGTCGCCGGCCGAATATAGAAATCTTTGACGTGCACGATCGACGCCAGCTTGGCGTTGTTGCGCACGCCGGAGAGCGGATTCTCGTCCACGCAGACGAAGTTGCCAATGTCGAGCGTCGTGCGAAAGTTGCTCCGCGCTACTTCGTTTACGATCGCTTGTACCCTGTCGCTCGCCTGCACGTAGTAGCCGTGGTTTTCGATGCTCGTAGTGATCCCGTATTGCGCCGCATAGTCGGCGATCCGGCGGCAAGCCTCCGTCAGCTTGGGGAGGTCCTTCATGAATTGACGGATGGACCGATCCTCGGAATTCGCCACGTCGTGGCGCATCAGCTTCGCGCCCAGCGCGGCGGCAACGTCCACCTCGCGCTTGACCCGGGCGATCTCCCGCTCGAACGCCTCGTCGTCCAGGCCCGCGAAGTTCGCGCCGATCGCGTAGTTGGAAATGTCGATGCCGACTTCCGCCGCCTTGCCCCGGATCGCCTCGACCAGAGCCGGTTCGGCGGTCAGATCGATGCCGAGCGGCACGATCTCGACATGCTCGCCGCCTAGTTCGGCCACCTTGCCGACGACGCCCACGAGATCCAGTTCGCCTTTCTCTACGGCCTGCCATAAGCTGTAGGAGCTGATCCCGAGCTTCATAGGCGGACCTCCTCGCCTCTGGCCGCGGATTCGTAAATGCCGCACAAAATTTTCATGATTTCCACGCCGTCCTCGACCGGGCTGATCTGCTCCGTTCCGTTGACGATGCAATCGACGAAATGGTCGACTTCGTTCTGGAACGCCGCGTCCCCGGAGAACCCGGCCGAGCTGTCGGTCTGCGGCTGAATGTTCAGAATCGTGTCGTGCTTCTCGGTGACGATCGCGACTTCCGGATCGATCTCGAAGCTCCCCTTGTCCCCGTACAGCCGGACCATGCCTTCGTCTTTCTTCGCATGCAGGGAGTAGCTGACGTCCACCATGATGGACGCGCCGTTCTCGAAGCGGATGATGGCGCTCGCCAGATCTTCGACCGTGTTTTTGGACGCGTCGTAATCGGCCGCTTTATAGAAAGACAGGTGCTTGACGTTGGAGCGGTTGCCGAGCTTCCGGTACGTATTGGCGCTGACCGTCGTCGCTTTGGGCTTGCCCATCAAATACCAGCACAAGTCGATGACGTGGACTCCGATATCGATAAGCGGACCGCCGCCGGAACGCTCGACGTCCGCGAACCAGCCGCCCGGATTGCCGAGCCGGCGAAGTGTCGACGCCTTGGCGTAGTACAGC
>JAEZZE010000397.1 GCA_023418755.1 Bacillota bacterium | reverse complement strand
GTGACGAAGAATACGCTCTATCCGACGGCCGAATTGGCCAAGCAGGTGGAAATTCCGGGCGGGTTCTTCGAGAGGTTCGAATCCATATTCTTCACGATCTGGGTGGTCACGTTGTTCAATACGGCGGCTATGGCCTTAGACGTGACGATTCTCGCCCTAAAGGGCCTCTTTCCCGGGAAGCAGCGCATGACGTGGGTCGTCTGGCTATGTCCGTTGATCTACTTGATCGCCATGCAGCCCCAGAACGTAACGGAAATCGATAGGTTCGGAGAATGGATCGGCAGTGCGGGAATCGTGATCGGATGGGGGCTTCCGGCGATTCTTCTGGGAGCGGCCAAGCTGCGGGGGGTGAAAGCGAATGGGAGCGATAATTAGAACGGCAGGGGCTTTGGCCGCTTTAATCGCGATTACGGGCTGCTGGGACCGGGTGGAGATCGAAGACCGGGGCTTCGTGGTCGGATCCGCGATCGACGAAGGAGAGGACGGCAATTTCGAATTGACGTTCCAGTACATCGTTCCCAACGAGATGCAGGGCAAATCGTCGGAAGGCGGCAATACGGCGGCCACGCCTTTCCAAAATGTGAGCTCCTCCGCCGCGACGCTCTTTAAAGCCGCGCGCAAAATGTCCAACGATACAAGCAGGCCGCCCTATCTGGAACACAACAAAATTATTCTTATATCGGATCGATTGGCCCGTTCGGGCAAGTTTAAAGAGGTGCTCGACTTGTTCGTCCGCGACCCGGAGATGAGGCGGGCGGCGAAGGTGCTGATCGCGGTCGGACGGGCGAAGGATCTGCTCAACATTAAACCGCCCATCGAGACGCTTCCCGTGCAGTACATCAACTCCACCTCGGAAAATCCGGATAAGAGCGAGTCGATCGTTCCGCCGACCACGATGGGGCTCGTTCACCGGTTTCTGCTGGAGGACCATAGCTTCACGATACCCAGAATATCCCGGCTCGACAACAAGATTACGCTAAGCGGAGCAGCCGTATTCGACAGCGATAAGAAGTTGAAGGGGTTCCTCAACGGGGAGGAGACCTCGGGAAGAAACTATTTCAGCGGCACGATCAAAGCGGGGGCGCTGGAGATCGAATTGAACGGCAAGCCGATGGTGTTCGAGGTCAAGAGCGCGAGCAGAAAGATCCGGGCGAACGTATCCGATCCGGAATCTCCCGTGTTTACGGTTAACGTGAACGTGGAAGGCAATGTCGGCGAAACGTATACGAATGCCGATCTGCTCGATCCGGAGGTTATTCGGGAAATCGAGAGCCGGGCCGGAGACCGAGTCAAGGATATCATGTACTCCGTGCTGGAGAAGCTGCAGAAACAATATAAGGCCGACGTGCTCGGCTTGGGCGACCATTTGAACGAGCAGCATCACAGGACGTGGAAGAAGATCAAAAACGACTGGGACCGCGGCGATCATCTGTTCTCGAAATGCCGGGTCGTCATAAACGTCGATACCCGACTCAGAATCATAGGCGCCATCGAACGCATTCAACCGGAGGTGAAATAAGCTTGGCAGGATGGCTTAAAGCATTGGCGGATCGAATGCCCGGGGCGGCGATCATCATCAATGCGGCGCTGGCCGGGCTCGTCCCGTGGATCGTCTACAAGATCAACCAGACGTTGCATCGTTACGGGGACCCTCCATGGAAACGCGAGAAAAACTAGGGGAATTCGATCGCCGCTGGACGGAACGGAAGGCCGGAAGTACAATCGGTGTAAGCGCAACCTTGTATCGGCATCCGGAACGAATCCTATGGAGGCGATCGAAATGGGTACTCGTTTGTTGACCGAGCAATGGATTAAGATGCAGTATCCGCAGCTAAAATACGTCCGGGCGCATACGACCGGACGGAATGCGGCAACGCTGTACGCTTGGAATGAGGATCTGGAGCTTCCGGAGGCCGATGCCGCCGAGCTGAAGAGGTTCGCGTCCAGCGGCTTGACGTCTTTCATTTGCTTCAGAGTGAAGGCGTATTCGAAGCTTCGGGAAGACCGCGTCCCCGGGAACGACGAGCTCCCGGAGCGCATCGCGCGAGCGGCCGTCGATCGGGAGCTGAACCCGGACGGAGTCGTCGCCGTGATGAACGGAATGATGGATTCGGGCACGTTGGCTTTTCGCCGTTACGATTATTGCACGGGAACGCTTCATTTCGAGGTGCATGCCGACAAGGCCGTCACGGCGGCCGAGAAGGAGCTTGCTCATCGCTATTTAAGCGAGATGATTCCGCTCGGTACGTTCTGCGAGCTTGCCTATCGCTTGCAAGACTAAGAATGACGAAGCGCGCGGGAGCGCAACGGAACAACCGCCCGGCTAAGCCGCGGGCGGTTGTTCGCGTTATCGCGAAAGGCTCATGGGGCCGGCGGAGGATATTTGACGACCGGCCACTTCACTTTGCGCAGCTCGTTCATAAGCTCGGGCCCGACGTGAAGATTGTTGGCGACGAGCGGAGCGGGAGTGAGGGCCATCCACTGGTTCAGGGAGACGTCGGCGAAGCGGTCGCTCTTGAACATCTCGAGAAACCAGACGCTCGTGTCGCCGGTATTCTGGATGTAGTGGCCGAAGGCGAACGGGACGTAGCCTACGTCGCCCGCCCGGTAGTCGAACGTGCGCGCGGTCCCCTGACCGGAGAATACGGTCATGCGCGCCGTTCCCGACAAGTAGTACTGCCATTCGTCGTTGTTCGGATGCCAGTGCAGCTCCCGCATGGCCCCCGGCTTGATCTCGACGAGGGCTGCGGCAATCGCTTTGGAGACGGGGAAGTTGCGGGAATCCGCGATCCGAACGGTGCCTCCCGGGGTAACGATCGGCTCCTGCGCGAGCAGCCGGTAAGTCAGGTTTAGAGGGACCTTCCCCTGGGGATCGCTAACGGTCTGAGATTCGATCGGTCCGGGAACCCGGTCTTGATAGATGTATCTTTGACGATCCGGAATAAAGGCGAACGCGCTCTCGGGCACGCCGAAGTTGGCGGCCAGAACGTCGCGGGGCGTATGCGCGAACCAATCGGAGAGCGACAGGGTGTTGATATCGGAGAACGTGCCGTCGTCGAAGACGAGCAGGAACTCGCAGCCCTCCTCCAACCCTTGAATAGAGTGCGGGATGCCCGGCGGGAAGTACCACAGGTCGCCCGGCCCGATATCGCCGACGAAGTTTCTGCCGTCTTGATCGACGGCGGTCACCCGGGCGCGTCCGGAAATCATGAACGACCACTCCGCTTGCTGATGCCAATGCATTTCCCGAACGCCGCCGGGAGTCAGCCTCATGTTGACTCCCGCCAGCGTCGTCGCGATGGGGAGCTCGCGTACGGTCACCTCCCTCGACCAGCCTCCGTGATTGAGCTGCATGTGCGTATCCGAGAAAGAAAACTTCATATTGGGCAGCGTGCCCGAATCCGTCATGGGAGGGACGAGCATATCGGGATTCTCGAGATCGCGCATCACGTCGCGCGGCCCGTTGTCGGTCGCTCCCGCCCCGTCCTTGCGTATCGGTTGCGGGATCGCGCCGTTCCAGCCCGGGATGCGCGAAGCTTTGTCCATACCAACACTCCTTTCCGTATAGCGGATTTCTCCCGTAAGTCATATATAGCGCCGTTCGCGTCCGGATATGAATGCCGTGCCGGCCGTAACGGCCCCGTTAAGAGAAACGCGCCGATATTCCCGAGGGGAGCAGCCCTCCGTCTCCGAACGCCGGCGGAGAGCCTTCATCCAATCTTCATGAAATCTTCATCCGCCGTTCATGTTGAACGGGGCCATCCGTGTTACAATGAGTTTATATTTAGACCAAATATAAATTAAAACGACGGGAGGCATTCGCATGACCGCGAATACGAATACGACGACAATGACCGTGAGCGCAGTTCTGAATCGACAAATCGCCAACTGGACCGTTCTACACATGAAGCTTCACAATTATCACTGGTTCGTAAAGGGCCCCCAATTTTTCACGCTGCACGCGAAGTTCGAAGAGCTATACACCGAGGCGGCGGCTCATGTCGACGTACTGGCGGAGAGGCTGCTGGCGATCGGCGGAAGCCCGGTCGCGACCCTAACCGACAGTCTGCGGCTGGCGAGCGTGCGCGAAGCGGAAGGGGGCGAATCGGCGGAGCGAATGGCCGCGGTTATCGCGGAGGATTATACACAATTGGCAAGAGAGCTGCGGCAGGGCATCAAGATCGCCGAATCGGCCGACGACGAGGATACGGCGGATTTGCTGCTCGGTATGAAAACAAGCCTGGAGAAGCACGCCTGGATGCTTAACGCGTTCGTCGGACGCTAATCCGGGAGCCGGTTGCGAAACGCGGAGAGCCGAATGTACAATAGACGGATAGGGGGTGAGTTCATGAGCGCTTCTATTCGTCCGATCGGTCCTCCGCGTTTCGCGGTTGCCGTTCATATTCTGGTCGGGCTGGCGCGAAGCGGCTGCAATCTGTCCAGCACGACGATCGCGGATCAGGTCCAATCCCACGCGACCTTCATGCGCAGAATTCTGGCACGCCA
>JAEZZE010000383.1 GCA_023418755.1 Bacillota bacterium | reverse complement strand
GTGTTGTACAGAAAATGCGAGTTGATCTGCGCCTCCAGCGCCTTCATCTGCGAATCGAGCGTGAGGAGTCTGTTCTGATAACTGTCTTTAATGTAACGGTTGATTTCTTGAATCATTTTGTTGTACTCCGTGTACAGCACGCCGATTTCGTCCGTCCGCTCGAGGTTTTTTTTCACCGTGACGAGGCTGAGGTATTTATTTTTCCGCATCGTTTTGCTGAGGTCGATGATCGGCTTCGTAATCAGGCTCGAGAGCAGAATGGAGAGGAGCACGAAGATCAAAGCGCATGTTGCCGCGATATAGATCAGCAGCCGCTCGGACACGCCGTACTGCTTGTACAGCTCGGACAGCCGGATCGAAGCGACGATCCTCCAATCGTTGTCGGGGAACGGCTTCATGACGGCCAGCGCCCCGTCCGCCGTCTCTTCCGCGGCTTCTCCCGGATGGCCGGCCACCCAGCCGTTCAGCGGCTCCGGCAGACGCTCCCCGATTCGCGGCGACGCGGAGTTCTCGTACAGAATCTTGCCGTTGCCGTTAACGAGAAACATGCTCGTAATATCGGGAACGATATCTTTGTCGATGCCTTTGAAAATATCAAGCCCGCAGTCGAGCATCAGCACGCCGAGCAGCTGCCGGGTATCGGGATCGTACAGCGCTCGGGAGAACGTAATGGACGGCTTGGCGTTAATGATGAAGTCCTTCGTATCCGCATCGCTGATGTACAGGCCGCCGTTTTTCACCAGCGTCCGCTCGTACCATTCGTCGCCGAGCGGGCTGTAATCGACCTGGAGGTCGGTGCTGATGCCGAAGCTGATCGACCGTCCGTCCGGCAGGAAAATGTAGATGCCGTTCAAATACGGATTGCCGAGCATGAGATTGTTGAAAAAAAACAGCATATTGGTGCGCGCCAAGAAAAAGTCGTACTGATCGGCGTTCGGATTGTTGATCAGCTTGTTCAGCTCCTGAGAGACCGTCACGGCCCCGGGGCGGGTGGAGAACTGCTGGAACGATAGCGTAATGTGGTCGATATTCTGGAAAATATGGTCGATCCGCTCGACGGCGTTGTCGATCGTGCCGGTCGAGACGATGGACACTTGCTTGGCGACGAGACTCGTGTAAGCGTTATAGGAAATGAGCGTCACGATAAAAATGGGAACGACCGAAACGGCCAGAAAAACGAAAAACAGCTTGTTGCGAATGGTGCGATTAATCATGTCCAGTCCTCCGATAACAGCCTAAAGTTCGCTGGAAGGGCGGCGTATCTAAAAATAGCATACCATGATTGCCGGAAGCCATACAGAGAGGGAAGAAGATCCCTCCTAAAAATAGTGCACCCGATTCGCTAAAGTTAATGTACCTTCGGGAGAGGTATGATAGCATCGAACAATCGTGCCCGAGCTGCAATCTTTGAGAGAAAGGTGATTTCGATGACTATTCCCGCGACGATGAAGGCGGCCGTCATGACCGAACCGCTCCGGATCGTGACCGAAGACAGGCCGATTCCCGAGCTTGGAGAGCGCGAAGCGCTCGTTAAGGTGATGGCGGTCGGCGTATGCGGCTCCGACGTCCATTATTTCGAGCATGGCCGAATCGGCGGCGCGATCGTCCGTTATCCGATGATTCTCGGCCATGAATGCGCCGGCGAGGTCGTTGCCGCAGGCAAAGGGGTCGCCCGGCTCAAGCCCGGCGACCGGGTGGCGATCGAGCCGCAGACGACCTGCGGACGCTGTCCCGCCTGCAAGTCGGGCAAATACAATCTGTGCCCGGAGGTCGAATTTTTCGCGACGCCGCCGATCGACGGCTCGTTCGCCCAATACGTGAAGATGCGGGAAGACTTCCTGTTCCCGATTCCGGACCATCTGAGCTACGAAGAGGCGGCGCTGATCGAGCCGTTCTCGGTCGGTATCCATGCGGCGAACCGGACCGGCCTTAATCCGGGGGCCTCCGTGGCGATTATGGGCATGGGGCCGGTCGGGTTGCTTGCCGTCGTCGCGGCAAGAGCCTACGGAGCCAGCCGGATTTACGTCACCGATCTGGAGCCGGTCCGTCTGGAGGCGGCCAAGAAGCTGGGGGCTACGCACGCGATCAACGTTCGCGGGCAAGATGCCGTCGAGACGATCAAGGCGCTTAACGGCGGTTCGGGCGTCGACGTCGCCTGGGAGACCGCCGGCCATCCGAAGGCGCTGCAATCGGCGCTGCTGTCGCTGAAGCGCGGGGGCAAGCTGGCGATCGTCGGACTGCCGGTTCAGGCGGAAATTCCGCTGGACGTTCACTTCATCAGCGACCACGAGGTCGATATTTACGGCGTGTTCCGCTACGCCGGCACGTATGAGGCGGGGATCGAGATTCTGGCCTCCGGCATCGCCGACGTTTCCGCGCTCATTACCGACCGCTATCCGCTTGACCGGACGCAGGAAGCGATGGAGCGCGCCATGAACAACAAGAGCGAGAGCCTGAAGGTGATCGTCTATCCGAACGAATAAGGCGGAGGGAGAGGAGAAAGCATGACGGAATTCAGCGTTCGCTCGTTGACTTGCGAATATCGGGAAGCTTTGCTCGGAACCGATGTACGGGTACCGCGTTTTGGCTGGAAGCTCGAATCGGACCGAAGGGGGACGATCCAGACCGCGTACCGGATCCAAACCGCGGAGTCCGAAGACGGATTCGATACGCCGGCATGGGATTCCGGACAGGTCGACGGCGACCGGTCCGTGCTGGTGGAGTACGGCGGCCCGGCCGTCCGTTCGCGGACCCGGTACTATTACCGGGTGAAGGCGTGGGACAATTACGATCGGGAGACGGAATGGAGCCGCCCCGGTTGGTGGGAGACCGGGTTGCTGTCGCCCGAAGAGTGGAAGGCGGAGTGGATTACCCCCGATCCGGAGAGAATCGACCCTCACGCCAAGGAAGCGTTCCTGCTGAGGAGAAGCTTCCGCGCGAAGCCGGGCATCCGGAGCGCGCGAATATACGCGACGGCGGCCGGGGTGTACGAGCTGTACGCGAACGGTTCGCGCGTGGGCGAAGACGTGCTGGCGCCGGGCTGGACAAGCTACAAAGAGCGCCATCAATATCAGACGTATGACGTCACCGGCCTGCTGCGCGAAGGCGAGAACGCCATCGGAATCGCGCTTGGCGACGGCTGGTACAAGGGCGAACTGACGTGGCTGGGCAAGCGGAACATCTACGGAGACAGAAGGGCGGCTCTGCTTCAGCTTTGCATCGGCTATGAGGACGGAAGCGAAGAGTGGGTCGTCACCGACCGCTCCTGGGAAGCGGCAACCGGAGCGGTTCGGATGTCCGAGCTGTACGCCGGAGAGCTGTACGATGCCCGAATGTCCCGCAAAGGCTGGAGCGAGGCGGGGAAGCCGGACGGGGAGTGGCGCGGGACGGTGGAAGTTCCGCTTGGCTACGGACAGCTCGTGGCGCAGGAGAACGATCCGACCCGAGTCACCGAGACGCTGGCCCCGCAGGCCGTTCTTCGCACGCCCGAAGGAGACAGAGTGCTGGACATGGGACAAAACCTGGTCGGACGGATGCGCTTCTCGCTCGATTTGCCCGCCGGCGCCCGCGTTCGGTTGCGTCACGCGGAGGTGCTCGACAAGAACGGCAATTTCTACACCGGCAACCTGCGCAAGGCGAAGCAGACCGTCGAATATATCGGCGGGGATGCCGGCCGCGTCGCTTACGCGCCGCACTTTACGTTCCAGGGCTTCCGTTACGTGCTCGTAGAGGGACTGGACCAGTTGCCCGACGCAAGCCTTGCGAACGGCTTCGTCGCGGAGGTCATCCATACGGACATGAAGCCGACCGGCAGCTTCGAAAGCTCGAACCCGATGGTCAATCGGCTGCAAGAAAACATCGTATGGGGGCAGAGGGGCAACTTCCTCGACGTGCCGACGGACTGTCCGCAGCGCGACGAGCGGCTCGGCTGGACCGGGGACGCGCAGGTGTTCATTCGGACGGCGGCGTATAATTACCATGTCGGCCCGTTCTTCACGAAATGGCTGCGCGACCTGAAGGCGGATCAGCGCGACACCGGCAGCGTGCCTTACGTCGTGCCGAACGCCCTTGAGGATTACACCTCCACGATGTGGGGGGACGAGACGTATACTTCGTCGGCATGGGGAGACGCCGCTACCATCTGTCCGTGGACCGTCTATCTGGTGTACGGAGATCGCCGCTTGTTGGAAGAGCAATACGGCAGCATGAAGGCGTGGGTGGAGTTCATCCGCGCGCAGGGCGACGATGAAGTTCTGTGGAACTCGGGCTTCCACTTCGGTGACTGGCTGGCGCTGGACGCCCACGAAGGCAGCTATTTCGGCGCAACCCCGGTCGATCTGGTCGCAACGGCGTATTACGCGCTGTCGACGCGGATTTTGCGCGATGCGGCGACCGTGCTCGGCAAGGACGAAGAGGCGGCGGAGTACGGCAGGCTGCTGCAGGGCATCGTCGCCAAATTCCGCGGGACGTTCCTGACGTCCGAAGGCCGAATGGCCGCGCCGACGCAGACGGCCAACGTGTTGCCGCTCGTGTTCGGACTGGTCGATGGCGAGGATCGCAAGCGGATCGCCGCCGATCTGAACGAGCTCGTGCGAAAGAACGGCTGCCACCTGGATACCGGCTTCGTCGGCACGCCGTACCTGTGTCTGGCGCTGTCGGAGAACGGCTTCCACGACACCGCCGTCCAACTGCTGCTTCAGGACACTTACCCGTCGTGGCTGTACTCGATTACGAAGGGCGCGACGACGATCTGGGAGCACTGGGACGGTATCAAGCCGGACGGCTCGTTCTGGAGCGACGACATGAACTCCTACAACCATTACGCATACGGGGCGATCGGCGATTGGTTGTACCGGTACGTGGCCGGTCTGGACATGGACGAAAGCGAGCCCGCTTATAAGCGGGCGAAAATTCGCCCCGGATGCTCGAAGGGGGATCTGACGTTCGCCCGGGCAAGCTTCGAATCCGCCTACGGGCAAGTCGCATCCGGTTGGCGCGCTGAGGGCGGGGACGTCTTCGTCAACGTCACAGTTCCGGCTAACGCCAGCGCGGACGTTCTGCTGCCGGGAGCCTGGCTGGCCGGGGTAACGGAGAGCGGCGCCCCGCTGCAAGAAGCTGAAGGTGTCCGGTTGTTAGAACAGACTGAAGAGGGAGTTCGGCTGACGGTTGGCTCAGGCTCTTATCGTTTCCGTTTTCCGTCGACAGGTGCGAATTGAATGAAGAAGGAGCTGTCTTCTCGCCATAGCGAAGGAACGGCTCCTTTTCTCATCGTCAGTGCATCTCATTGATTCTGTGTGATGCGAAGGTGCCGATCATATGGCGTAATTGCGGTTTTTCCACGAGAGCTTCTTCAGAATGCAGTAAAGTTGCAAAAATGCGATTGGTGTTTTACACTTGAAGCATAAAGAAAAGAACGGTGCGCCAACACCGTTCTCCCGCACAACGTTTGAGTGCCTCCAAGAAAAAAATAGAGCATTATAGAAATAACCTGTTCCCCTGGCGCTAACCTAAGGGCAGGTTATTTTCGTTTTAGGTAAGTTAGTAGGGCTAAGAGGAACATTCCTAGTCCGATAACTTCTAAAAGAGAAAATGACATATACATCACCTCCTACTGGAGGTGTGTATTTCCCGCCCAAGGCGGTTGTACATGGAAAATGATGTCATAAAAACATCCTCGTAAAAAAATACAGACTGCACGCATCGCACTCTATATCAAAGACGCCCCGGAAAACAACTCCCGGGGCGTCTTTTGCTATGCATTAGAACAATTTCTTAATAGAGCCGAGCATGTCGCCGGCCTTGTCGGCGGTCAGCTTCGCCTTAACCCCATCAATCAGCGCATTGATCTGGGCGTCCGGAAGATCGATTCCGATTACGGATTCAATGGCTTTTACGGGATCGCTCATAAACTTGGAAGAGAACTCTTTGTCGGCTTTGACGCGAGCTACGATCTCTTCGATTTTTCCCTTAATATCCACTAGGCATCCCCCTTGCATCCATGTTCCCTAACGCTTCTATTATATGCCTATTGGATGCAGGGTGGAATGGAGGGGAATTCCAGATGCCGAGAGTCTCCGAAACAACGGTCCGCCGATATGAGCTCACCGCTCACGATGAAGCAACGTCTTTTCGCAGCAACCGCTCCAACCAACTAAGCCAAAATCGCATCCGTCCGGTACAGATCCGCCAGCTTGATCGCCATTCCGTCGTCCAATTGTAAGGGGGGCGCTCGGCAGGCAAAAGAGATCGTTTCTTACATTCCATATACATTTATTGACCTTCGCCCTCGATTCCGCCTTCCTCCGCCGTTGACCGACTTCCGTCATGAAATTCAAGGTAATCGCAACATAATCTATTCCGGTACGGGACCGCCATTGGTACAGTAAGGTCAGGTAGCTACCGATGGCAAGGTTCGGCATTCTGAAAATCCGGAATCAAGAACTTTTTCGAAGAGGGGGAAAGGCATGGGCACATGTAGGCGATTGCTAGCCGTCGTGCTGGCGGCCGTTTTGTTCTTCTCCAATGGTTTCGTCGCTTCCGAAGCGAGCGCCGCCGAAGGCGAGACGAGGTCGGATAACCTGCTTTTAGGAGATTTCAACACCGGGTTTGAAAGCGGATACAGCCCATTCGCGGTTTCGACGGCCGAGCCCGGAGGCACGCTCTCGATCGTGGAGATCGCCGGCAATCCGGCTATGGAGCTAAGAGACGCTTCGCTCGGCTCCAACGCTCCGAGCTTGTTTACGGCGAGAATCGTTAACGGAGCGTTGTTCGACCGAATCAACGAAGTCTACTCGTTGCCCGTCGGATCGGCGCCCGTCGAATTCGTCTACGAATTCAAGCTCGAGCGCCGCGCGGCGAGCGACAAGCCCGTCAACAAGGATATTAAAGCGAGCATTCAATTCGGCAATTACGATCAGGATCTGATTCCTCGCTTCCCGACCGGGGAACCGAGCATAGCCGGAACCCAAGCGTATCGGAACGACGAACCGGACGGAAGCGAAACGCTCGAGAAAATCGACGACGAGGATTTGCCCGGCTTCCGTTTCAAAGTCGTCCCGAATGGCGGAGAAAGGAAAATCACGTTCATCGAGTTCCGGTTCTCCGTCCGTGCGGATACGAACGGGACGGACGAGGCGTATGCCGTCGACGATCTGGCGATCTACGAGATGGTGGCTCCACCCGTTTCCGACGACGAAGCGCCTTCGTCACCCGCCGGATTAACCGTTACCGCCCATACGGATACGACCGTCAGCCTGGCGTGGTCCCCTTCGACGGACAATGTCGGAGTGACCGGCTACAACATTTATCGCGACGGCGCCTTTGCCGGGGCGGTTAACGGAAGTACGAACGCCTACCGGGCAATCGGATTGTCGCCGAATACGGCCTATTCGTTCGAGGTGACGGCGCGGGACGGGGCTGGCAACGAATCGGCCGGGAGCGCTGCTGTCACGGCAACGACCGCCCCATCCGCCGGGAATTTGCCTGCGTCGTTCGGCAATATCGATATCGGCTCGGTCGGCCTTGCGGGAAGCGCCGCGTACGACGAGGGTACCGGAGCGTTCACGGTTCAGGCTACGGGAGCGGATATCTGGGGCAGGGACGATTCGTTCCACTATGTCTATCGGCCGTGGACGGGAGACGGCGAGATCGTCGCTAGAGTGTCCGCCTTCGCGGCCGCCCACAGCTCGGCGAAGGCGGGGGTCATGGTTCGCGAAAGCTTAACGAAGTCCTCCAAGCATGCATTGATGGCCGTTACGCCGACAAGCGGCCTGGTGTTCCAGCGCCGGGTCGGGACGGGCGGGGATAGCGTCAATACGAATGGCGCTAAGGTCGCCGCTCCGTACTGGGTGAAGCTCGTGCGGGAAGATCGGATGATCAGCGGCTACTCCTCGGCCGACGGAATCGCGTGGAAGCTGGTCGGACAGCAGGAATTGTCGATGTCCGGAACCGTATACGTCGGCCTGGCGGTATCGAGCCGCAACAACTCTCAACTGGCGACGGCAACGTTCGATCAGGTGAACGTCCGGCGCATTCAACCGGAGCAAACGGTCATTCGAAGCGCGGAGCTGACCGAGCCGACGGGCTTGTACGTGTTGGATCCAGGTGCACCTCCGGTTCCGGCTGTCGCAATCGAGCTTAAAAACAGGCGGTCGATCGCGACCTCCGGCACGGTGAAGGCATCGATTCTGGCCAGGGAGCGGACGACGGTATGGGAGGGGGAGATCCCCTTCGAAGCGGAAGCGTTCGAGCTCCGGACGATGACGATCCCGACAACGGCGCTGACCGAAGCTGACTATTACGTTCTTCAACTAGAGGTGTCGGAAGAAGGAGCGCCTCCTTCCGGAGAATCGACCCGTCTGGCGTTCGGCGCCGTTCTGCCGCCGCATGAGGGAGTGAAGGAGGATTCGATGTTCGGGCTCGGTCTGCGCACGGAAGCCGATCAAGCGATCATGCAGCAGATCGCCAAGAAAATCGGCGTAAAATGGCGGCGGGGCGTCAAGGCCGTGGATCCGCCGATCGTGAATCCTTCCCCTGGCGTGTTCTGGGGAGCGGAGGAGATCGCGAAAGCGCGGCAGGAAGTGCTCGATTGGCAATCGTACGGCGTCAGCTCGTTAGGGGCGATCAACTACAATATGCCGTGGAACGTCGCGCCCGGCCCGAACGGGGAAGCGCTGTCGCGCCACCAGAACCGCCCTCTGGACATGGCCGCCCATGTCGAGATGGTGTACAACTCAATCGCGCCTATGCAAGATCTGGTGAAATATTGGGAGCTGTGGAACGAGCCATGGGTTCACGGATGGACGTGGAAGACGGGCGACGCCCAGGATTACCGCGATATGACCAAGATGATCTGGGAACGGGTGAAGCCGCATTACCCGGACGTCATGCTCATCGGCGGAGGTTCTACATCCTACCAGCGCGACATCGTGTATGCGAGAGGATCGGCGCACACGGGATATATCGACGGTTCGACGAACCATCCTTACGGGCTCCCGGATCCTTCCTTGTTGGCCTACATCAAGCTTCAGAAAGCGATGGACGACAGGTGGTCCTTGGGCGGGGGCCAAGGCGGAATGTGGCAGACGGAGCTCGGCACCGCGGAAACGCTGCACTTCGCGGACCTGCCGCAGGAGGAGCAGAAATACGGCGTGGCCCGGACGGTCGCTCCCACTTATTTGCTGAATAAGCTGGCGGCCGGCGATACGTCCATCCGCATGTTCTGGTTCGCGCTATCATACGACAAAGCCTTCTCGGGGGACACGCTGAACATTTACGACGGAAAAGCGCCGAAGCCGGCGGTCGTGGCCTACTCCGCCATGACCCATTTCCTGGAGGACAGCGAGCTCGTCGAAGAGTTGTATCCGCAAGCCAAGTCGGCGTGGGGCTTCCTGTTCGAGAGGAAGGACGGCAAGGCGACGGCGGCGCTCTACTCGGAGCGCGGTTATTCCGGCACGATCACGCTGCGCGGAGCGCAGAACGTCAAAGTGTACGACTATCTCGGCAGGCTGGTGGTCGGCGGCAGCGAGACGGTTACGGTCGCGCTGCAACCGTGGGAGACCTTGTACATCGAATCGGAGCTTGCGCCGCAAGCGCTGAAGGCGATGCTGACGAACGCCTCCTTCGATTTCGAGAAGCCGCTGATCATTAGTCCTCTCAGTCTGACCGAGCCGGTTCAACCGAGCGGGACGAAAGTCGACGTGCAGGTCGAGAACGCCTCCTCGAATACGATAAGCGGGCAGCTCCGCCTCGTCGCTCCGGAAGGCTGGACCCTGCAGACGAATTCCGTCCAAGTCGGTCCGCTGCAGCCCGGTCAGAAAACGATTCTGTCCTTCCCCGCCACTCAAACGGCGGTGAGCGACATCAATCGGTATTTGGTCGAGTACAGCTTCGACGCGTACGACGAATTGGGGAACGTCGCCCATACGCAGCAAGGCAAACAGACGATCCAGGTAGCCTTTGCGCCGAAAAAGACGATCGAGGTAGACGGCGACCTGAGCGACTGGGACGACGTGATGCCCGTGACGATGGTCAGCAACGGCAGTCGGGATTACTTGGAGCTGCTGCTCGATCCGAGCAAGGCGGACGAAATCCTGAACAATCCGGGCTCGTTCGAGAATGTCATTTACACGGTCAAGACGGCATGGGATGACGACTACTTCTATTTCCAGGCGCAAGTGCCGGACGAGAATCAGTCCTCGCCGAAGCCGTTCGCGGAAGATCCGTACGGATTCGCCTTCAACTCCGACAGCGTGCAGCTCGCGTTCGACACGATCGATAACAATCCGGACGATCTGCTGCGCGGAGATCCGCATTACGACAAAGCGTTGGGCTCCTACATGGATTATCTGTTCGTCGGTACGCTCGCGCAGAACGGAGTACCTGAGTTGCATCGTCATACGGCACCCGGAACGAACATGCAGACGTACTATCCGACGAACGCGAATTTCACGCCGCCGATCGGCCCGATGGACGTCTCGGAGGCGGGAGGAACCGAAGGCAGGATGAAGGTCGTTCGGGACGATGCGGCCCGCAAGACGACGTACGAAATCGCAGTCGCCTGGGACGCCGTTCCGGAGCTGGGGGCGCAGCTTTCCGCGTTAGCTGGCGGACAGGTGCACGAAGGGAAATTCTCTTTTTCGATCAACGACGCGGGAGCGGCCGGGAAAGGCGCTTCGCAATGGACGAAGGAGGTCGGGCAAGTTCAATCCGGCGCCTACACGTTCGCGCCGTTCTGGGGCACGGGAGCGATAGACCGCGGAGGCAGCCTCGTGCCGCGCTGGGGATTCAAGAACGGCGAGGCCCCGAACGCGGCGGATTCGGCGCTGCGGCTCGAACCGGCCGAGGGGACGTATAGCGACTCGACGACGTTAACGGCAGTGCTGACCGATGCGGACGGTGCTCCGCTCGAAGGGCGGACGATCGTCTTCGGCGCCGCCTCCGGCGCGGAGTTCGGCACCGCGGAGACGGATGCGTCGGGAACGGCAAGGCTGGTCTATCAAGCGTTGCTGGAGACGGAGGAGGGTCAGCCGTCCTCGGCGGTTCCGATTCGAGCGGCATTCGCGGGGGACGGCGCCTTCAAACCGTCCGAGGACGAGAGCGTGCTGACGATCGCGAAGGAGGAAGCGGAAATCCGGTATACGGGACCGACGGTCGCTCTGGAGGGCTCGGCCGTAAACCTGTCCGCTCAAGTCGTCCAACAGGACGACGGAGAAGCGGGGGATTTGAACGGACTGCCGGTCATGCAGCGACTGTACCGGTTAGAAGCCGACGGTTCGAGAGTTTCCGTCTCGCAAGCCGTCTACCATACGGATGCCGCCGGCTCGTTCCCGTCGCCGACGACTTTGGAAGCGGGGCTGTACGAGGCGGAGACGGAGCTTCTCCCGAATTCTCGGTACCAGGCCGCGGCGGCGTCGTCGACGCTCGCGATCGTCGCCGCCGCCGCCCGAATTCAGATCAACGGACATACGAACCTGCCCGGAACGTTCCGATGGCCGGGCGGGGGCAATGACAGCGGCAATGGCAACGGCAATGGCAACGGCCAATCGAAGCTGCATATCCACGCCGATCTGATCGTCGGACCGGACGGCTCCGCGCTTGGGCGAATACGACTGAAACCGAACGGTTCGGGCATCGATCTGGAGCTGCAAGCCATCGACTGGATGACCGTCTCGGGCGACAGCGCCTTCGTGCAGGGAACGGCCGTCGTACAAGGCGAATCGTATACGATCCGGCTGATGTTCCGGGACAGAAGCAAGGGCGGTCCGCAGGAGGGTGCGGATCCGCAATTCCACGGACGTCCGGAGAGAGCGATGGTCTCGCTCCTCGTCTGGGAGACGTCGTTATTCCCCGGCGATCCGACGGATTCGTCGCTCGGAGAACCGTTTAACGGAAATATGGCCTTCTCCTCAGCGGCCTCGTCCCTTCCGATTTTTTCGATCGAGGACGGGAGTCCCGACTGATATTGCCGATAGGCTCGGCGCAAGTTTATCAACCCCTAAAGGTTAACTCAAGGAGGATCCCAAGTGTCCATGCCAAACGCGAATTCGAAGAAAGCGAAATCCATGTTTACCGCGATGCTGTCGGTCATCGTCGCCTTAACCGTCATTCTGGCGGGATGTTCCGGCAAGAACGAGCCGGCCCCTTCTTCCGCGTCGCCGTCCGGGACGGCCGCGACGAGCCCGTCCGCGGAACCGCCGGCGGAGGAAGCGAAGGTCGAGGAAGGCGCCGTATTGAAAATCTGGGGCTCCAAGTCCGCGCTGGAGAAAGCGGCGGCCGGGTTCGAGCAGAAATTCGGCGTCAAGGTGGAGATCGAGGAAATCGGCCTCAAGGACGCGGAGTTGAAGCAATTCATGCTCTCCAAGGTCACCGCGAAGCAGACGGCCGACTTGACCGCTCTGGATCTCGATTATATCCCTTTCTACGACAAAGGCGTTCTGATGCCGCTCAACGAGCTGATCGAGCGGGACGGCATCAAGCAATGGCCGTGGCTGAACAAGGATATTTTCGAGCACCTCCCTTACAACGGCAATATCTATTACTTGCCGAGCGGCAGCGCCGTCTATGGCTTGTGGTACAACGTCAATCTGGCCAAGGAGCTGGGCATCGAGGAGATGCTGCCGAAATCGTTCGACGATCCGTTGTACGAGACGTGGACGTGGGACAAATACGTGGAAGTGCTGAAGAAAGCGACGGTGGACACGGACGGCGACGGTAAAGTCGACATCTACGGCACCGACGACAACTGGGGCTGGGGCCGCACCGATTGGGCGGCGACGGTCGGCGTGTACAACACCCAGATCGAGAACGGAAGGGTCATGGCCGACAACCTGAACTACGCGTCCTCCGAGGCGATCGAAGCGATTCAGTTCATGAACGATCTGGCGCTGAAGCATCAGGTGGCGCCTCCGGCGGATCTCGATACGAAAGCCGCGGGGATCAACATCGAGAACGAGAAGGTCGTCATGCGGCGGATGGGCTCGTGGGCATTCGGCTACTTCAAGGACAACGCCAACCCCGAGCGGGAGAAGGCGGGCAAGAAGCCGATCGAGTACTCCTTCACGATGTACCCGCACAAGGCGGGCAAGAAAGACGCTTTCAAGGTCCACGGCTTCTCCGCGCCGGGGCCGCGCATCTTCGCCAATACGAAATACCCGAAAGCGGCGTGGGAATTCATCAAGTACTATCATTCGCCTGAATTCGAAAGCGAGAATTACAACATTTTCTCCGGCGGCAATCTTCCGAGGTTCTCCGATACGAACGGCTTTAACCTGCTGAAGGAACAGGTCGGGGAGCAGACGGCCAAAATTCTGGTGCAGCTCGGCGAGCATCTGATCGAGGAAGGCAAGCAGCCTTCGCAGACGGTTCCGACCGAATATCAGAAGCAGTACCCGGCGGGGCAAAAGCCGATCGATCAGCTGAACGCGATGATTCCGGACATTCGCAAAGGGAAGATCCGATTCGGCGACATTATCGGCCCGCTCTACGAGCAGCAGGTGAAAGACACGACCGAAGCCTGGGCGAAATACGACGCGGATCAGAAATAAGGACCGAAGGCCGGCGGGCGCCGAGCCCGCCGGCCCGTCCCGGAGGCATTCTCCGTTCGTCGGGGGCCTTTCGGGACGATATCGAAAGCGAAGGAAGGCGCTCCTATGAAATGGAATATGTCGCGAAGGGAAGCGGCCACCGGCATTCTGTTCATCCTGCCGTGGGTCATCGGCTGCTCGATGTTTTTCGTCCGTCCCTTCTTCATGTCGATCTATTACTCGATGACGAAGTACGATGTGTTGTCCCCGCCGGAATGGGTAGGGCTCCGGAACTACCGGGATTTGTTCCTGAACGATCCGGAAACGCTTTCCTCCATCGCGGTCACGTTCAAGTTCGCGCTGCTTAACGTTCCGGCGACGTTTTTGACGGCGCTCTTTTTCTCCGTGCTGCTGAACCAGAAGCTAAAGGGACTTTCGCTATGGCGCACGCTATTCTATCTGCCCGCGGTCATTCCCGGGGTGGCGAGCGCGGTGCTCTGGCGTCTCGTTTTCTCCGAAAGCGGCATTCTGAACAAGCTGACCGGGCTATTCGGAGCGGAGCCGTCCCACTGGCTGGAAAGTACGACGACGGTGCTTCCCGCGTTCGTCATCATGAACTGTTTCGCGGCCGGCACCGGCATTATTTTGTACCTTGGGGCTCTTCAGGGGGTTCCCACCCTTATGTACGAATCGGCGACGATCGACGGGGCCGGCGCTTGGATCAAGTTTACAAGAATCACGCTGCCGATGATCTCTCCGATCATCCTGTTCAACGTCGTGACGAGCCTGATCGCCAATCTGCAGGCGTTCGAGCAAGCCTACGTGCTGACGAGCAACACGAACGATCTTCCGACTTGGGGCGGCCCGAACGGCGCGACGTATTTCATTTTCCTGAAGCTGTACAAATCGGCTTTCGTGGATTATCAGTTCGGATACGCCGCGGCCATCTCGTGGGTGCTGTTCGCCATCATCGCCGTCTTCGCAGCTTTGATTCTGCGCTCGTCGAAAGCCTGGGTTTACTACGAAAACATGAAGGGGCGTTAAGAGAATGGCACAACCCGACATCGGCCTTGCGGCCTCGGCGCTCCGAAGCGGACGGGTTAGCCCGAAACGGGTCGCCGTCCGAATCCTGCTGTACGCCGTCACGATTTTATTTTCCTGCCTGTTCATCGTTCCGTTCCTCTGGATGATCAGCGCGTCCCTGCAAAGCGATACCTTCACGCTCGCGGGAAAATGGTTCCAGCAGTTTCTTTGGACAAATTATTGGGACGCGCTGACCCAGGAGGATTTTTGGTTTCTGCCCGCGCTCGGCAATACGGTCTACTACACGGTATTCGGAACGCTGTT
>JAEZZE010000161.1 GCA_023418755.1 Bacillota bacterium | reverse complement strand
TCCCGGCACGGATCGTGCCGGGAGAGCCCGATCGCTGGCAAGGCGCTCCGGGTACGGAATCGCCTTGGCCGCATGGCTCGTATGGGGGGCGCAGCCGGCGTGGTTGGATCGGGGGGCGTCGGTTTCCTTCCTCGACGTGGGTCAAGGAGACAGCATCCTTATCCGAACCGGCTACGGTACGCGTATACTGATCGACGCCGGAGGAACGGTCAGCTTCCGCAAGCCGGGAGACGAATGGAAGGAGCGCAAGGATCCGTACGAAGTCGGAAGGAAGCTGCTCGTTCCGCTGCTGCTGCAAAGGGGAGTCAGCCGGTTGGACGCTCTCGTGCTGACCCACATGGATGCCGATCATATCGGAGGCGCTCGCGCCGTGCTCGACAATATTCCCGTACGCGCGGTGCTGTTCAACGGTACGATTAAAGATTCGCCCGGCGCGCTGGCACTCATGCAGGCGGTGGCGAACAAGGGGATTCCCGCTTATTCGGTGCATGAATCGCTCGAATGGCAACCGGACCCTTCTGCGATCCTTCGCGTTCTGTATCCTTCGGCTGCCGATTTTGATCCGGATAAGCCCGTTGCGGCAAGCGATGAGCAGAATGAGAGGAGCGTCGTCTTGCTAGCCGAAATATACGGACGTCGTTTTCTGCTGCCCGGCGATCTGGAAGCCGGAGGAGAAAGCGCCATCGTGGACGAAGAGCATGCGAGCAGAGGGGATGTCGGCGGTTCCGCCGAAGAAGGCCGCATCGTCATCGATGTGCTCAAAGCCGGTCACCATGGCAGCAGGACGTCGACGACCGGCTTGTGGGTCGACTTCTGGCAACCGAGGGAGACGGTCGTCTCGGTCGGCCGCAACAATTTTTACGGACATCCGAGTCCGGAAGTGCTGCGGCGTCTCGAGCTCGCGGGAAGCTTGATCTGGAGAACGGATGTCGACGGGGAGATTCAATATCGGGTGTCGCCGGACGGCTCGATTCGGAGAAGAACGATGCGAGGCGTCGCGATGCCATAGCAGGGTTCGCCGCGATTCTCGCGGGAATCGCGGCGGAGACCGCCGACTATGGGTTATATCGGATATGGTAAGCGACCGCGAGCAGCAAAGGGCGAATCTCGTCCGTTGATTCCGTAGGATAGCGTATCGCGATATAAATCGTATTTCCCTCGTCGTAAGAGTACTCGAAGTAATCGTAACGAATATTTTGCCGGTCTCCCCAATATTCCGTTCCCAGATAGTCGGAATAGTCGGAGAGGTCCGCTTCTTTGCGCAAATAAGGCAGGCTCTGCGGATCCGCGATCCTGAGTTGAATGCGCGCTTTGCCTTCCAAAGCCTCGTATTCGTAGCCGTCCTCGAATTTGACGGCCTTGACCGAGGAAGGCAAATACAACCCGAATAGCTGAAGCGGGTCTTGGAACCAGGTCGCGTCGTACGCGGAATCGCCGGCTTCGAACCGGATCGATTCGCTGCCGTCGAAGCGCCCTCCCCGGATCAGCCGATCGTTATCCAGCTCCATGGAGCTATCTTCCGTCAACATTAAAACGTCGGCCCCCTTTTGATACTGGTAATCCAGCCTGCGATCGGCAAAAATCGCGGTAAACGTTCTGCGGCTGCTATCGTAGACGATCGAATCGGGGTGTTCGGCATCCAAAGCGGCATTGACGTCGACGAACAGCACGTCGTCTTCGAATTTTTTGTAGATTTGGACCTTGCCGATCGTGGAAGTTTCCGTCGCGACCACTTCCGGAATCCCGTCCTCGTCGAGATCGATTTCCTGCGCGTGCGCGTTGAGCCGGAAGTCGCTAACGGGTATGCCTTCCTCGAAACGGATCCAATAGTTCGTCACGCAATTGGCGCCGCATACGCCGTGGATGAGCAGGCCGAACCGGCCGAACGCGAAGCTTTTGGAGACGGAGACCTCGCTTAAATAAGCGATTTCGCCGATCCGTCCGATTTCGTACACCTCAGTGGCATCCGCTTGGCCCCGAGAGGCGTTGGGTATTTCCATTCCGACGTAGAGCTCGGCATCTCCCTGTTTCTTGACATAGACTACGAAGCGGCCAAGATCATCCAAATCGATCGTTCGTTGGGGATACAGGGAGTCTAGCCGCACTTTGCTCGCAGCGACTCGAATCACTTCGACGGGATAGTCGCCCGAACGGTTTTCCGGGCTTTCGTAGACGAGCGGGATTTCCCAACCGGCAAGAGGGGAGCGAGGCTCCGAAGGCTCGGGATCCGCGCTCTCCGGCGGCGGTGTCGGAGACGGGGCGTCCGTTACCGCGGGAGACGGAGCGGGCGAATCCGGCCGAACGGTCGGATAGATCAGCAGAATGGCCGCGATCCCTAAGGCAATCGCGACGGCACCGGCGATCCGTCGTCCGCGTTTTTTCTCGCTGCCGGGCTGCCCGACGACCCGGCGACCGACTTCCCGTTTCATCTCCTCGGTAAATAACGACTCGCCGAGATCGCCTTTGGCAATCGAGTACCATTCCGGCTTCGTCTCCTTCATTGTTCCCACTCCTTTAGCCGATTTTCGACTTCCTTGCGGGCGCGATGAAGTCTGGACTTCACCGTGCCTACCGGAACGTTCAGCACTTGCGCGGCTTCTTGCACCGATAACTCGTGCTCCAAGTCAAGCACGAGCACCTCTCTAAGCTTTTTCGATAATCCGAAAATGACGTCCCAGATCTCCTTGGCCGATTGTCGGGCCAAATAAGCCGTTTCGGCTGACGGCGACGACTGCCTCGGGCGAACCATGTCCCGCAGGCCGATTTTCCGGAAATAACTCGATGTCAAGTAGTTCAGGCTCTGGTTTCTCGCGATCGCGAGAAGCCAGGTTCGCACGGAGGATTGTCCCCGGAAGGCGTGGATGTTATAGTGCGCTTTGATAAAAACGTCTTGAGCGATATCCTTCGCCATTTCCCTGTCTTTCGTGAGAACGTAGGCGTATTTCCAAATCTCGTCGCCGTACCGGTCCATGAGCTGCCTAAGCCCTTCGCCGTCCACCGAATCGACATGCTTCAGATATTCGGGCTCCACGGGATCACCTCCACTCTATTAGACCGGACACGGTCCGTTCAGGTTCCGTTTATCCAACATAAAACATTGTGACTTTTCTCGTATTTTTGCTAGACTTATAGAGTATGGATTATTGTTACCGAAAAATTACCGTTGGGGAACTGCAACCTTTATTTGGACGCATGCGTCTGTGAGGGTGCAGGGGAGGAGGATCTTCTGTGGTGGAGCCGGCTCTGATCAAAGCCGCACAAGCGGGCGACCGGGAAGCTCTCGTTACGCTACTCCGCGAAATCGAGCATCAAGTGTACCGCACCGCCTATTATTTGTTAAATAACGAGCAGGATGCGCTCGACGCGTCTCAGGATGCGCTGATTCGAATATATACGAAAATCGGATCCTACGAGGAAAAGGCGCAGTTCCGCACCTGGGTGCAGAGAATTGTCACGAACATCTGCATCGACAAGTTTCGGCGTAAGAAGCCTTCCGTCTCCATCGAGGAGCATGAGATGGTTTTTCAGGCGGGGGACAACGTGGAGACCGAAGTTTTGTCCGCGTACGCCGCGGAGGAAATCAGAGAAGCCATCGGTAAGCTTCCCGAGCACCATCGTACCGTTGTCGTTCTCAGGTATCTCCAGGATTTCTCTTATAACGAAATTGCCGATTCTTTGAATTTACCGCTTAACACCGTCAAATCCTACTTATTCAGAGCCCGGCAACAATTGCAAATTTTACTTCACGATTATCAGAAAGGTGGTGTCCGGGGATGAAGTGCCAAGAGGTGATGGAACTCATGCAGCGTTACATTGACGGTGATTTGGATCAGCAAGAAACTTCGCTCATGATGGATCATGCCGATCAATGCTCGGATTGCTCCGCCATGCTGGCCAGACTGCGGAAGCTGTCGAACGAGTTGGAACAGCTTCCGCGCGTCGTGCCGAAGTTCAGTATCGTGGATTCGATTCTTCCGGAATTGGAACGCCTGCATGCCGCCGGCGCGACGGCCGGAACGGACGAAGCCGCGATCGATTCGGCCCCCGTACCGCCTGCACCGGTTCGTTCGCAGCGGCCTTCCCGGCAGCTCTTTCGCAAAATTTCCGGCGTCGTGGCCGCGGGCGTCGTCGTAGGGCTGCTGCTGTTCAGCAACCCCGGAGAATGGCTGCGTATCGGCGGCAAGAGCCAGAACGACATGGCGATGCCTAGCCCGGCATCGGCGCCCGCCGCGAAGCAGGAGTCGGCGGCATCGGGAAGCACTCTGTTCTCCATTCAAGGATCCGAAGACCCGCAAGTACGGGATCAAAACGGCCAGGAGCTGCAAGAGAAGTCGGTTGCGCCGGATGGAGGCGGCGAGCCGGAAGCGGGCAATAACGCGCGGGGCTTCGTGACCGATGAAACCGGAGATGCGTTGAATCCGACGATTACGGGCGACACGCCGCCCGTCACGGGAATGTCGGTTCCCGCGGAAACGTCGGAATCTCCGGACGGCAAGTGGAGAGCCGCAGCCGAGGATGGCGAGGAAACGTTGAGGGTTTACCGCGCCGAGGACAATGTATTGCTGTATAGCTCGGAGCCGAAGGAAGGCAGCATCGGCTTGCTGGATTGGAATGAAGAAGGCACCGCGCTGTACTTTACGGTCGCCGCAGCCGACGGCAGCACGACGGAATGGCAG
>JAEZZE010000160.1 GCA_023418755.1 Bacillota bacterium | reverse complement strand
CGGTAAAGCTGTCCCCCGACGCCGACCGGGCGCTGTCGAACAGGCCGTATTACTGGAGCTTCGTCGACCGAACCGGAACGCCTCCGGAGACGATGACGTATCGCTGGTCGTTCGAGAACCCGGCGATGTCCGACCGCATGAACGCTTCTCCGGTGTCCTACGTCATGACGGAATCCGGACGGGTCATTCAGGAGGACGTCTACTTCGGCTCCAGACGGCTGCACCAGCTCTTCGAAGTCGTCCAGCAGGCCGGACGGTGCGTCACCTTGTTCGAGGAGCCCCCCCGCGGCCGGCTCGCCCCTCTCGCCTCCCAACCTTATACCGCCTGGCTGGGAGCGAATTTCAAGGTCGGCTACGAATGCGACATGAAGCGGGAGGAACTGTACCGGTGGGGCATCTCGCTCGCCACCGGCGTCATCGACGAGAGGTTCATGGACAAGCTGAAGGACCGTAGGTTAACGCCGCGGCTTCCGTCCAACGTCCATCTGCTCAAAAACGGTTTTTCCTTGAGAAAAGGGATGACCCAGCTCGAAGCGGCGCTCGAGCGCAGGCTGCGCTCCGCCGACTTCTCCTGGGCGGCCGAAGCCGAAGCGCGGAGGCAGGACGAACTGGAAAGAATCCGGCAATATTATGTTCCCATGCTGGAGCATATGAATCATCCCGATCAAAGGGAACAGAAAGAAGCCGTCACCGCCCGATTCAAGCAGCGCGAGGCCGAGATCGATTGGCAGTATCGGCCGCGCGTTAGCGTGACCGTCCTGAACTGCGGCATTTTCCACCTTCCGGGCATTGATTAAGCGAGGAAACGCCGCCAATCGGCAAAAATAGAACCGCCGGGCACGGCGCGTCCCGACACGTTCCAACACCTTCGGCGCCGGCCGTCGGCTACAATGAAGAACGACGAGCGGCGCCAAGCCTGATTCCAATGAAATTGCGGGTGATACGAATGATAGGTTCAATCGGCCGAAGCGGCAATCGTCGCCGGACAAGCCTGAGATTTGCGGCGACGGTCGCTCTGGCGGCTCTGTTCTGGTCGACCGCGGCTTTGCGGCCGGTCTACGCGGTATCCGCCGCGGGCGAAGCCGCCCCAGAGCCGCAATCCAAGCTGGAGCACCAAGTCGAACGCTGGGTCGCGGCGCTATCCAAGCAGAAACCGTTCGAGGACTGGCAGGCCGCCGATCCGCACATTGCGGCGCTCGGTCCCGGCACGCACAGCTGGCTGGTTCTGTTCACCAAAGAAGGACAAGACATCGGCTACATGGTCGTTCACGCGGTCGTCGACGGTACGTTCCAGCTTGGCGAATACGGAACGGGCCCTTACTCCCTGTTCTCCACGCAGCAGCTCAAACGCTCGCTGATCTACGGCGGCCTCGTCTCCGAAGAGGAGATCGGGCTGATTACCGCCGCCAAACGTTATGTGCATCCCTTCGCCGCAGCCTGGGAAGTACGGATCGGGGAGCATACCTACTGGCTCGATGCCAAAACGGCGGAGCAGCTTCCGATAGACGACCAGCAATGGACTTCACTGTTCGGCGGCCGCAAACCGCTCTCCGCCGAAAGCGCGGCGGGTTCCCGCGTCGATGCCCTTCGGCTGAACGATCCGTTCGACGCTTACGAGAAATTGCCCTGGCTCGCCAAAGAGACGCCGTTCCCCGCGGAAGACGTCCTGAAATTGCAGAAGCGCCTCGACGAGGGGAAGCATCTGCGCTATGTGGCGGAGCCGTTCGGGGAAGCGATGCTGTACGCGGCGCCGGTCGTAGGTTACCAGCGCTGGTCCGGCGGCCGCGTGGACGTCGCTTTGGACATGGAAGGGACGCGTTTTATCCCTCTAGACGCTTTGCTTGCGAACGGTCTCTTTTATCGTTAATCCCTTCAAAATCCGCCGAACGCGCCTCCGGGCGCGTTTGGCTTTTTCTGTCCGACAGAGTTGCCCACCAAACCATCAGCCCCATCGGCGCCATGCCGAACCATCTCGTCAGCCACGGTTCTTTGCCGCTCGCCTCCCGCTTCTCCTTCTCTTCTTCCTTCGGGCGCTCCATGTAGCTTACGACCCGCTCCGTCACGTACTTTAAATAGTCCGATCCGTCCACTGTCGCTCGCCTCCTTCTTATCTATAGCATGCCCGGATCGGGAAGCGCTCAACCGTCTTGCATGGGGAACGCCAATTTGTGTCACGCTATAGAACGGATAAGCTACGACGAGAACGGAGGAAACCAAAAATGATATTCGCGATACGGATCGTTATGATCGCTTGCGGCTTGATGTGGATTGCGGGAGAAGGAGCGGCGAACGCGGGCGCGGCCCATGAACCGCCGAGCCTCAGGCGCGCGCTGCCGAACGCCGACGTGCTGATCGACGCGGGCCACGGGGGCATCGACGGCGGCACGCATTGGAACGGCATTCTGGAGAAAGACATCAACTTGGCCATTTCCCGCAAGCTTTACTTGCTTCTGCGCGCCAGAGGACTTAAGGTCGTCCTGAATCGAACCGGCGATTACGCGCTAAGCGACGACAACCGCTGGCATCTGACGCGTTCCAGGCATCGCCGGGATCTGTCGCAGCGGCTCGGCCTCTCCGGCGAAGTAGGGGCAGCCCTGTTCGTCAGCATCCATGTCAACTGGTCTCCGAAGAAGACTAAGAGGGGGCCGCTCGTCATCCATCAATCCGAAGGACGCAGCGCAATGCTGGCCATGTTCATTCAGGACAACCTGAACCGCCAGCAGAACAGATTCCGGCTTCCGCAAGCGGCGAACCAATTTTACTTGCTGAATCAAGTCAAGGCGCCCAGCGTGATCGTCGAAACGGCTTTCCTTAGCGATCCGGGGGACCGGGCGATGCTCACCTCGATCCCCGGACAAAACCGCATCGCGGCGGCGATCGCCAGCGGAATTATCGCTTACCGGTTATGCAGCCCATGAGCGGGGAATGGCGGCATAGAGGCGATCAAGGCGGTGATCGGGACAAACGCCGCCTTGCCTTTCAACTCCGGAATCGCTTCGCGCAAAGCGTTCGAAGTCGACAAGCCGGGCAAACCGACGTGGCCGATCACGATACATTTCTTGTTCTTGTCCAGCACCTTCTTCGCTTCCGCGATTTGCTTGAGCACGTGATGCCGGGTATAGACGTCATCGAGAAAAACGTCGTTATGGAGCGTCTCGACCCCCAGCTCTTTCGCGACGGCCGGCACGACCGTGCGATAAGACGTTCGGCTGTCGAGAAAAATAAGACCTTTCTCCTTGCATACTTGAAGCACGACTCTCATGACGCGTTTGTCGGCGGTCGCTTTCGAGCCCATGTGATTGTTCATTCCGATCGCATGCGGCACGTCGGCTATCGCCGCTTCCACGCGTTTGCGGATTTCTCCGTCCGTTAAATCCGTCGTGATCGCGCCGGGACCGAGCCAATTCCGCTGCCCCCGAACCGGTTCCATCGGCAGGTGCACGATGACGTCGTGCCCTAGACGGTGGGCTGCCTCCGCGTCCTTCTTTGTCGTCCGCAAGAAGGGCATGACGGCGACCGTGAACTTGATCGGCAAGTTCAGCATTTGCTCCGTGCCCTTCATGCCGTTGCCGAAGTCGTCGATGACGACGGCGATCCGGCTTGGGCCGGCCGACTCCGTCTCTAGCGCGCTCGGGTTCGCGTGAGCGGAACCGGGCGATATCGCGAACCAGGCTAACAGGAAACCGACTGCGACGGCGTTAATTCGAATCTTTCGAGTCATCCTTTTTCCTCCAGTGAAAGCTGTTATCGGCTTAAGCTCTATCAGTATTCTTCGGATTGGAAAAATCTATGTGTTTTCCGTCGTTCGCAAAAAGAGGCTCGCCCGATTCAGGCAAGCCTCGATTGTTCCATTGCCGAGATTACCGGGCGTCTTCGCGGCTGCGGCTGCGCATGCCCGCCAAGCCGAACAAGCCGAGCAAGCCTAGCCATCCCCAGCTGAATCCGGTTCTCGGCGTCGTTTCCATCCTTCTGACCGTATTGTTCGCCCGCGTCGTCATATTCGTGGTGTTGTGCGGACGATAAGCGTTCATGCGCGTCGAATCGTACGCGCCGTAAGTGCCGTAAGTGCCGTTGCCGTAAATGCCGTGGGGCGCGTAAGTGCCGTGGGGCGCGTAAGTGCCGTTGGGTCCGTAAATTCCGTTGGTGTTATAAGTCCCATTCGTGCTATAAGTGCCGAAATTGTGAGTGCGGTCGAACGTCGTTCCGTGCGTTCTCGCCGAAGGCGTTCCGTTTAGCGTCATGTTGTCGACTGTTGTTCCCGTTGTTCCCGTAGTTCCCGTAGTTCCCGTCGTATGCTGTGCGGATGCGGGAACGACGCTCGCCAACGCGATGCAAGTGCCAAGAGCCAAGCTAGCCGCCGTTTTATTCAAACCCAAACCCCTCCTTAAGCAATTTGATTGCCCTATTAAGGTGTCCGCGGCCGGTCAAAATATGCGATGAGGATCGGCGGGTCTTCACCCAGAAGGAGGAAAGGGGGCAAGGGCCCCCGCCGAACCCGGGCGAAACGATCGGGCATGTTCTTTAGCCTGTTTTTGCCAACTTAGGTGAATGTACTGTCCTTATCCGTCCCCCCACATAAGCTACATCGTGATGATCGTCATAATAATCGCAAGCCGGCTGGTGCTGACCGAGGACGGCAACCGATTCGATTCCGCCGTCTTGTCGCCGCTTGCGTACGGTCAATACGGCGGGCTTTGTCCTGCCGTCGCGAGAACCTAGCCCATCTTCGAAGCAAGCCAGCGCAAGGAATCGGCGTAACGCTTCGGCGACAGCCCTTCCGTTTTTTTGAACAGTTTGCTGAAGTAGTACATATCCCCGATGCCGACTTTCCCGGCGATCTCTTCGATCGTGTAGGCGTTTTCCCTCAGCAGACGTTTGGCCTCTCCGATTCGAATGCCCGTCAAATACTGGGGCACCGTCAACCCGGTAGCTTGCTTGAAGAGCGTTCCGAAATATTTCGGCGACAGGTTCGCCCTTGCGGCCAGCTTCGCCAGACCGATCTCGGAGGGGAAATTATCCTTCATATATTGAATGGCGCTCAGCATCGTATCGGCATGGGAGTGGCTGACGCGAATGCCCTCCTCGGTCGTCAGCTCGCCGTGAATAAGGCCGATCAGCTTCAGCATGGCCGCCTTCAGCCAGATTTGCGCGTCTGCCCTTCTCTCCCCGAACGCTCGGCACAGCTCCTTGAACGTCTCGAAAAAATCATGAACCCGGGCAGGATTCATCCGCTCCGGAATGTTCATATCGATCAATTCGGCATCGGGCCTTGCGTATAGCCAGCTCGCATCCGGCGCTCCTTCCTCCGTTCTGCTTCCCAAATAAACGACGTAAGGAGAAAATTCCGCCGCCTCTCCCAGAAAGACGTAGTCGAAGTGAACGGCGAAGCAATGCATCGGTTCGCTCTCCGAAACGAACATTTCATTGGCGATGCGCGGCCGGATATAGAACAGATCCCCGGACCCCATCGGGTACGTCCTGTCGGCGATGCGGAGCGAGCCCGCCCCTTTCACGACGTAAATAAACTCGTGATCGTAGATGAAGCGTTCCGGATTGTGCATGCCCGGAGCGATGACCACCTCGTGCACGAAACGAACGTATGGGGAGATCGTCCGAAAATCCACGCGCGTCGAATGGGCCATGCGCCATCTCCTCCTTTTTTCGACCAAAACGCTTTTCACCCAGTATATCATCCCTCAGGGCGCGATTTATAAAGAATATATCGATTCGACTTTTTTACAAAAAAAACGGATTTCTCTCCATCCTCACCTTCGGCCGGCCGCTGTAGGATAGAAGCATACCACCGCCGAGGAGGAACTTTCCATGACAACCCCCATTACGCAAGACCATATCGATTTTTATCGAGAAAATGGTTTCGTGAAAGTCGACGACATGCTGAACGCGGAAGAGTTGGAGCTGCTGAGAGAGTATTTGGAGGAGGCGATGCAGACGACTGGCGATCGTTCGTTGCAGACGGACAAGCAAGGCGGACTCTATTACCGCGTGCTTAATCAGAAGGTCAATACGTGGCGGGACCATGCCGGAATGGGCAAATTCAGCTTCCATGAACGGTTCGCCCAAGCCGCGCTGCAGCTTACGGGAGCCGGTAAAATCCGCTTCTTCCACGATCACGGCCTATGGAAGATGCCGAACGATTCCAAGCCTACGCCATGGCATCAGGATACGCCGTACTGGCCGATCAACGAAGCCGAGCAAGGCATGCTGTCGATCTGGATCGCGCTCGACGACGTGAACGAGAAGAACGGCTGCATGGCTTTCATTCCGAAATCGCATAAGCTGGGCAAGCTGCACGGCATCGATTTCCTCGACCCGCAAAACATTTTCGACTACGTCGAGGGCGGACAGCTGGACGACCGCAAGCCCGTCGTCGTGCCGCTGAAGGCCGGAAGCTGCACGTTCCATAACGGTTTGACGTTCCATTACGCCCATGCCAACCAAACCGACCGTCCGCGCCGGGCGCTGGCGATCATCTATATGCCGGACGACATCACGTTCAGCGGCGCGTCCCACGCGGTTACGAGCGGACTGAACCTGGAGAAGGGCGACGTGCTCAAAGGCCCTCTGTTCCCCGTATTGGCCGTGCAAGGCGGCAACTGACGGCACGCCTAATCCGTAGACAAAGGAGCTGCCCCATTAGCTAAGCAAGTTGCTTTAAGGATAACCGATGATAAAGATGCAAGGGCACGTACCTCCTTCCGATGCTATACGCCCCTGAAATGGAAATGGGTAAACCCGTTATTAGGTGATTTCAGGAGCGTATGAGGCAGTCTACAGGAGGTACTTCCCCCTTCTTTGTCTATGGATCATCCCATGCAACTCTACTTATGGGACAGCCCCTTGCTGCGCCGACATTTTCCTCGTTTATTTTCCTCCGGCTTTCGTTAAAGCGTCCGCGATCTCCCGGAAGCCGCGGCTCTCGGCGTGGCGCAGCGGCGTCACGCCATCCTTGTCGGCCAGATTCACGTCCGCTCCGTAGGCAATGAGCAAGTCTACGATCTCCCGATGATTTCGACCTCCGTCCCCGAGTATGACGGCTTCCAGCAGGGCGGTCCACCCCAGGTTATTGATGTGGTCGATATTCACGTCGGAATGTTCAAGCAGCTCGCGAACGATCTCGACGTGCCCCCGGTCGGCCGCCGGAATAAGCGCGGTCCCGCCGAACCGGTTCGTAATCGTCGTATCGGCTCCCGCGGCAAGGGCCGCTTTCAGGAAATCCATTTTGCCCTCCGCTCCCGAATACAGAAGCGGGTTGTCCAAACGGTCGTCCCTGATGTCGATGTCTGCTCCTCGTTCTACGAACAGTTTGAACAGGTCGAGCCGGTCGTTATGCACCGCGATCATCGCCGGAGTGCGTCCCCGACCGTCCTTGGCATCCCTGTCGGCTCCCTGCTCCAGCAGCCGTTCAGCGGCCAGGAGATCCCCTTCGTTAACGGCTTTCAGCAAATCGCGGTTTAACTTGTCCATGTCTGGGTTCACCTCATGTATCGATTTCGGTTCCCCGCCGGACGGCAGAGAATCCACCCGGGCTTCGCAGCTCGCAAGAAATGCTTCATACCATGCGGTCTATCCGAAGCCCGCACGATTTCCGCGATCGCTCCATCCTCGATCCGAAGATGGAATAGATCGGTTTTCGTCCTCGTTACCTCTCCGCGCCCGGTCTCGTATCCCGTCTCCAAACGGACGTTAAGAAACCAACATGCGTTAGCCAATGCTTTCCCTCCTCAGTCAGGTATTCTATCCGTATGCTCGTATGCTATCACGGCTGGTCTCCCATGAAAAATATTAAAAAGTTACGTCTCCATAGGGAAACGCTATACAAGAGAAAAGCCGCAAGCGGCGTCCGCTTACGGCTCTCGCAACGTTCCCGCCGGTTCGGGAACGTAATATTGACGGAATTCAGTGGGGGTCAGGCCGATCTGCTTTTTGAACAGGGTACTGAAATAACGGGAGTCGGGGTAGCCGACCTTGTCCGCGATCTCGTACACCTTGTTCCTCTCGTCCGCGAGCAGCTCCGCCGCTTTCTTGATCCGGTAGTTGGTGCAGTATTCCAGGAACGTATACGAAGTTTTGTTCTTGAACAGCTTGCTCAAGTAACTCTCGCTGATATGCAGATGGTCGGCGATGTTCTTGAGCGAGAAATTGCGCTCCACGTTCGCTTCGATATACGCGATCGCCTCGGCCAAATAACGGTCGTTCGGTTTCCCGCCGCCTCCGGGAGCCAGCTTGCCGGGCAAGCCGACGCTCTCCGCCGAACGTTCCCCCCGCAGCGCCAGATCGTACTTCCGCTTCCGGCCGACCGCCTGCACCGTCTTCGCCAGCACGGCGTCCAGCTCCGCGTCGTCGATCGGCTTCAGAATAAAACCCTGCGCCCCGAGGTCGACGGCCGCCTTCGCGTATTTGAAATCGCTGAAGCCGGTTATGAGAATAAACTCCGTGTCGCTGGTCTCCCGCACCTTGCGCATCATCTCGATGCCGTCCAAGCCCGGCATGCGGATGTCGGTGATGACGATATCCGGACGCAGCTTGCCGATCAACTTCGCGCCTTCCAGCCCGTCTCCCACTTCCCCGATCACCTCGCAGCCGTAGTCGTGCCACGGCGTCGTCAAGACCAGGCCTTTGCGCAGCAGTTGTTCATCCTCGATGACCATGATTTTGATCATGCCGTTTCCTCCTTCCGCCGATACGGAATCCGCAGCGATACTCGGGTGCCTTCTCCGGCTTCGCTGCCGATGTCAAGACCGTAGGCTTCCCCGTAATAAAGCCGAATCCGGTTATGCACGTTGCTGATCCCGATGCCCCCGCAATGCGTCCCGCCGCGAATAGCGGCCAACGTTTCATCGTCCATTCCGATGCCGTTGTCCGCGATCTCCAGATGCAGCTCGTCCCCGCATTTCAGGCAGACGAGGCTCAGATCGACGCTGCCAACCTTGTTCTCGAAGCCGTGCACGATGGCATTCTCGACGAGGGGATGAAGCAACAGCCGGGGAATGACGGCGTCCAGGGCATCGTCGTCGATGCGAATGTCCACGTTCAGCCGATCCGCGAACCGAATGCGCTGAATGTACAAATAGTGCTCGATCAGCTCCATCTCCGCGCCCAGCGTCGTCTCTTCGTCGTCCACGTGAATCATTCCCCGCAGCAGCCTGGCGAGCTGCACGACGATGCCTCCGATTTCCTTCGTCCGGTTCATCTTGGCGTTCCACTTGATCAGGTCGAGCGTGTTGTAAATAAAATGGGGATTGAGCTGCGCCTGAAGCGCCTTGATCTCGGCGACGCGAAGCCGACGCTGCTCGTCCTTGGCGCTGTCGATCAAATCCTTGATTTGCGTCGCCATGGCGTTAAAGCCGCTGGCGACGATGCCGAATTCGTCGACGCGGCGCGACTCGATTCGGACCGTTAGATCGCCCATCGAAATGCGCTTCATCGAATGCGCCAACTCGAAGATCGGCCTGGACACGTATTTCGACAGCTTGTAGGCGAACCAGAGACAAATGACGAAGCTGACCGCCGCGGCGACGGCGAACAACGCCTGAATGAACCCCATGCTCTGCTCCACGATGGCGCCCGGCGAATAGCCGTAAACGTACAAGCCCAGTCTTTTCGAGGGCACGACCCGCAGCAGTTCGCCGGTTCCGATTTGCCCCGGCTCCCGCTCCAGCGTTCCTTCCCGCTCGGGCTGCTTCGTGTGGATCACCGTGTAGGCGCGACTGTCCAGCACGACGAAGTCCATGGCGAACGGAGCGTCGTAAGCGCTTACGGTATCGGCGATCAAAGATCGGGGAAAGTCTACGATCAAGTAGCCGAGCAGCTCTCCCGAGGCCGAATGTATCGTTTGTACGAGACTTAGCACGATTTTGTCCCCTTGAGGGCTTTCGTAAGCGTGCGGATAAGCGCGAATCTCCTCCTCCGCCTCGTGGGCGGTGCGAAAGATGCCCCAGCCTCGGTACTTGGCCGGATTGTAAATCGACGGCAGCTCCCGGGTCGAATAATCGGCGCTGCCGTCGGCGTTGATTAAATAAATGGCCGCCTTGTTCTTCTTGCCCGCCAGCAGCAGATGCATGCGCTGCTCGACGTTCTTCTTCAGCCCGGCGCTCCCGCCGAGCAGCGCCTGCCGCACCTCCGGCAGCTCTCCGATCGTATTCATGATGTCGCCGTATTCATCGGCCAGCGCGTCGAACCTCTCGGCGGCTCCCGCCACTTTATCGTGCAACTGCTGGCGGTATTGTTCGAGGAAAAAGCGCTTCGAGAAGCCGTACGTCATCGAACCGATGATGAGCAGCGGGATAACGCCGACCAGAACGAAAAAAATAAGCAGCTTGTTGTAGAAGCTTAACGTTTTGCGCATGCGGATGATCTCCTTGGGCGATTCTCGGCTGCTTGACGCAACGGTCGTCCGCTTTTTTCTATAGGAAGAGGATAACGCATCCGCAAGAAGGCGCGCAACCGTTGACGCCTGGCAGCAATTCGCCGGAGCGCTTATCCGGCGGCTTGGATCAGTCTTGTCAGCTCATCGTGGGCGAATCCGTTCGTCGCGATCAGGGCGGTCTTGTCCAGCGCTTCGGGCAGCGGCTTGCCGTCCCAGTCCGTCGCCCGTCCCCCCGCCTCCTTCAGCAGAATCAGCCCGGCCGCCACATCCCACGCGTTCAGGTCGACCTCGAAGTAGCCGTCGATCCGGCCCGCCGCCACGTAGGCCAGATCCAGGGACGCCGGACCCTTGCGCTTGAGGTCCTGGCACGCGGCGAACACCTTCTCGGCGGCGCGGAACATCCTGGGCGCGGACACCCGCCTCTCGTACGGGAATCCGAATCCGAAGATGCAATCCCCAAGCGCGGCGTTGCGGGATACGGACAGCCGCTCCCCGTTCAGCCAAGCCCCGGCGCCGGACAATGCGGTAAACAGCTCCCCGTTAAACGGATTGTAGACGATGCCGAAGCGGCGCTCGGGTCCGACGTACGCGACGGAAATCGCGACGTGCGGGTATCCGTGGATCAGATTGGTCGTACCGTCGATCGGATCGAGAATCCATTTCGCCTTCCGCGTCGCGTAGTCGTTCGTCTCGTTCTCTTCGGAGATGAACTCGGCTTCCGGCTCCAGCGCGTTTAACGCCCCGTTCAGTTCCCCCTGCACGGCCAAGTCGATATTCGTGACGAAGTTGGCGAACCCTTTTTCCTCGACGCTAAGCTTCTTGCTCCCGCCGCGAACGATTTCGCCGGCCGCCTGCACGCAGGCGATCGTTTGTTCCATCAGTCGTTCCATGGTTCGT
>JAEZZE010000144.1 GCA_023418755.1 Bacillota bacterium | reverse complement strand
CTTCCCTGCCCAGTACGAGCGTCTACGTCAGTTGCACTCAAGCGGTTGAACCGCCGTGTACCGAACGGTATGCACGGTGGTGTGGAAGGTCGGCTACTCAATTAATGGGTAGCCTCCTATCCGATTTATAGTACAATGAGAGGAAAGTTCAAAAGTCCGATTTTGATCACGAAGCAAATCCAAGGAGCGGATTCGGCATCGAATCTTGAACTCAGCCGGGCCTTCCGGTACTCGCGTAGGTTTTCCTACGCTCCGTTCCTCGGTCCCTAAGCTTCATTCAACCTTCTCGGTGCTGAAAACCGAACTTTTGAACGGCGATTTGACGAGGAAAGTTCAAAAGTCCGATTTTGATCACGATGCAAGAGCAGAGGAGCGGATTCGGCATCGAATCTTGAACTCGGCCGGGCCTTCCGGTACTCACTACATAGTTAAGGAGCGGCATGATGGACGCCAAGCAAGCTTTCCGATCGGTCAATCAAGATCAAATCTCGCCCGTGTACGTTTGTTACGGAACCGAGTCCTATATTAGGAACGAGTTTATCGAACGGTTGCAGGAGCGGCTCGTACAGCCCGAGCACAGGGAAATGGCCATCGTCCGCTTCGATACCGCGGAGACTCCCGTCGATACGGTCATCGACGAGGCGGAGACGCTGCCGTTTCTCGTGCCCAGCAAAATCGTCATCGTCCGGGATCAGGTGCTGTTCGCCGCAGGCAAGGAATCGGCCAAAACCGAGCACCGTCCGGAACGCCTTCTTGCCTATATGGAGCAGCCGCTCGAATCGACGGTGCTTGTCTTCGTCGTGCCTCAGGAGAAGCTGGACGAACGCAAGAAGACGGTGAAAGCGGCCAAGGCCAAAGATTACGTCGTTTCGTTCGCCTCCCTGCAGCCGGAAGAGCTGCTGCGCTGGCTGGTCAAGCGAGCCGCGAGCCAGGGACGCTCGATGGACGGCGCCGTCGCGGAGGAGCTGCTGCGCCGCGTAGGTACCGACATGCACGCGCTGGCCGCGGAGACGGACAAGCTGTGCCTGCACGCGGGACAGGGAGGAGCGATTGCGCTCGAATCGATACGTACGCTCGTGCCGATGGCGACGGAGCAAAACGTGTTCAAGCTGACGGAGGAGCTGGCCGCGCTGCGCACGTCGGAAGCGATCGCGCTGTATCACGATTTGCTGAAGCAGCGGGAGGAGCCGATCAAGCTGACGGCGCTGCTCGTCCGCCAATTTCGCAATATGCTCTACGCGAAGGAATTAGGAGGGCAAGGCTACTCTCCGCAACAGATGGCTTCCCAGATCGGGCTTCATCCTTACGCGGCGAAGGTGACCGCGGAACAGGCGCGCAAGTTCAGCCTGGAACGGCTCGCTTCGCTGCTCGGCGAGCTGGCGGAACTGGATTACGCGATGAAATCGGGGAAAGTCGACAAGGCGCTCGGTCTCGAGCTGTTTCTGCTTCGGACCGGTTCCCGGGGGGCAAGCTGAAGCTTCGGAGGAGTACAGGAAGCGGGATTACCGGCAGTTGCAGCCATGATAACATGAAAACAAACCAAAAGAGCCATCCTACAAGCAGGACGATCCTGCCGGGGATGGCTCTTTGATGGCTGCCGCCGGTTAGCGGCCCGCCGCATATGCGTCAGGCGCAGCTTACGCTTGCGCGGACAATGCGTTGAGTTTTTTGGCCAGGCGGGACTTTTTGCGAGCGGCTGCATTTTTGTGAATGAGGCCTTTGGTTGCCGCTTTGTCCAGCTTCTTCTGTGCCACGCCGTAAGCTGCTTGAGCAGCGTTCACATCCGTTCCTACGACCGCGGCGTCGGCTTGTTTAACGGCCGTACGGAGAGCGGATTTAGCCGAAGCGTTGCGCAGGCGGCGTGCTTCGTTCGTTTTGGTACGTTTGATGGCGGATTTGATGTTTGGCATTCTTTTCACCTCCAGATCAAACAGAAAGTATTTCTCCACACAACTTGTAACATTCTATCATGCAAGGGGGCAAAAAGCAAGCTGATTTCCCACCTCAATCCGCAAGCGAAAGGGGCTTATTTCAACCGATGGACAAAGATTTATCGCTGTACAACATACGCACCGACCTGGCTCTGGAGGCCAAGGAGATCGCTTCGGAAGGGCAGGAATCGCCCGACATTCCCGGACTGCGGTCCGAGACGGAGACCAACGACGGCATTACCGTCACCCGGATGGAAATCGAGAACGACCAGGCCGCGCAGCGGATCGGCAAAATGGTCGGGCACTACGTCACGCTCGAGGTGCCGGGCATGAGACAGGGCGACACGGAGCTGCAGGATAAGGTGGCGACCGCAATGGCGAAGGAATTCGAGGCGTTCCTGAAGCGGATCGGCATTACCCCCCAGCATAGCGTGCTCGTCGTCGGGCTTGGCAACTGGAACGTAACGCCGGATGCGCTGGGGCCGATCGTCGTGGAAAACATGATGGTGACGCGGCATTTTTTCGAATTGATGCCGGATCAGGTAAGCCCGGGATATCGGCCCGTCAGCGCCGTGGCGCCGGGGGTGCTGGGCACGACGGGCATCGAGTCTAGCGACATCGTGCAAGGCATCGCGGAGAGGGCGAAGCCGGATCTGATCATCGCTATCGACGCGCTTGCCTCCAAATCGCTGGACCGGGTCAACACGACGATCCAGATCGCCGATACGGGCATTCATCCGGGCTCCGGCATCGGCAACAAGCGCAAAGGCTTGACCAAAGAAATTCTCGGCGTGCCGTGTATCGGCATCGGAGTTCCGACCGTCGTGTACGCTTCGACGATCGTCAACAACACGATGGATATGGTATTCGAGCACATGAAGCAGCATACGGATAACACCGACCCGATGTTCGGCATCTTCGGCAAAATGGCCGATAACGAGCGGCTTCAGCTTGTTCGCGAGGTGCTTAGTCCGCTGGGCCACGATCTGCTCGTTACGCCCAAGGAGATCGACAAGTTTATCGAGGACATCGCCAACGTCATCGCCAGCGGCTTAAACGCCGCTCTCCACGAGGCGGTCGATACCGATAACGTGGCCGCCTATACGCATTAAAGCGCCTACGCTCCCCGAAGGAGCCGCTCCGCAGGCCGGAGCGGCTCCTCTCTCATTCTATCAACCTTCCGGTTCTATCATTCCCGTTTGTCTCATAGGATGAGGTACCTGGGGAAAAAAGAGAAGGCGCCTCCGCAAGACGGAGGCACCGGGAGGTAGAGCAACATGAGACGTAGGAACGTATCGGCGGATTGGTCCGCAATGCGCGTCAAATGGCGCAAAATTCTCGTTACCGGACGCGCCTTTTTTCTGCTAAGCGCCGGTTCGATGACGCTGTTTGTCTTGCTGGGGGTCGGCGGCTTGCTGCAGAACAAGCTGGCCGTATCTCCCGCGCAATCGATGAAAGGGATGGCCGCTTCTCTGTCGGGTCAATTCTTCGAATCTTTGCTGGCGATGGAGATTCCGCATATGGAAGCCTCGGCGAATTCGCCTTTCGAGACGGGACGCATGGCTTCGTTTCTGCTGAGGTTCATGACCGACATGAATCCCGACAATCCGAAGAGCCTGCTCGCTCTGGAGCTTCCGGGCATGGACCGCGACCGTTCCGTGCTGTTGAGGCCGGGTTCCGGGTCGCCGGAGGCTCCCGAAGATCACGGTCCGCTCGCCGAGGGTGATCCGGCTGTCGATCTGGGGGAGCAGGATCCCGACCGCTACCCGAAGACGGATCCCGATCCCGAGCAATCGGCTCCGGCATCTCCCGCGCCCGGCGATGGGGACAAGCCTTCTCCGGCCGGCGAACCCTCTACCGAGGGACGCAAAGTCGCATTTATCTACCATTCGCACAATCGCGAGTCGTATTATCCGGAGCTTAAGGAAGGAACGAAGGATCCGAATTCGGGCAAAATCAACGTCACCTTGGTTGGCAAGAGACTCGCCGGCCAGCTCGAAAAACGGGGAATCGGCGCTTTGCACTCGCCCAAGGATTATCCGACGTCGGTTCAGGGCTATAATTGGAATTATTCGTACAAATATTCTCTGCAGACCGTGCGCCAGGCGATGGCAGACAACGATGACTTGAAATTGTTTTTCGACATCCACCGGGATTCGCAGAGACGATCGAAGACGACGGCGACGATCGAAGGCAAGGATTTCGCGCAGGTGTACTTCATTATCGGGCATCGCAATCCGAACTGGCGCGAGAACGAGGATTTCGCCAATCGCATCCACGAGCGGCTGGAGAAGCAATATCCCGGCTTGTCGCGGGGCGTGTGGGGCAAGACGGCGGCCAACGGCAACGGGGAGTACAACCAGTCGGTTGCGCCCGGGAGCGTGCTGATCGAAATCGGCGGCGTCGACAATACGCTCGAGGAATGCTACCGGACGGCTGACGCGCTGGCGAAAGTCATCTCGGAAATTTATTGGGCCGACGAAAAGGCGATCAAAGCGGATGCTCCGCAAAAATAGAAAGGAGATGCGCATATGCGCAGGGATACTTTCAAGTTGCTCCTGATGGCGGGATTGCTCGGCTTTGCCGTGCTGTAC
>JAEZZE010000141.1 GCA_023418755.1 Bacillota bacterium | reverse complement strand
CTTCCCTGCCCAGTACGAGCGTCTACGTCAGTTGCACTCAAGCGGTTGAACCGCCGTGTACCGAACGGTATGCACGGTGGTGTGGAAGGTCGGCTACTCAATTAATGGGTAGCCTCCTATCCGATTTTAAGAAAAGCGTTTCAATATCGGATTTCATGACTAGCCATTCGCGATTCAAATTACAAGCAGCATGACAAGCAAAGAAGATGCGTAAACATGGGAGTACTGGCCAATAAAGGAGCAATCGTAACGGGTACGGGCAGCGGTATGGGCGCGAGGAGGAGGGGAGGATGAGGAGGAGGAGGCTCTGATGTTCGAGAGAAGGCGCAAGCGTCGTCGCTACCGACATCAACGAGACGGCCGTGCAAATGTCCTCAAGGGAGATCGAAACGGAAGGAGGGCAAGGAATGGCTTGCGCGCATTACGTAGCCTCCTAGGAAGAGTGGAAGCAGGTCGCGAAAACGCGACCGTCGGCCAGTACGGCAAAGCGGACGTTTTCATCAACAAAGGGGCGTTTCGCTGGCGGCCGGACTTCCGAGAGACGACGATTGAGCAGTGGAACAAGGTTATGAACATCAATCCGACCAGCTTGTTTCTCGGCATGAAATACGTTATCCCGTATATGCAGGCGAACAAAGGCGGATCGATCGCTTGAGGCCGGAGGAGAACAATTGAGGTAGAATTTGATCGTCGGACGAGGAATAGTGAGGGAATCTGACCGTGGAAAGAGAACAAGCGAGAAAGAGTCTTATCGTCGACTAGGAATAGCGAGGGAGTCTGACCGTTCAGACGAGGAAAAGGAGTTGAGCCATTATGCCGAACGGAAATCATACCATAGAGCTTCCGGTCGCAATCGATAGGATATGGGATTTCGTCAGCGATATGAACAAGTGGGCCCCGCTTGTCCCCGGTTATATTGAGCACGAAATTCTGAGCGACCGGCAATCCACATGGGCTTTCAAAGGCGATCTCGGCTTTATGAAGAAAACGGTCAAGCTGAAGATCGACATCAAGGAGTGGATCGAGCCGACGAAGGTGAAGTTCGACCTGACGGGGCTGTCCGAAAACTTCGGAGGCATCGGATTTTTCGAGGCGGAGGCCGCGGGCGACAACAGGTCGAAAATGACCGGCTACCTGGACATTACGGCCAAAGGCGCGATGAGCCCGATGATCAACTCGATTCTCAAGTCGTTCGTGCCGAAAACGGCTCAGGAGCTGTCCGAAGCAATAGCCGCAAAAATCGAGGAGATCGAGAAAGTTAAAGCTTAGAAGGTTATGGCAAGGGGGCTCATCTTTGAGATGTGGCCCCTTCTGCATGGATGGATGGTTTTGGAGGGGGGCCATAACGTTCCGCAAGGCCGTTAAAGCGGGCGATCGGGCCCGAAACGGGCAAATAACGGTCTGCCAGGCTGTTAAAGTGGACGATCATGCAAGAATCGGGCAAATAACGTTCTGCCAGACCGTTAAAGCGGGCGATGGGGCCCGAAACGGGCAAATAGCGGCCTGCCAGACCGTTAAAGGGGCCAATCACGCCCGAACCGGGCAAATAACGGCCTGCCAGACCGTTAATGGGGCCAATCATGCCCAAAACGGGCAAATAACGTTCTGCCAGACCGTTAAAGTGGGCAATCATGCCCAAAACGGGCAAATAACGGTCTGCCAGACCGTTAGAGTGGGCAATCATGCCTGAAGCGAGCAAATAACGGTCTGTCAGGCTGTTAAAGTGGGCGATCATGCAAGAATCGGGCCCGAACCGGGCAAATAACGGCCTGCCAGACCGCTAAAGCGGGCGATCATGCCCGAAACGGGCAAATAACGGTCTGCCAGACCGTTAAAGCGGGCGATCATGCCCAAAACGGGCAAATCCCCGGCCCGAATCAAGCCTCGTAGTTGACCAAATATGGCTGAAGCGCCGTGTTGTAATAGCCGACGCTGTATTCGGCGACGTCGCCGGACGGCTCGCGGGAGTAGCGCAAGCGCCGCAGCAGATGCGCGCCGGGCTCCAGCTCCAGCAGCTCGGCGACGCTGGCGGGAGCGAGGGCGACCTCGAAATGGTCGCGGAAATTCGAGAGCGCGATCTCCTGCTCCTCGAGCAGGCCGTACAGCGACAGCTCGCCCAGATCGAAGGCCGCCGCGTCGCCCGTGCGCGAAGTCAAATAGTGCGTGTAATGGATATAGGGCGCATCGTCAAGGTAATACAGACGCTCGATGCATACGCACTGTTCCCCGAACAACCGATAGGGCTCGGAGCCTTCTTCGGTACGGATCGTCTCCGCCCGAAGCAGCCGCTTGCGGATGCGACGTCCGTCCTCGACTAGGATTTCGGTGAAGCTCTTCTGCTTCGACAGTCTGGAGGTGGACGTGTTGCGAAGCACCTTGGTGCCCTTGCCGCTGCCCTTCTCCAGATAGCCCTCCTGCACGAGCTCCTGAACCGCGCCGCGCACCGTAATTTTGCTGACCCCGAATTCCTGCTCCAGATGCGGCTCCGACGGGATCAGTTCCCCTAGCGGATAGACGCCGTGCAGAATGCGATCTTTAATAATATTTTTAATTTGCCGGTATAGCGGTTTCTGGTTCCGGGATAAGGCCATAGCGGAAAATTCCTACCTCTCTACGTCGCTTGCCGTCTGCGTCATCGCCCGCGCGATTTCCCGTTCCGAGGCCATCGGCGTGTCCCCGTAGGTCGTATGCGCCAGCATGGCCGCCGCGGCCGCGTAACGGACCGTCCGTTCCGGCTCGAAGCCGGACAGCTCTCCGTGCAGAATGCCGCTCGCGTAGGCGTCTCCAGCACCAATTCTATCATAAACGGCGAACGTCAGCGTATCGGAATAACGGAAGCTGCCGTCCTTGTACAAGTAACCGCGCAGAGAATGGGTGTTGTCCCCGTTCACGGAACGATGCGTTCCCGCAACCGCGGAGATGCCGTAACGGCTTGCTACCTCCGGCACAAGCTCCTCCAACCGCTCTTCGCGCGTCGTCCCCCGGGCAGGCATCCCGAGCACGTGCATCGCGTCCTTCTCGTTCATCATCGCGATGTCCGCCAGCCCCAGCATTTTCTCGTAAAAAGGCTTCGCCTTGCCGTATCCGCCATCTCCCCAGAGGGAAGGGCGGTAATTGCAATCGAACGCCACGAGTCCGCCGCGAGCCTTCATCGCTTCCGCGAAACGCAGCATATGGCTTCGAACGGCGTCGTTCATCGCCAGCGTAATGCCGCAGAAGTGGACCGCATCCAACCGTTCGGCGATTCCATCGAAATCGTAGGCGTCCTCCGGAGCCGTATTGAAGCTGCTCTCCAGCCGGTTCGTATAGGTGACGCGGCTCGGCCGCGCGCCGAAGCCGTTCTCGAGGAAATACATGCCGATGAAGCTGCCGCCCCGAACCGCGAAGGTCAGCGAGACTCCCAGCTTGCGCAAATTCGCCGCCGCGGCGTCGCCCAGCGGGTTGTCCGGGAGCCGGGTGACGAGGAAGCCGTCGTGCCCGAAGCGCGACAGGGCGGAGATCACGTTCACGCCCGTACCCGAGAAAGAATAGCCGAGCGTGCTTGCCTGCGACAAAAGCTCGTATCCCGGCGCCTGCAGGCGCATCATCACTTCTCCGAAAGCCGCGATCCGTTTACCCATCGGCCCCGTCCACCAACCTCTTCGCGACGCCCAACAGCTCTTTCACGTCGGCGATATTCGTCTTGCCCGTTTCCTTGTCGATGATCGAGGAGTAAACGTGCGGAATCACTTGCGGCACTCCGGCGTCCAGACAGATTTTCAAAACCCGCTCGAAGTTGTCCATCTCGATGCCGCCGGTCGGTTCCAGGGCGAAACCTTCCTCGCCGCAGGCGAGGGCGACGGCTTCCAGCTCGTCCACCCGGCTTAGCCCGTTCATCGGGAAGTATTTGAGCGCATTGCCGCCCATATCGCGCACGAGCGCGATCGCGGCCTTGACCGGGACGATCGCCTGCTCCGCTTGAGCCGCGCTGAGCGGTCCCGTGGAGACGTTGACGAAGCCGGGACGGCCGGTCGGCGAGACAAGCGCGTTAATCCAGCCGTCGCGTCCGGCAAGGTTGGAGCGCGTGGCGCCGACCGCCGGAAACACCTGGTTGACGTGGCTTCCCGCATAGCTCTTCGCGATCTCCGCGACGACCGCCGCTTGGCGATTGTCGCCCGCGCCCAGGCCGATCGACACGGCGTCGTCGATCGCCTCTCCGTAACGCTTCATCGCGGCGGCCGCCTCTTCCGCGTTCGGATACGCCTTGGACAGCACGCCGACGAGAACGTGGCCTTCGGCCGCTTCGAATACCTCCTTGGCGTTGTCGATATCTTTGGCCAGCACGTTAAGGGCGACGCGGTTTTTGTACAAGCGTTCGGTTAAGTTCGCCATATTAGAGTCCTCCCGTAAGCTCGCGAATTCTGGAGGAGATGACCTCGATATCATCGCCTTGAAGCGGGCGGGGATCGATATCGAAATAGCCCTGTTTCGCGCCGTAGTCCCGGGTATAGACGGCGATGTCGCCGCCCTGCAGCCCCGCGACGACTTGTCCGGCATCCGTGCCCGACGCGGAAGTGTCTATCTTCACGCGGGCGCGGTAAATCGCCCGCCCGGCTTCGTCCTGCACGATCGACACGTGCACGCCCGGAATGTCGTTCAGCGGCATCAGCGCTTGCAGCGCCGCTTTCTCCTGCTCGCTATTGTCTTTGCGGCCGACATATTCGTCCAAAGCCTGCAGCAGGCCGAAGACGGACTCCTTGCCGACCTTCATGCTGCGGCCGATGCCGTGAAGCTGCGCCTTCAGCCATTCGACGTATTGGCGCTTGCCGCCCACGATGCCGGACGTCGGCCCCTCGATCGCCTTGGAGCCGCTGTAGATGGCGAGATCCGAGCAGCGTACGTACTTCTGCAAATCCTCTTCGGCCGCCGCGTCCACGATCAGCGGAACTCCGGCGCGTTGCGCGACCTCCCAGGCTTCCTCTACGGAGATCATGTTTTTTTGCACGCAGTGGTGGGATTTCACGTAGAGAACGGCCGCGGTGTTCGGGCCGATCGCCTCCTCGATATGGAACGCCTTGCCCTCGTTGGCGTAGCCGACCTCGATCGGTTTGCCTCCGCCCAAGTACACCATCGTCTCGACCGGAGCCCCGTACTGAACGTTATGGCCTTTCAGGATAATGATTTCG
>JAEZZE010000138.1 GCA_023418755.1 Bacillota bacterium | reverse complement strand
ACCCGTCGCAGGGTCATTTCAGGACCGTATGAGGCAGTCTTCAGGAGATAGATGTTTCTCTTTTTACGATTCTGAAAGAACAAAATCTGTTGTTCTTTCCCGAATCGTCTCCGACAAAAACGTGTTCTCCGCCCAAAGGGCGCCGAAGACGTTTTTGCTTGCATCGATCATCTTGCACGCCCTTACTTATGGGACAGCCCCTTGCTTTCAAAGGAATTCAACTTTATCAACGTTAGGACGGACGGGAGAGACCGGGAGCCGCGAGCGGGCGGTTCCAGCCCGAGCCTCTTCCGTGCTCGGGCATGCCGGGCAGCGTCAAGCCGCCGTCGACCTTCAGAACGGCCCCGGTAATGTAGCGCGCCCGCTCGGAGCACAGAAAGGCCGCGGCGTCGGCAATGTCTTCGTCTCTTCCGTATCCGAGCGGAATTTGTTCGTCGAAATCCGCTCCTTCCGAAGAGGAGGGAAGCGTCTCGCCGGCGGCGACGCAGTTAAGGCGAATGCGTTCGGGAGCCAATTGCATCGCCAGCGATTCCGCGGTGCGGTGCAGGGCGGCCGAATAGGAGCCGGCCATCACGTTATCGGCATAGGCCCGCAGAGCGTGATGGGAGGTGACGAACAGGATGCAGCCTTCGGTGCCCGTCCCGATCATGGCGTTGGCCGATGCCTTCGTAAACAGAATCGCGCTGCGATAATGCAGAGCATATAAGCGATCGAGCTCCTCGGCTTCGGTGTCGGCGAGCCGTCCGGCCGGAGGGCGGCCGGTACTCCAAACCGTCAGCGCCAAATCCGGTATTTCGCCGACGACGCGCTCGGGCGTTTCGGGCGCGTCGAGCGCTGCCCGAACGACGCGGGCGCGCGAACCGATCCGCTCGACTTCCGCGCGAAGCCGTTCGGCTTCGTTCGCAGGTTCCTGGCAGGCAAGGACGATATCGCAACCGTCGCGGGCCAGGGCCAGCGCGATCGCGCGATTAAGAGCCGAAACGTCGCCGACGATCAATGCGGTTTTACGGATCATGAATTATCCCCTTTTCAGGCGTAATTGTACGTTCCATCCGGAAGGCGGGTCTGCGTCCACCGCGTGACCGAGTCGTCGCAAGGATAGCGCGCGGCCAGCTTCTCGTCGATATCGATGCCAAAGCCCGGCTTGCCGTTGGCGTAGACGTAGCCGTGCTTCAATTGCGGGCAGCCGGGGAAAACCTCCTGCAGCCGCTCGTCGAGCCCGGACCATTCCTGAATGCCGAAATTGTGGGCGTTCAGGTCAAGGTGAATGTTGCCGGCGTGACCGACCGGCGATACGTCGCCAGGGCCGTGCCACGCCGTCTTCACGCCGAATTGCTCGCAAAAGACGGCCAGCTTGCGCGACGGGGTCAGACCGCCGAACTGGGTAATATGCACGCGGATAAAGTCGATCAGACGTTTGGCGATCAAGTGCGTCCATTCTTGCGGATTGTTGAACAGCTCTCCGATGGCGATCGGAGTCGCGCTTTGCTGGCGCAGCGTCTCGTACCAATAATCCTGCTCGGGGGACAGCAAATCTTCCAGAAAATAAGGACGATAGGGCTCCAAGGCTTTCGCCAAGCGCACCGCTTCGATCGGCGCGATCCGTTCGTGCGAGTCGTGAAGCAGCTCGATCCCGTAGCCTGTCTTGGAGCGAACGTGATCGAACAGCTTCAACGTATTTTCAATGTACTGATCGGGACAGTAGTAGATGCCGTCCGGAGAGTCTGGCGGCGTATTCAGCGCGCTTGCCTTGCCGCCGTAGCCCCCGAATTGGATGCGGATATGCCGAACGCCCTGCTCCCGGAAACGCTGGACGTTCTCGACGACCTCGTCCAGCGTCGAGCCGTCCGCATGACGGTAGACGGCGACGCCCTGTCTCGATTTTCCGCCCAGCAAATCGTACACCGGCATGCCGGCCAGCTTGCCTTTAATATCCCACAACGCCATATCCACGCCGGATATGGCGTTGTTGCTGATCGGACCGTTGCGCCAGTAAGCGTTGCCATTCATCAGGTGCCAAAGGTCCTCGATGTCGGCCGCGGGCCTGCCGACAAGCAGCGGCTTCAGGTACTCCTCGACGACGAGCGTAACGGCCTTGTAACGATAGGTGAAGGTGGCGCAGCCCAAGCCGTATAACCCCGGCTCGGTAGTCTCGACCTTGACCACGGTAAGATTGGCTCCGCTCGGATTCGTATTAATGACTCGAATGTCCCGGATAAGAATCGGATTGATCGCAATCATCCCCTTGCCTCATTATTAGTTGACGATCGGACTGGTCGAGGTGCGCGGAATCAGGTCGACGGGAATTACTTTGGCCGACGGGTCGCCGTCCTCGGACAGCAGCATTTCCGCCATCGTTTCGCCGATCTTCGCGAAGTTCTGGTCGACGGTCGTAATTTGGGCGCTTCCCGTCACCGCCCATTCGATGTTGTCGAAGCCGGCGATGTTCATTTGCGCGGGGACTTGAATGGACAAACTTCGGCAGCACATGTAAACGTTGAAGGCGACCTCGTCGTTCTCGCATTCGATGGCGGTAACGCCCGACTTGAAGAGCGTGTTGATGACGTGCTTAAGCATGTGGTAGTCGGAGCTGAGGTTCATGCGGATAAACTCGGGATTCGGCTCCAGGCCGTTATCGGACATGCATTGGCTGAATCCCTCGTATCGGTCGCGGATACTGGTTACGTCGGCGGAGGAGAAGCGCGACAGGTACGCGATATTCCGGTGGCCGTAATCGATCAAATGTTGCGTCAGCATATAGGCGCCGTTAAAGTTGTCGCACACGATGCTGCTCAAGTAGTCGATGTCGTGCGGCTTATCCAGAATAATGACGCGTTTACCGCGATCCGTGAACCTTTGCAGGATGTCCCGATGCAGCTCCTTGGTGGACGGATAGAAAATGAGGCCGTCCACGTTCTGGTTGAGCAGTCTCAGCAGCAGATTGCGTTCTTGCTCTTCTTTCGGCTCGCAAACATGGATCGAGAGATGCCAGCCGTGCTCGGACAGATGCCGGGTCGCCACCTCGATCGTTCGCAGAATTCCCCCTTGCGTAATCGCGAAAGGGAGGACGAACGGGATGAGCTTGCCCGGCAGCATGCCGGGAGAGGGGCGGCTTGCTTCGCCGTCCTCGGCCGGATTACTCCGGCGCACGAAGCTGCCCACGCCGCGCTTCCGGTACAGGATGCCCGCGTTCTCGAGCTCGTCGATCGCGCGTTTGGAAGTAATGCGGCTGACCCCGTATCGCTCCGAAAGGCTTTTTTCCGTACAGATCGGCTTGTCGTAACTAAACTGTTTTTTTTCGATGGTCGATAGAACATCATCGATTATTACTTGATATAACAATTTGGATGAACTGGGTCGCATGTTAAGCTCCTCGAAGGCTTATTTCTTATTAGCATATCGTAAATAGTATATCAAATGGGGCCCTAAAGTCAATCGAAGAGACGGGGAGATAGAGGGACAGGGGGAGAAAGCCGCCTTTTGTCGCTTTTTTAAAATATTCCAATAGCTATTGACATATCAAATGTGAGGGTGGGATAATATGACACATCAAACACTAGGCGCGAATGGCAATCATGATATGACAAATTAAAAGCGCGTTAACCTGTTTGATATCTATGCATAACAAAATATTTGGGAGGTTTACGATGAGACAGAGAGTGTTAACGGTACTTATGGCATGCCTCGCGGCAATGACGGTCCTTGCCGGATGTTCGGGCAAGGGCAACGAAGGAGCGTCTTCGGCGCCGGCGTCCGGCTCCAAGGAAACGTCTTCCGCAAGCAAGTCCGGCGGAGAAACCAAGGAATTGACCCTGTGGACATGGAAAATCGCGATGGCTCCGGGTTTTGAAGCGGCTGCCGAGAAGTTCAAAGAAAAAACGGGCATTTCCGTCAAAGTAGAAGCGTTCTCTCCCGACGACACCTATCGTCAAAAGGTAATCGGGGCGGCCAACTCGGGCGATCTTCCCGACGTCATTCACTGGTGGGCCACGCGCGGCCTCGGCTTCGAAAACGCGTTGGTCAACATGAACGACAAGGTCACGGACGATTTTAAGAGCAAGTTCATTGGAACCGCTTTCAATGAATCTCTGGTCCGCGAATCCGACGTTAGAAACTGGGCGAACGATTCCCAGCAGAGCGACGTGGTCAAATCGTTGAAGGTAGGCGATCTGCACCAGATTCCTCTCGATGTGGGCGGTTTCTTCACGATTTATGCCAATAACGAAATTTTGAAGGAAGTCGGCCTTGAGAACCAGGTGCCGCAAAACTTCGAGCAGTTCGTCGAGTTTTCCAAAAAGGTGAGCGACGGCACGGACAAAGCCGGCTTCGTGTTTGCCGCCGGCCTGCCGGACGTCTATTACAACTGGATGGGAC
>JAEZZE010000137.1 GCA_023418755.1 Bacillota bacterium | reverse complement strand
CGCGGACAATAGAAATTGTTTGATTTGCGGAAGCGGAATCGCATGGCCGAAAAAACGGATATGGACCAGATTGGCGTAATAAGCCAAGCTGGCCAGGAAGGTTAGGGCGATCGCCGCCCAGACGCTCCATCCGGCGATCGACTGGAGAAGCATTCCGGCTACCGCCGATATCGTCGCTTGCTCGGCGGAGAGCCGGTTCAAGCCGCGGGCCTGATTCAATACCGTATTCCAGGCCAAATGCCATACGAAAAAAGCAAAGCTCAGTATTGCGAAGGACATCGCCTTATCCCTTCTTCCTTAGTCGAACCTTGCCAGGATCGGTTGAAAGCTCAATTCCGTCTCCTCGGAGATCCACTGCAGCCTGCCGAAGCTGCTCTCCGGCCGCTGGCCGCCGTGACCCCGAACGAATACGGCCATTCCTTTTTTCAGACAGCTCGCCGCTTCGGGCAGCCAATCTTCTTCTCTTGCGCCGGGACCCAGACGGAATTCGATTTCTCCCGGCGGCCGCTTCCCGGCCTCCGTCCCGCTTCCGTCTTCAGGCTCCTCGGTCCCTAGAGCGTCCCGAATCACCTTTTTCCAACGTTCCTTCCAGACCGCCTTATTGAAAGCCTGCGAGACTTGAAGAGCGTTCTCTCCCAGGCGGCGGCGCAATTCCGGGTTCTCCACGCATTCGACGATCGCTTCCTCCAGCGACTTCGCGTTCGGACTGACGAGAAGTCCGTTGAACCGGTCGATGATGATGTCCGTTAAGCCTCCGATCCTCGTCGCGATGACGGCATTGCCCGTCGCGCACGCCTCCAGGCAGGAGAGGCTCGTGCCCTCGCTGTACAGAGTCGGAATCAAGACGATATCCGCCTCCTTGTAGACCTCATGCATCTCGTCCGGTTCGCGATGATAACAAAAGATGCGATCGGGCCAACGCTCCATCGCCCGGCGGATCTTCCCGACGTCTTCCTCGAAGCCCTTCCCGACGAAATGGAATTCGGTCCGGGGATACCGTTCCAGAATCCGGTCCGCCGCGGCCAGCGTCAGATATAACCCTCTCGCTTCGTACAGCCTCCGGGGATAGACGATGCGAATCTTGCCGTCTTGCTTCCCGGCCGCGGGGAAGAACTCGTTCGGATCGACGTAATTCGGAATCGTCAGCATCTGCTGCCCCGTTCGATAAGAGACGGTCTGAAACCAGTTCGCCGTGTTCGTATCCACGGACACGACCTTCTGAAGACGCTCCGCGCTGCGAATAAAGCGTTCGTTGTAATGCCAGAATTGTTCCCCGTTCTCGTAGTCGCTTCCCCGGTTATCCCAAGCCACGCCGTGGCTGATCCCGATGCTCGGATGAGCGACGTTCGGGAACGCCTGGAAAAAGGCCGAGTAGAAATGAAGCATCGACTTTTCTTCCGCGGCGTACAAATAACGCCGGTTAAAGGCGTTAAGGCGCTCCATCGAGAATTCTCCGATATCCAGCGTTTCGTGGCCGAGACTATACACGTCGATGTTGCGGTATTTGCGATACCAGGCGTAATTGCCGTACTGGTACAGGTCCAGCCGCAAGCCGAGCTCTTCGCAGACTTCGTGAAGGTCGACAAGGTACCTTTCCGCCCCGCCCGTATAATAATCTTCTCCGTCGTAATCGAAGAACGTCGCGGTAAATACGCTGACATGCCTGTCGTGGGGGCGATTGGCCAGCACCTTGAGACAGCCCGGTCTGGATTCGAGCTCCCGCTCGATGTCGTCGGCCCTCGTCTTCCACTGATTGGACCGGGCGATCGAACGCAAGCGCGCTTCCGCATCCGGGGACAATCGCCAGAAGGAATCGTCGAGCGCGAAGCTCTCCCCGGGTCGGACGATCGCGATCCCCGGGCCGGCATAGGGGAGGACCTCGGCGATCGGCGTCGACAGGACGGGCTTGCCGAGGGCGCAATATTCGAAAAATTTCACCGGCGAGACCGAATCCGTCAGGTCGTTCACGATAAAGGGGATCATCAGCGCGTCGAAATGCGCGGCATACTCCTTCAGCCGCGCATACGGCTTCGGTCCGAGAAAATGGACGTTGTCCGGGAACGGCTCCCGGGGGATGCCGCAATGTCCGATCAACACGATTTCGATCTCCGGATCGTTGGCCAGTCCGATAACCAGCCGCGAGTCGAACCATTCCTCGATCGCCCCGTAATACCCGACGATTTTACGGTTTTTCGCGACGATCGGTCCCAGCTCTTCCGGTACCTCGGGCTTCCCGTCCGAATCGGATTGAAAGTCCTCCGGCCTTACGGCATTCGGCAAGTAGACGGCGTCCTGCCTGTCCGCGACGTACTCGGATAACCGCCTGGCCGAATACGTAACCAAGTCGGCCGCATGCAGCACCTCGTAATGCTTGGCCAGCATATTGCGATCGTACAGGCTGAAAAAATCGACCCGATCCAGCACGTCGTACCATATCGTTTTGTGGGGAAGATGGTCCATCCACGGGTTTTGCATTAGGAACGTGTTCAGAACGAGAACATGATACGTCTGCAAAGCTTGCAGCAAATGCTCCGGCCTCGATACGACGTAGAGCCCTCGCTCCTGCTCCGTCAGGCCGAATTCGTCGGCGGGATCGCAGAAGAAGCATAGATACCCTTTCCTAGCGAATTCGGTCAGCAGCTGCTGCGGGCGTTGCAGCGGCTCCCAACGCACGGCGATCGGGTAGACGACGATTCCGCGGTAACCCTCGCCTTGCACGATTTCGATAATCCGTCTTGCTTCATCGGTCAACGGCGACTCGACGAACTGTCGGTAATATTGGGACTGCGCCCGGTAACGGGGAGCGAAGAGCCGATCCGCTTTCGCCAGCTCGGCTTCGATACGAACGATTTCCCCTCGAAGCTGCCGGATGGCCTCCTCATCTTCCGCGTCTTCCTTCTCCAAGTCCGCAATCGTCCGCTTGCAGCTCTCCATCGAAGCAAATTGGTCCTCGATCAGCTCCTGAAAATGCTCCAAAGCCCCGCGGAGGGATTCCGCTTCCCGCCGAACCGCCGCCGGTCCGCCGGAAGCCGCGCGATTAACCCGCATGTTCGCGAACCTCCAACAGGGCGCTTATGCCGGGAAGCCTTTGCGAGATGCCGCCGGATTCCAGCGCGATCGCGTCTTTTCGGGCAGCCGCGTACTTGCTCCACCTTTTATCCGAATACGTGACGAGTCCGGCCTCTTTAAGCAAGCCGTAATGTTTAAGTCTCGCCGATGCGTCCATTCCCCATAGTTGGTCCTCATGCTCGCACAGATCGTACCAGATCGTCTTGGAGGGGAGCAGATCAAACCAGGCCGCCTGCAGCACCCAAGTACATAAAATCGTCGGCGAGATTTCTTGCTCGATGAGCCAGCTAAGCAGGAAGGCCTCGTCGTTGAATTCGCAGTAGCCTTCGGGTAACCCCGGCACGAATCCGTCCGCGCGGTCGTCGAAAGCGAAACAAAGAAAGCCTTCCTTCGCCAGCCCCTTCAGCAAGCCGGGGATTCGCTCGCTCTGGAAACGGAGCCCGTCCGGCGCGACGATGATGCCTCTGTGTCCCGCGCTCGTGCGGGGCAATCCGCCCGGGGAAGCGACCGCCGGGTCGATCCGGCGCGAAGCGTCCATATAGTATCGCCGCCTTTGCCGGTAATCGGAATCGTACGACACCCGCGGTTCTTGATCCTCCAGCATCAGGGACAGGCTTTGGACATGCGTCCGTAGCGCTTCGATCTGCCTCTGCTTCTCCCGGACCGCATCCCGGCGCCCCGCCGCTTCGCGTTCCAATTCGGCCGTCGCCCGCTTGAGCCGATGAAGCTCCCGCCCCTTGCTTCGATGCAATTCCCTGAGGGCGTCCAGCTGGAGCTCTTGATGGCTTTGTTCCAAGAAGACGGCTTCCGGGTTAGGTTCTAATCGGTTCATGACTTCACTTCCTTGATTTTATACGAAGCTTAGAAAAAGCCATTTCCGCTTCAGCTTCTCGTGCAATTCGGGCCAGCCGCCGGCAAAACCGGAGTCGATCTTGGAGGACAAGCTTCCTTCGCGTATGCGGTAATAATACAGGGGCTCCCGCAGATGTACGATTCGTCCCGCGAGGGCAAGCCGAATCGTAAAGTCCCGGTCCTCGATGCCGAACAGCGATTCGTCGAATCCCCCGGTTTTGCGGTAGGCCGATGCCCGCCATAGCAACGACGGACCGCCGTTCTGCAGCCCGTTTAATTTGTACGCGGGCAAGCGTTTGGCGTCGATGGCCAGACCGTCCTTGTCGATGTGGTAATAATCGGAGAAAACCGCGCTTGCCCGCGGGTGGCCGGCGATCGTCCGAACCATTCTTTCCAGCCATCGCGGCTGGACCCCGTTGTCCGCCGAAGTCCAGCCCATCAGCGAGCCACGGGCTTTCGATAGCCCGTAATTCAGCGCATGCGGGAGCCCCCGGTTCTTCTCCAGCCTGAAGTATCTCAACCGGCTGTCATGACCGAACCGCCGCACGACGGCCGCCACGTCCTCTTCCGAGCCGTCGTCCACGACGACGAGCTCCAGAGCCAGATAGGTTTGGGCCAGAATGCCGCGAATGCTCTCGAATAAGTAATCCGTATCGTTGTAGACGGGCAAGATCAGGCTGACCAGAGGCGATTCCGGTTCCGTCGGCTCCGCATCTCGGTCCTCGCTGGAAAGCGCGAACAGCGCGGACCACTTCTGCATGTTCAAATAGGAGAAGACCGGGGCCAGCAACGTTCGGGCCGCCGGCGAATCGACGGGGAAGGCCTCCAGAATGGCGCGGGATACGCGGTCGAGACCTTCGGGCGCATGCGCCTCGTAGATCGACTCGGCAAGCTTATAGGCGCAGCTTTCGTTCGAATAGCCGGAGCTTTCCAGGCTGTGCCGCCACGAAGCGAGGGCCTGCGCCCGTTCCCCCGTCTGCCATTGAAGCTCCGCGATGACGGACAACCAATCCGATTCGGTCGTTCGCACGTGCGTCGTCTCGATGATCGGATGGGATTTCAGCGTCTCGTCCAAGAAGCCGAGCGCCTCCCGCTTCATCTCGTCCATCTCCGCATTCGCGGCCAGCTTACCGTAGAGGTAGACGAAATCCAGCGCCTCCCGCTCGTCGAGCTCGGCCTCCATCGCGTTATAGATCCCCTCCGAAGCCTCTTCCATCCGGCCCAAGCTGATCAAAGCCAGAATCCGATAAAATTGAAAGGTCGCCCATTCCTCCGATCCGTCCGGAGGCAGGCGCATATCGAGGACTTCGCGATAGTTCTGGCAGGCGAACGCATTCAGCAACCGTTGCACGGGAGGGGTCAGGGAGGAGATTTCGCGATAGGCGCGCCGTTTGTCCAAAGACGCGATAAAAGGTCTCTCCACGACGATCTCCTCCGAAGCGGCGGCCCGCGGCGGGGAGAAACCCGGGACGGATTCTGCCGATTTCGACAACCGGATTCGGCGCTCCGTTCTGCGGTAGCCTATCCGGTCCGAATAGGCTTTAACCGTTACGTTTCCCTCCCGGGCAATCGCCTCCGCAATCGCTTGCTCGCTCAATTCGGACGCAAGCCGCTCGTTGGCGTGCCAAATCCATACGATATCCGCTTGACTGGCAGCCGCCAGCCGGGCGGCGGCATGCTCGAGCTCCCGTTCGGCCATCCAGCGGACGCGGTCCCGTTTCTGCCAATTCTTCATCTCCCTCCCGCTCTTGTCGAGGGAGGGCTTGGTCCATAATCCGATCTCGCAGGCCATGCCCTTAAAATGGAACCCAAGATGCTCCAGCAGTTCCTCCCGGTCGGTTTCCAATTGCGGATGGACGATCAATAAAGCCACTTTCATGTCGCGAACCTCTTTTCCGAACGTTTCCTTGAATCTCTTCGTCTTAACGGCGGCTATTCGCCGATGGTGCCTTAAAGCGTCAACGAGCGAAATGCAGTGGTTCGGCATGGGCTCCGATCGCCGCTCCGTCTTCCGCTCCCAAAGCGCATAGTCTTGATAAGCCTCTTCCCAGCGGCGTTCGCCAAACCGGATTTCCGCCCGGATGGCATACGGGTCCGCGTAAGAGGGCAATTCCTCGATGCTCGCCCGAATCGCATGCTCGGCCTCCGCGCTCCGCCCCAGCCGCAGAAGGGCCATGATTTTGTAGTAATGCGCTTGCGCCCTGCTATACGTATTCGTATCGGCCAGCAGGTCAAGCGCGGCGTTCGCGCATTCGACGCTGTCGAGATATTGGCCGGCGTTGTACAGCTCCGTCGCCAGATAGCGCCGAGTCCGCCCGTCGAATGGGCGGGCTTCCCGCTCCCTGCGCAAGAGCGCCAGGTTTCTTATGCTTTTGGCTGCGTGGAATTCGGAGGAATACCCGTAATGCCGGAAGAAAGCGAACGGGCAGCGCGCGGTCCGCCGTCCGGTCTCTCCGCCGACGGCCGCCAACGTTTCATGAATGCGACCCTCGTAACGATAATGCTTAGGCGAAAACAGCCTCTCGACATGGGTTGCGGCCAATAACCGGGCGTCCTCCGTCTCATAATGGCGGCATTCGGCAACGACGATCGTCCGCTCCGAAGGCAGCGAGGCCAGCCATTCTCCAAGGGCGACGGCCCCCTCCCATACGAACTCTTCGTCCGAATCGATCGCCAGCACCCAATCGGCCTCTGCCGCGTATTTCAGCAGGACGTTCCGCGCGTCCCCGAAGTGGTCGTTCCATGCCGACTCGTAGACGCGGGCGCCTAGTTCCCGTGCGATCCGGACGCTGCCGTCCGCGGAGCCCGTATCCAGGACGACGATTTCGTCCGCGTGCGGCAATACGCTCCGTATGGCCCTGGCCAAGGTAGCTTCATTGTTTCTCGTCAGCATGCAGCATACGATGTTCATCTTGCTCAGTTCTTTCTCGTCAAATAGGAAAGGCCGTTACCCTGCCTCGGAAAAATAGCGGGGTAACGCCCTCGGAAATCCGTTCCTCGACTAGAGCGAAGGATCGCTGTTCGAAATCTTCTTTCCTTCGCCAAGCAAGGCCTTCACGCTTTCCTTATACGCCTCGAAATGATCCCCCTTGATGAAAGCCGAGGTCACCAAAGCCACTTCTTGGCGATCGACCTGGGTTTTGGGGCCGAATTTGCCCCCGGGAGCCGTCATCAATCCCGCCTCGAGAGCGGCTTGCACATAGGCTTTGGCCCAGGCGCTGATGTCGCCGGCGTCGCTGAGCGCCAATTGATTTCCCTTGCCTACGATGCTCGTCTGCGTGATCCGCACCAGAATGACGGCCAGCTCTTCTCTGGTCAGAACGGCATTCGGACGGAAGCTCCCGCCCGCTCCCGTCATCACCCCCAGCTTGTCCATGACGCTTATGTACTTCAGGCCCCAGTGGTCCCGGCTGACGTCCCTGAAGCTGGAGACCGGCGCTGTCGCGGTATCCAAGCCCAAAGATCTGGCCAGAATCGCGGCAACCTGGACGCGGGTCAATTTCCCTTCCAAATTCAGATCGCCTTTCTCGTTGCCGACCAGGATGGACTTGTCCATCAGCTCCCGTACCGCCGACCGCACCGCATCCTGGCTTCCCGTCTCGTCCGCCGCGAACGCCGCGACCGGAGCGGCCAACGCGTTGACGACCATCGTCGAGGAAACGACGTATCTCGTAATTTTCCTTTTTTTGTCTATATTCAACATTCCGTCCTCCGTTAACATTCGATTTTGCACGGTTTATCCGCTTTAGCTAAAATTAGCAGGGTTTCGGGAGGCCAGCAATCCTAATTGTGTCACTTTGTATCACAATGTTTGTCACTGCGGTCATTTGGGTCGAGTGCTGTCGAACTAGGGGTCCGGCTCGAGCAACCGCGCATTCCGGCGTCCTCGGGACGGAGAATCGCGTTTGGGCGGGGAGGCGACTTCGCGAGGATTGGGGGGCTAGTGCATGGCGGGGCACATGGCGGAGCACATGGCGGGGCTAATGCACGGCTCGTCCTGAACGTCAAAGAGCCTCTCCGGTCGGAGAGGCTCTTGCGAGCGAACGCGGTCGCGAATCAATAAGCCAGGTTAGGGTACAGAGGATATTTCGCGGTCAGATCGGCGACCATCTTGCGGGCCTGATCCAGAGTCGCCTCGTCCTTCGGATTTCTCAGCGTCAGCGCGATCACCTTGGCGATCGTCTTCATCGCTTCGACGTCCATGCCGCGCGTCGTGACTGCCGGCGTGCCGAGGCGAATGCCGCTCGTGATGAACGGGCTCGTCGGATCGAACGGAATCGCGTTCTTGTTGACCGTGATCGCGACGGAATCGAGCACGTGCTCGGCTTCTTTGCCCGTTATGTTCAGGTTGCGGGTGTCGATCAGCATCAGGTGGTTGTCCGTGCCGCCGGATACGATGTTCAGCCCTTCCGCGACGAGCGCGTCGGCCAGAGCCTTGGCGTTAACGACGACGTTGCGGGCGTATTCCTTGAACGAAGGCTGCAGCGCTTCGCCGAGCGCGACCGCTTTGGCCGCGATAATATGCATCAGCGGTCCGCCCTGCGTGCCCGGGAACACCGCTTTGTCGATCGCGGCCGCCCAAGCTTTGCGGCACAGGATTAGGCCGCCGCGAGGACCGCGAAGCGTCTTGTGCGTCGTCGTCGTGACGAAGTGCGCGTACGGCACCGGATTCTGGTGCTCGCCGCCGGCCACGAGGCCCGCGATGTGCGCCATGTCGACCATGAACAGCGCGCCGACGTCATTGGCGATTTGGCCGATTTTCTCGAAGTCGATCGCGCGCGGGTAAGCGGAGGCGCCCGCTACGATCAAGCGGGGACGGTGCTTGAACGCCGCTTTGCGCAGCTCTTCGTAATCGATCGTGAACGTTTGGTCGTTCACGCCGTAAGCGACGAAGTTGTACAGCAAACCGGACGCGTTGGCCGGGTTGCCGTGAGTCAAGTGGCCGCCGTGCGCCAGGTTCATGCCCAGCACCGTGTCGCCCGGCTTCAGAACGGCCAGATAGACGGCCAGGTTCGCTTGGGCTCCGGAGTGGGGCTGCACGTTCGCGTGCTCGGCTCCGAACAATTCCTTGGCGCGCTCGCGGGCGATCTGCTCCGGGATGTCGACGTATTCGCAGCCGCCGTAGTAACGCTTGCCCGGATAGCCTTCCGCGTATTTATTCGTCAATACCGTGCCCATCGTTTCGAGAACGGCTTCGCTGACGATATTTTCGGAAGCGATCAGTTCGATGTTGTCGCGTTGACGCTTCAGCTCCAGGTTCAAGGCTTCGACGATTTCCGGATCTTGTTTGCGCAGATTTTCCAACATAATAGCGATTCCTCCCGTTTTGTAATCCTGATTTTGTTCATTTGTCCATTCGCTAAAGGTTAATCGCAAGCTTGCGACGAGGGACTGCCTCCGGACTCTCCCGAAGCGGAAGCCCCGCGCCCATCCAACTCGTATACGGTTCTTGCGCCCCCGATCAGCTTCGGCCGGGTGGCGGCCATATTCACTCTGGCCTGCCCGACCTCGCGAACGGACGGCCTGAGCGGGACGGCGACGGGACGAAGATGCATCCCGATCAGCGTCTCGCCGATGTCGATCCCCGCATGGACCTGCACCGCCTCGACGAGGCAGGGCTCCTCCATCCGGCGGTACGCGTAAGCGGCCATCGATCCGCCCGCCGTCGGGACGGGAACCGCCGACACCTCGTTCCAGCCCTGCGCGTCGGCCAGCCGCCGCTCGGTCACGAGCGCCCGGTTCAGATGCTCGCAGCATTGCCAAACGACGTGAACGCCGGTTCGCGTACGAACCCTCTCGACGCCCTCGTGAATCAGGCTCGCGACCTCTTCCGCCCCCGAGGTCCCGATCCGCCGTCCCCGCACCTCGCTCGTGCTGACTCCCAGCACGACAATCTGGCCCGGACGGACGTTGCCCGTCCTTACCAATTCGTCCATCAACCTTTCTACCTGGTCGGCTATCGAACCAGACTCCGTCATCATACCCCGTAACCTCCTAACCGCACGGTTGTTCGCATTCAGAAAGCATTAAATCCGCTATCCTTTTCTGAATCGTCTCCGACAAAAACACGTTCACCGTCCTAAGGACGCCGAAGGCGTTTTTGCTCGGCAGAAGATATTAAAGGTATTATACCTGAATCCAACGGGCTCAAACACGGGCGGGTGTCGAACCTTGCCGCGAAGCGCCTCCTCGCGCCGCCGCGGTCAGCTTCAAGCGGGAAAAAGACAAAAAAGAGCTAGCGCGCTTCCGCACGCTGCTCTTCGCCCAGGCGACCGGCCGTCATTCCGATGCTCCACCGTGGTATGCTCCACTTGTCGTCGCCAGTTACATCGGAACCTTGAAGTTATACGAACATCATACCGAAGGTCGGCGGAAAAATCAATCACCGTTCTTGCGATCGGCCCCGATCGTGGTCCCATTTGTCGATCAACGTCATTAAAATATCCTCGATCTCGTCGGCCGTCCGCTCGTAGAGCGACAGCGGGCCTCCGAACGGATCAGCGATATCGAAATCCGGAATTCTCCGCTGCAGCTCGAACAGGCGCGCCTTCTCCCCGTCCGTCATCGGCTCTCCGAGCAGCTGCTTGACCTGCCATTCCGAGTACAGCCGCTCCGCCTCCGCCACGTCGTCCATGACCGGATCTCCGCGCAGGGCGTACTCTTTCAGCGTGTAGGTCTTGGACAGCGCTTCGGGGTAACGTTCCAGAATCGCCCTCTTATGCCCCGCCGTCATCGTAAGAATGAGATTGGCCCACAGCACCTCTTCCGCAGTCAGCAGCGTCGAAGGGCCGGGCAGCTCCAGCTTGCGTCTTTTCAGCGCCTCCGCCGCGTTCGGCGAGATCGGGGAACCGCTCGGGGCGGCGATTCCCGCGGAGCGGATTTCGAGCGTCTTGCCGCTGCGCGCCGCGAGATCCTTGAAGATCGCTTCGGCCATCGGACTGCGGCAAGTGTTGCCCGTGCATACGATCAAAATCCGGTTCATGGTCTCCCCCTGCCCGCATAGTTGTTAAAAATGTCTTTATATAAGAAATAATAGACCAAATCCGAACAAAATAACACCGCCGAGCGCTTCGCCATATCCTCCCAGGCTCCGGCTGGCCTTTCGTCCCAGCATGAGGCCCATCACGCTCATCAAGCCTCCGAACAGGCCGAACAGCAGCACGGTCAGCCACACGTGCGTCGAGAACATCCCCAGGGATACGCCTACGGAGAAGGAATCGATGCTGACGCTGAACGCGAACACGAGCATCCCCCACAGCGTGCGGTGATTGATCGAATCGACCGCTTCGCCGCGCAGGGAGCTATATACCATATGTCCGCCCAACAGGAGCAGCAGCGCCCCTGCCGCCGATGTGGCGACTCCGCCCAGCAGCACGCTTACGTATTGTCCCGTATACATGCCTCCGAGCGGCATCAGCACATGGAATATGCCGATCAGCGTGCTTAGCTTCATAATGTCGTACAAGCGCACGCCCTTCAACCCGATTCCGATTCCGAGCGAGAACGCGTCCATGCCCAGAGCGACCGCCATGACGAGTATGGTCAACGCCTGACCGGTGGCCGCAGACACGTCAAACATGCTTGTCCCCCCTTGCATTCCGGCCGGCGCGACGAACGCTCGCAACGCTGGCTTGCCGCCTTGTCCTTCTCCACAACATATGCGGACAAGGCGCCGATCATGCAAGGGGATGCGGCGGGACCTCCGTCAGGAGACGAAGATTTCCCTTCCGCCCGACGCTTTGCGCAGACGGTTCATCAGCGCCGCGCCGATTCCGTCCTCGGGATAACCTTCCGCGACGATATAATCGATGCCTCGCTCGTCGCATTCGCGGAGCGTCGCGTACAGCGCCTGCGCCGCCTTCTCCGGCACGTCGCGCGAACCGCAATCGAATACGGCGTCCGCCGCGTAGCCCGGGGCATGCTCCGAGCAGGCGAGCACGGCCACCCGCCGGCCCGCGATCGCGGCTTGGCTCGCCAGCTCCCGCACGGCGGCCCGAAGCGGTTCGCCTTCACCGTTAACCAGCAGCATCTCGCCCTTCGGCGCATAATGCGCGTACTTGACTCCCGGGGATCGCGGCGTCTCCGCATCGTCCGCAGCTCCGCTCTCGGCACGCGGCGCTTCTTCCGCCACGTCCGCCAGTCCTGCCGCCGCCCGGCGCAGCTGCTCCCGGGTAATGCCGCCGGGTCGTAAAATATGAATCGCGCCGTCCACGACGCGCACGACCGTCGATTCCAACCCGACCCCAGTCGCCCCGCCGTCCAGCACGCCGTCGATTCTTCCGTCCAGGTCCTCCCGTACGTGCCGCGCCAGCGTCGGGCTCGGCCGGCCAGAGCGGTTGGCGCTCGGGGCCGCGACCGGGCAGCCCGCCCGTTCGATCAGCTCCCGGGCCAGCTCGTGCGCGGGAACCCGCACCGCGACCGTGTCCAGCCCTGCCGTCACGAGAGGCGACACCGCCCCCTCTCGCGCCGGCAGCACCAGCGTGAGCGGCCCCGGCCAGAACGCGTCCATCCGCGCCGCTTCGACGGCGCCCACTTCCTTGGCCAGGCCGGTCACGCTTGCGCCGCGCGCCAGATGCACGATCAGCGGATTGTCGGACGGGCGGCCCTTGGCCGCGAAGATCCTCCTTACCGCTTCCGTGCTCCTTGCGTCCCCGCCGAGACCGTATACGGTCTCGGTCGGGAACGCGACAACGCCGCCGGCGGCGATCGCCGCGGCGGCTTCCTCGATGCCGGCCCGCGACGGCTCCGCGGGCCAGTATTTCGTCTCTATGCTCATGATGCCGATCATCCTTGTCTTCAGGCGTTATATCCCGCTATTATAGCACACCGGGCCGGGTTGGGTTTAACCGAACAAGGATCCGAGGAACGCGAACAGCTTCTCCAGCAGCTCCCACAGGAAGAACTTCGCCTTGGGCTCTCCGTCCGCGTCGTCCGTGGATACGCCCCCGGCTGGCGACGCCGTCCGGACTTCCGAGGCGGCTCCCGGATCGTCCTTCGCGGTAGCCGCGGTCAGGCAGAGCGGCGGAAACAGCACGCACCACCAATTCGTACCGTCCCCCTTGCCCAGCGTAATTCGCAGCGCTTCGTAGTTCCCCGCCTCGTAAGACTTCCCTTCGAACGTTTTCTCGGGAAACGGCACCTCTCCCAGCTCCGCGACGCCCGGATAGGATACGCCGAGCTCGTCCAGCTTGCCGTCCACGAGGCTCTGAATGTCGGCAAGATGGCGTTTAATGAGCGAATAAGCCTCGTCGTGGTTGTCGGGCATGCCGCCCCAGGATTCGATGTACGCGGCGACCTCGTCGCGCACTTTATTTTTGACGGATTGGTCCGTCTTCTTGTCGGAATTGGCGATAATGCGAATACGGATGGCGTCCTCGGGAATCGCCTCTCCCCCGCTGGCCGCGGCGTAACGCCCGGTCAGCGCGAACAGGCCCAAACCTAATGCGACGATCAACAATACGACTCTGGATACCGAATGAACCGAAAAAAAATGATGGCTAATACGCATAGTTCCCGCTCCTTGTCGCACCCGTCGGTGCAGCGCTATGCGTTCCGGAACGTCTTAGCCATCAGTATGTCCGGAATCCGAATCTATAAACCTAGCAATCTGGATTTTCCGCCTAAATCTCTTTTTATCTCGCCGCCTTTGCCCGCCGTTTCATAGATTCGGGCGTCAGCTCCGTCGCAATCGTCCGGTTCCCCTTGTTTTCCCACAGAGTCGTCCGCAAAATATCCGTATCCTTCAGCAGATTGCCCGTGAGGATGCAGGCGGCCGTCTCGTCCTTTCCGATCGTTCCGTTCGCGACCAGCTTTCTTAAACCCGCGACCGTCGCCGCCGACGCCGGCTCGCAGCCGATGCCGCTTCGGTCGATCAGCCTCTTCGCTTCCAGAATCTCGCCGTCCGTCACCGAGCAGGTCGTCCCTCCGCCGTCCGCAAGCAGATCGCGCGCCTTTTTCCAGCTCGGGGGATGTCCGATGTTCATCGCCGAGGCGATCGTCGACGGCCGCTCGAACGGAACGAGCTCCCGCCTTCCTTCGGCCATCATCGCATGAAACGGGCTTGCCCCCTCCGCCTGGACCACGGCGACCTTCGGCATCCGCTCGATGAATCCCAGGCTCAGCAGATCCCCCAACCCTTTGCAGAGCGCCGTAACGTTGCTGAGCGCCCCTCCCGGAAGGACGATCCAATCCGGCAGCCGCCAATCCAAGCTTTGCGCCAACTCGTATACGATGCTTTTTTGACCCTCGATCCGGTAAGGATTGATCGAATTGCAGACGTACCAGCCCAGCTCCCGGCCATGCCGTTCGTAGAAACGAATGCCGTCGTCGTAGGTTCCGTCGAAGCCGATCACCTCGGCCCCGTACGCCAACGTCTGGAGAACTTTGTTGATCGATACCTGCTCCTTAGGAACGAGAACAAACGATTCGCAGCCCGCCATCGCCGCGTACATCGCCAGAGAGGACGAAGTGTTCCCGGTCGACGCGCAGGTGAAGCGCTCGTATCCCAGAGCACGGCCATGGGACACCGCCACGGTCATTCCGTTATCCTTGAACGAGCCGCTCGGATTTTCGCTTTGCGCTTTCAGCCACACCTCGCGCATTCCGACCGCCCGGCGGATCGGCTCGGAACGGTACAATCCCGTGTTGCCCTCGTACTTGGTCACGATCGCATTCTCCGGCAGCTCCGGACAGATTAATTCCTTATAACGCCACACTCCGCTCGCATATGGTCCCATCCTTTCGGACAACCTCTCGCGAAATACGCGCTTCAGCCGATCCGCATCCGCTCCCTTGAAATCATGAACGATTTCAAGCAGACCGCCGCATGCGCAGCGATGCCCGGCATCCTCTTCCCTATGCCGTTTTCCGCAATCGTAGCAGACAATCGCCGTCGCCATGTTCATCCCCCGCCTTCCCTCAAGTTCCTTTCAAGGTTAGAATAAGGGAGTAAATCTTATAAATCTAATATATTATATTTTGATTATCATAAGTTTTGTTTATGATTAACGAATTTGGATTGTTCATTTGGGGTTTTGGTTTCGGATTTCGGGATTTCGGGATTTCGGGATTTCGGGATTTCGGTATTTCGAGGAGTTCCGGGATTATCGGAAAAAGGAGGATGGGAGAATTGCTGAATCTTCACGCGCTGCGCTTGTTCCTGAAAGCCGCGGAGCTCGGGAGCGTCACGCGGGCGGCGCAGGAGCTCAGAATCAGCCAGCCCGCCGTCACCGCTCAGATCAAGAAGCTGGAGAAGGAGTTGGGTCTGCGGCTCTTGTCGCCATTGGGCCGAGGCGTGCGCCTGACCGAGGCCGGAGCCCGGCTCGCGAGCGAGTCGGGCAGATTGTTCGCGTTGGAAACGCGCATCGAAGCGATGCTGGAAGAGTACCGGCAAGGACGGGAGGGGACGCTGAGAATCGCCGCCACCTATTTGCCCGCCAACTTTCTGCTGCCCGGACCGATCGCCGACTTCAAGCGCAGTCACCCGAAATCCGAGGTCGCGTTCACGACGACGGGGTCGAGCGCAGCCTTCGACCTGCTGCTGCGCTACGAAGCGGACATTGCCTTCATCGGGGGAGGAAAACGACTCGAACACGCCGATCTGAAGGGCATCCCGTGGCTGGAGGACGAAATGTGGTTCGTCGTTCACAAGGTACATCGGCTTGCGGAAAAAGGCGTTTCCTTGGCCGAGCTGGCCGAAGAACCGTTCGCGCTTCGCGAGCCGGGCAGTTTCTCCCGCGAGCGGCTCTTCTCGCTGTTCCGTCTTCGCGGCCTGTCCCCGCCTCGCGTCGGTCTTGAAATGAACGGCTTCAACGAACTGCTCCGCGTCGTCTCCGACGGTTACGGCCTCGCCTATCTCTCGGCTCTAGAAGCGCGAGAAGCCGTAGAACGGGGGCCGCTGCGGCGAATATACGTGGAAGACGCCAAGCTGACCAACCTGATCAGCCTATATACAAGAAAAGAACCTTTGTCCGCTATCGCGGCAAGGTTCTTGGACTTGCTGTCTATCAAGAGGTAGAGCTTATGAAGGCAATGCTCGGAAGAGTTCTTGCAGGATAAGCCCGCGCGACGTGCTTATCTCTCGCCTCCGGCTTCAGCCCAGACCAATAAGCCCGCTCGGCGTGCTTATCTCTCGCCTCCGGCCCCAGCACTGACCAATAAGCCCGCTCGGCGTGCTTATCTCTCGCCTCCGGCCCCAGCACTGACCAATAAGCCCGCTCGGCGTGCTTATCTCTCGCCTACGGCCTCAGCCCAGACCAATAAGCCCGCTCGGCGTGCTTATCTCTCGCCTACGGCCTCAGCCCAGACCAATAAGCCCGCTCGGCGTGCTTATCTCTCGCCTACGGCCCCAGCAC
>JAEZZE010000081.1 GCA_023418755.1 Bacillota bacterium | reverse complement strand
TAGGTGCCCGTGACTATCCTTCCATCGATAATCGTTCGGTACGACTCTGTTTACCTATAGGATAGCCGATCTTCTTGTTCCGACGGCTTCGGGATTGGAGGCAGAGATGCGAAGAGGACTTTGGTACGGGCTGCTGTTCACGGCCCCGGCTATACTCGGTTTTGTCATTTTCACCTTGGGTCCGATGATCGCGAGCCTGGCGCTCAGCTTAACGGACTATAACGTATTTAAGGAGCAGACCTCCTTTATCGGCTTCGACAACTATGCCAAGCTGTTCTCGGGCGAGGACGAGTTGTTCTATAAGTCGCTCGGCGTCACTTTCTATTTCGTTGTTCTTCGGGTGCCCGCCGTTATTCTCGTTTCCTTCGGCATTGCGCTGCTGCTCAACATGAACGTGAAGGGAAGGGCGATGTTTCGGACCATTATCTATCTCCCGAGCATCGTGCCGGCCGTGGCGTCGGCGATGATCTGGATGTGGCTGATGAATCCGGATCTGGGCTTGTTGAATTCGCTGCTGGGCTGGTTCAATCTGCCCGCGAGCAACTGGCTTTATTCGGAAGGCAGCGTTATTCCGTCCGTCGTGTTGACGACGCTGTGGGGAATCGGGAGCACCGTTATTATTTTCCTCGCCGGACTGTCCGGCATTCCCCATTCGTATTACGAGGCGATCGACGTAGACGGGGGAGGCTGGTACAGCAAGCTGCGCCATATCACGATACCGATGGTTACGCCGACTTTGTTTTTCAATACGATCATGACGATTATCGGTTCCTTCCAGGTGTTTAACGAAGCTTATATCTTAACCGAGGGCGGGCCGAACAACCGAAGCCTGTTCTACGTGTTTTATTTGTGGAGAAGCGGGTTTAGGGATACCGAGATGGGTTATGCATCCGCCTTGGCATGGATTTTGTTCGTCATTATTATGGCGTTCACGTATATCGTCTTTAAAACCTCCAAGTCCTGGGTGCATTACGAAGGGGGGGAGCGCCCGTGAGACAATCGAAGCTTGCGCTTGCCGGAGGATATGCCGCTCTTATCCTGGTTTCGATCCTGTTTATTATTCCGTTCGCCTGGCTCCTGCGCAGCTCGCTGATGAATTTATCGCAAATTTTCACGATGCCGCCCGAATGGATTCCGGCGCCGTTTCAGTGGGATAATTTTCGCCGTGCGCTCACGGTACTTCCGTTCGACGTCTTTTTTACGAATACGATGATCATCGTGTTAAGCGTACTGCTGGGGACGGTGGCGACGAGCAGCATTGCCGCGTTCGGATTCGCGAGGATCAAGTGGAAGGGCCGGGATACGGTGTTCGCCATTCTGATGACGAGCATGATGCTGCCGTTCGCGGTCACGATGATTCCGAGTTTTCTCGGCTGGAAGATGCTCGGCTTTTACGATACGTTTTATCCGTTGATCGTACCGGCGTATTTCGGAGGGGGAATCTTTAATATATTCCTGCTCAGGCAGTTCTATTTAACGATTCCGAGGGATTTCGACGAAGCCGCGGTCGTGGACGGGGCCACCTATTTTCAGATTTACTGGCGCATTATTTTTCCGCTCAGCCGTTCGGCTCTCATTGTCGTCGCCCTGTTCAGCTTCTTGGGCTCTTGGAACGATTTCATGGGTCCGCTCATTTATTTGAAGAGCGACAAGCTGTTCACGTTGGCTTTGGGATTGCAGATGTTCCAGGGCTCCTATACCGCGCAGTGGGATTTGCTTATGGCCGCTTCGGCGGCGGTGGTCTTGCCCTGCGTGATCGTGTTTTTGATCGGACAACGTTACTTCCTGGAAGGCATTACGCTGACGGGCCTGAAGGGATAAGAAAGCGAGGAATGCGCAATGACGCAGCCATTATCTACGCTCCGCAACTGGCGCGAGGTGCCTTTTACGCAAGTGACCATCGACGATGCGTTCTGGCGGCCGCGGCTGGAGGTACTGAAGCAAGTAACCTTGCCCAGCTGCTTGCTGAAATGCGAGGAGACGGGGCGAATCGCGAATTTCGCCAAAGCGGGCGGCAAGGTTGAAGGGAAGTTCGAAGGCATCTATTTCAACGATTCCGACGTGTACAAGGTGCTCGAAGGGGTCGCCTATTCGCTGATGCTGGAGCGGGACGCGGAGCTGGAGGCCGAAGCCGACCGGATCATCGGGCTCATCGCGTCGGCGCAGGAGCCGGACGGGTACTTGTGCACCTACTACACGTTAGCCGCTCCGGGCTGCAAGTGGACGGACATGGAGAAGCACGAGATGTACAACGGAGGCCACCTGATCGAAGCGGCTGTCGCATACTATGAAGCTACCGGCAAGCGGCAGCTTCTCGACGTCGCTTGCCGATTGGCCGACCATTACGACAGCCTGTTCGGGCCGGGCAAGCGCCATTGGGTAGAAGGACATGAGGAGATCGAGCTGGCGCTGATCAAGCTGTACCGGACGACCGGGGAAGCGCGTTATTGGAAGCTGGCTTGCTGGCTGCTGGAAGAACGGGGGCACGGACGCGGCGTCGGCGCGATATGGGATAAGCCGGAATGGGGGCCCGCTTACTGCCAGGACGACGTTCCGGTTCGCGAGATCGAGAAGGTTACGGGCCACGCGGTTCGCGCCATGTATCTGTATTCCGGGATGGCCGACGCCGTGCGCGTCTCGGGAGATCCGGCGTATGTCGACGCGCTGCATCGCGTATGGGCCCATACGGTCGAGCGCAATATGTACGTAACCGGAGGGATCGGACCTTCCCGACACAACGAAGGGTTTACGCACGATTACGACTTGCCGAACGAATCCGCCTATTGCGAAACCTGCGCCGCCATTGCGATGGTATTCTGGAATCATCGCATGAACCTGCTGTTCGGGGACGGCAAATTCGCGGACGTGGTCGAACGGGAAATGTACAACGGAGCGCTGGCGGGCATTTCTCTGTCCGGCGATCGGTTTTTCTACGTTAATCCGCTTGCCTCGCAAGGGGAGCATCATCGGGTGCCGTGGTTCGACACCTCCTGCTGCCCGACGAATTTGGCTCGTTTCCTCCCCTCCATCGGACAATACGTCTATGCCCGGTCTTCCGGGGGAATCGTCGTGAATCAATACGTTCGCGGAGAGGCCGAGCTAGCGTTGGATAACGGCATCGGCGTGAAGCTGAAACAGGCGACATCTTTCCCGTGGAATGGTACAATCGAGCTGGAAGTGTCTCCCGAGACGAGCGGCGCGTTCGCCGTTCGGATGCGCGTGCCCGAATGGTGCAGAGGCTATCGGGTCCAAGTCTGCGGAGAACGGCTGTCCGGCGAGGAAGCTTCAGTAGAACGCGGCTATCTCTCGATCGAGCGGCATTGGTCGGCGGGCGATACGATTCTACTCGAGCTGGATATGCCCGTCGAGGTCGTTCGTTCCCGGCGGGAAGTGAAGGCGAACGAGGGGCGGATCGCCTTGCAGCGGGGCCCGATCGTCTATTGCGTGGAGCAGACGGACCATGCGGATCTAGATTATGACGAAATGACGTTCTCGGCTCGCGAAAGACTGCTGGCGGAATACCGGAAGGAGCTATTAGGCGGCGTTGTCGCGCTTCAAGGCAGGGACGGGAACGGAAGACCGTGCCGATTTATTCCGTATTACGCCTGGGATAACCGCGAGCCGGGCTTCATGCAGGTCTGGATCCGGGAGACCGAAGAGGAACGGCTTTACAGCTATTAGCCAGCGTCAGAACAGGAAGGAGCATCTGCAAATGACCATCCAT
>JAEZZE010000070.1 GCA_023418755.1 Bacillota bacterium | reverse complement strand
CTTTTATGGCTTGGCCTGTTTATCAATCATATGGCGTATACGCTCTCGGTTCCCTTTTTTCCGTTATTTCTGCAGCAAAACCTGGGTCTCGAGCAGGGGCTCGAGGTGTGGTCCGGGACGGCGATATCGATCAGTTTTTTGGTTAGCGGCTTATGCGCGCCTTACTGGGGCTCGCTTGCCGACCGATTCGGCAGCAAGCCGATGCTCGTCCGTTCCGGCATCGGACTTGCCCTCGCGCATCTGGCCAATTATTTCGCCTACGATCTCTTTACATTTATGCTCGTGCGCGTGTTCCAAGGCGTGATGGCCGGCTTCAGTCCCGCTTCCATGTCCCTGGTCGGAACCAACACGCCGGAAAAGCACGTCGGCTACGCGCTCGGCGTCATCTCGACCTCGACGGCCGCGGGAGGCATTGTCGGACCGCTTGCCGGCGGAATACTGAGCCAATGGATCGGCCTGCGGGGATGCTTTATCGCGTCAGGCGTCATTACGCTGCTGTCGGCCGTTATCGTGCTCGGCGTCAAGGAGGTTCACGAACGGCGCGAGGCAGGCCGAACAAGCCTGCTGCAGGATTTGAGACGGGCGGCCGCGACGCCGCTCTTGCTCCGAATCTACGGGCTGATTCTGCTGGTGTCGGTCTCGGTGCTGATCGTGGAGCCGCTTCTGACGCTATACGTCGTCGAGCTGGGCGCGGATGCGAGCAACGCCGCGCTGAGTTCCGGCATCGTATTCTCGGCGGTTGGCGTGGCTACGGTGCTGACCGGAGCGTTCTGGGGACGCCTGGGAGGGCGGTTGGGCTTGGGCAGAACGCTGCTCATCGGACTGCTGGGCGGCGGCATCGGCAATCTTCTGCAGGCCGCGGTTTCCGGCATCGCGGTTTTCGCGGGTTTGCGGTTCGTCTACGGGCTGTTTTTCGCCGCCGTCTATCCCGCGCTGAATGCGCTGATCATTCAGCACGCGGATCGCGATTTCCGGGGAAGGGCCGTAAGTCTGAGCCAATCCGCAAGCCAGTTCGGCATTGTCCTCGGCCCCTTGCTGGGCGGCGTTCTTGGCGGGTGGATCGGGATTCCGCTCGTCTTTCTGTTAACGGGCGTCTCGCTGCTCGGGGCCGCCTGGACCGTCCGGGCCAGCCGATTCGATAGGAAAGGAGCGACTGAACGATGATCATCGATTTTCGCATCAAGCCGCCCATTCCGGGATGGGAACAGCTGTTTGAGGAAGGTAAGGACGCGGTCCCGCGCTTCCATAAGCTCCAAGGCGTGAACCCGGTGCCTTCGAATACGCTGGAGGAAACGATCGGCGAGCTCGATGCCGACGGAATTACGCATGCCGTGGTCATGGCGCGCGGCAACGCGCCCGGCTCTTCGAACGACGAGCTTGCCGCTTTCTTGTCCGGCCAGCCGTCGCAGCGCTTCATCGGCTTCATCGGCGTGGACAGCCCCGATGCGGAAGGCGCGGTCGCAACGATTGCCAAATATGCGGCCACCGGCTTGTTTCGGGGCGTGTCGCTCAACGCTCACACGTTGCTGCCCCATCTTCCGGTCGGCGATGGCTCCTGGGACCCGATCTTCGAAGCCAGCATCAAGCACGGTTATCCGGTGTCGCTCACCTTAAGCGGTTTTCTGGGCATGAACGAACCGAGGAAGGATTACGAATTCGCGCGGGCAAGCCAGCTCGTGCGAGCGTTAAAGAAATATCCCGAATTAAAGCTCATCGTCTCCCACGGCGGTTGGCCGTTCGTCAGCGAAGCGATCGCCGTCGCTTCTTATTATCCGAACCTGTACTTGTCGCCGGATTTGTTCCTTGGATTTCCGCAGGGCAATCTGTACGCGGAAGCCGCCAATCTCCACTTGTCCGATCAACTGCTGTACGGAAGCTGTTATCCGAACATCTCGTACGAATTTACGTTGTCCCGCTACCGGAGCTATCCTTGGCACGAGGGCGTTATGCGCAAAGTGTTTTACGAGAACGGCGCCAGACTGCTTGGACTCCCCGTTTAATTTTCGGATTCGTATTCCCTTGCCGCACCCGGCCCAGCCGGGCAATAGAACGCTTCAATTATTATCACAAAGGGCTGCACCTAAGTAAGAGCGTACAAGATGATCGATGAGAAAAGAAGAAGCATCTATCTCCTGAAAGCAACGGAAGGAGATAGATGCGACTTCCAACCTTCCGTCGATCATCTTTCGGTACGACTCTCTGTACTTATGGAGCAGCCCCTTTTCTGATTAACGGCCGCGCCGAAGACGTGCAGTCCGATCCCGCGGGGCAACGGATTGCCGACCCAACGACCCAATACACATACCAATATAGATATAACGTACATATTACCCATATAAGAAACGGGTAAAAGATCAGTATCTTAAGCCGTTTCACCTAATTTATGGGGTTAATTAAGAAAATGAGTAAATTGTTTTTATTTTAAATGCTTGATAAGATATATTGAATATATTATACTATAATAGGTTAGTGTAATCGCTTTCAACCGAGTTCTCGGATAAGGAACGATCGGCCGAAGCCGGGCGGTGCATGACCGTGGTTCCGTTGCTTTGTCGGTCAATTGATGCCGGCCGGGTTCTCAGACTGAAAGCGCTTCGCGCGGCTCTATTCTGCAGGAGGTGGGAGGAACAATGATTGTGAAGGAAGCGGCAACCGGGGTCTTGCCGACGAAGACGAACAAGACATGGTCCAAAATATGGAGTTTCAGACACATCTACTTATTCATGCTTCCCGCGATCGTCTGGTACCTGGTGTTTTGCTACTATCCGATGTATGGCATTGTGATCGCGTTCAAGGATTTCAAATATAACATGGGGATCATAGGCAGCCCTTGGGCGGGCTTTCGCTATTTCGAACAGTTTTTGAACGATTCCAGTTTTTATTCGGTGCTCTACAATACGCTGTCCATCAGCGCCCTCAAGCTGCTGTTCGGATTCCCGGCGCCGTTGATCCTTGCTTTGATGCTGAATGCGGTCATGCGCAATAAAATAAAACGGATTTTTCAGACGATTTCCTATCTGCCGCACTTCGTATCCTGGGTCGTCGTCGTGACGCTGATGCAAAAAATTCTTTCGCCCAACGTGGGACTGATCAACGACATCCGTGAAAAGATGGGGCTGGATCCGGTCTTTTTTATGGGCATGACGTCGTTATTTTACCCGCTGGTCGTGATTTCGGATATATGGAAAGGCGTCGGGTGGGGGTCGATCATTTATTTGGCCGCCCTGACCAATATCGATCCGCACTTGTATGAGGCCGCGGAAATGGACGGCGCCGGCCGCTGGAGCACGTTGTTTAAAATTACGCTGCCCTGCCTGACGCCTACGATCGGCATTCTGCTGATCTTCTCCCTCAGCGGCATCCTCAACGCGGGGTTCGATCAAATCTGGCTCATGCAGACGCCCGCTACAATAAGCGTTGCGGAAATATTGGACACCTATGTGTTGAAAACGGGGATCCAGCAGGGGCAATTCGCTTACTCCACGGCAATCGGCTTGTTCAAGTCGTTCATCTCGCTGCTTCTGATCGTGGCCGTCAACAAAATATCCAAAAAGGTAAGCGACGTTTCGCTATGGTAGCGGGTGAATTTCATCCAATGAACCGAAGGAGGTGCGGGCATGGGCGTAAGAAGAATGTCGGTCGCCGATAGAATTTATTCGACGGTTAACTATGCGGTGCTGACCCTGTTTTGCCTGACGGCAGTCTATCCCTTTATCTATTTTCTTGCGCTTTCATTCAACGACGGCTACGACGCCATGAAGGGCGGCATCTACTTTTTCCCGCGGGTCTTTACGCTCGAGAACTACAGCAAGGCGTTCAACAACCCGCTCATCTTGAACTCCTTTCTGATCTCCGTTTCCCGAACGGTTATCGTTACTGCGGGCTCCGTTCTGCTGACGGCCCTGCTGGCCTATGGACTTTCGCGCAAAGGCCTGCCGGGAAGAAAGTATATCGTTTTCTTCTTTTTCTTCACCACTCTGTTCAGCGGCGGGCTTATTCCGACCTTCATCATGTACCGGCAGCTGGACATCCTGAATACGTATTGGGTGCTGGTCCTGCCGATGCTGTATAACTTTTTCAATGCGATCGTCATGAAGACCTTTTTCGACGGGATCCCGGACAGCCTCTCGGAATCGGCCCGAATCGACGGCGCCAGCGAGCTGTCGGTATTCGCAAGAATTATCCTCCCCCTGTCGCTGCCCGTGCTGGCTACGATATCTTTGTTTGTCGGGGTGGGCGTCTGGAACGATTGGTTCACCGGGCAGTTCTTCATCCAGAATCAAGACCTCTATCCTGCCGCCACGTTCCTGAACAAGATGATCAGCGAGGCATCCTTCCAGACCATGACGGGATCGGGCGGCGGCTCCAGCATCCAAAACATGAGCCAGTCCCAGATGGGGCTGCGCGGCGTAACTCCGGAAGCGCTCCGGATGACTTTCGTCATCATTATTACGACTCCGATCATCTGCGTGTATCCGTTCCTTCAAAAATATTTCGTCAAAGGCGTACTGGTAGGTTCGCTGAAGGAGTAGCCGTCGGTATAAAGGGCATTGCCTTTTATATAAAAAACGACCAAACGAAAGGGGCTTGTCAAATGCGGAAGACAAAGTTGAAAAGTTCGCTTGGCATGACGCTTGCCGTCTCGCTGCTCGCACTGACCGCGACTGCATGCAGCGGAAGCGGGGAGAGCGGCAGCTCGGGTACTCCCTCGGGGAGCGCGGCGACCTCGGGCAACACGGAGCAGCAAGGTTCGGAGGCGCCAAAGCCGGTTACTCTGACCTACCTGAGCGCCTGGAACGGCGGCGGCGGCGCTTTCCCGCAGGATCAGGAGAACAACATGGTGGCTCAGAAGATTAGGGAGAAAACCGGAGTGACGTTAAAGCTGGAATCGATTACAACCAGCGAAGTCGAAAAACTGAACACGATTTTTGCTTCCGACACGGTTCCGGATCTCGTCAACGCCCCCTTCTGGTCGACGACGACCGGAGAAGGACAGGTCATCAAAAAAGCCGCTATGGAAGGGCAGCTTCTGGATTTGACTCCGTATCTCGATAAATATCCCAACGTCAAGAGATTGATGACGACCGGCGTGTCCAAGGACTTTTACGAATTTGAAATGAACAGCCCCGAGTTCGAAGGAAAGCAATATTTCATTCCGACGGAGACGCCGGACGGCACGCTGGAAAGCATTCATAACTGGAACTACGGTCTCTATGCCCGAGGGGATATTCTGAAGGCCTTGAACGTAAATCCGGAAGATATCGATACGCAAGATAAACTGTATGACTTGTTGACCCAGATCAAGAACGGCAATTTCAAGGATATCGGCGGAAAGGCGGTCATCCCAGCCGGCACCATGCACAATGGTTGGGACTACGGACGATTCCTGATGGGATGGTCGGATTACAACATTTCGGATTTCCGTCAGGAAGGCGGGAAGCTGACGCATTGGACCCTTGGCGAGGATCAAGAACCCAGACTGCTGTTCATGAGAAAGCTGATCTCGAACGGTCTGTTCGACCCCGAAGCCTTCAGCAACACCGATACGACGGCCAACGAGAAGCTCGCTACCGGCAAGATGGCCGTGTTCGGAGCCCAGCCCATATCGGATCAACTGGTTAAAACGCTCTATAAGACGAACCCGGAAATGCAGTATGAATTGCTCGGCCCGATGAAAAATAAAAAAGGGGAAATCGCGACGCAGGTAGAGACGCCCGGGCGCGGCGGATTCCCGATCATTTTCCTGAGCGCCAAAACCAAAGATCCCGACGCGGCGCTGCGCTACCTCGATTATGTCAACAGCGAGGAAGGCCGTCTGCTCGCTTACTGGGGTATCGAGGGACAGACGTATACGATGGAAAACGGAATGCCTCGGTGGATTCCCGAAGTGAAGCAGAAATATGACGATAATCCGGATTTGAAGCGCGACGAAGGCCTTAACTTCCTGCCGGGCAGATTTATTGGCGCCTTCTCGGACAATGTAACCTGGCCGTTGCCGGAAGACCAAAAGTCGCAGGCGAAAAAGCTGGAGGAAAGCTTCTCGAAGAGGTTGCCGATCAAAGTCATCGACAAGTCCAGAGCAAACTACCTGGCCCGGGAATGGCCGCAGTACGAGAAATTCCGGGAAACGACCAGCGTTTTGAATTTTGAAACCGAATTCCGGAAAGCCATCTTCGCGAAATCCGATGATGATGCGCTGAAAATACTGCACGACATCCAGGACAAGTTCAGAGCCGCAGGCGCGCAGGAGATGGCGGATTTCGTAGCCGAAAAAGCTGCGGGGCGCGACGACATCGGTTTCTAAAAATAGGTGAAGAGGCTGTTCCATAAGACAATCAAGTTGCTGTAAAAGATAATCGATGAACAAGGTGCAAGGGGTATGTACCTCCTTCCGATGCTATACGCTCCTGAAATGGGAATGGTTAACCCGTGATAGGGTGATTTCAGGAGCGTATGAGGCAGTCTCCAGGAGGTACATACCCCTTCTTTGTCTATCGATCATCCTAAGCAACTCTGCTTACAGATCAGCCTCTTCGGCATGTTACAGCGAGGAGGGGGGAACGGACGTCTCTTCCGGTCCGAGCTCTTCGGCATCGGGATCGGCAGCGTCAGTCGACTCCTCGGCTTTCACCGGCTCCTCGGTTTTGGCCGGTTCCTTCACGAGACGGTCCACGATGGCCGGAACGACCAGCGTAAGAACGTAAGCGAACGTCATCCACACCGCATAGGCATGATGCTGCCCTTCGGTGAACGAGGAGAACACCGAGCCGCGGTGCCAGATGACGAACGCGTTCAGCAGCAGACCGATAACCGCGGCCGCGTAGCCGAACCGGGCGGCGGAGCCGCGTTCCCTGACGAGTCTCAGCCTGACGACCAAAGCCAATCCGATCAGCAGCAGAAAAGACAGCGTTTCGAGCAGGAATAACGAAGTTCCGAAATAAGCTTCCCCGACCTCAAGCAGCACCCAGTCCCCGAACAGAAGGAAGAAGAGGGTGGGCACGGCCCACACCGCCAATCCGAGACCCGCAATGATCAGTCCCTGCCGCATGGTCATCTATCCTTTCGCAAGTCGTAGCTTCCGACATTCTGCCTAATATTCGACAGGGCCGTACAAAATCCTTCCCGATTCCGGGCCTGCGGAACCGAAACGGGAGCCGTCCTCTCGGTGCCGGCCGGTTTAAGGCACAAGGCTGCGAAGAACGGTCATCGAGCCGTCCAGCGTATAGCCGCCTAGATTGGCGGGCAGCAGGAAGCAATCCCCGGCTTTGGCGTCGGCCAGGCCGCTCTCCCAGCCGATCGTGCCGCTGCCTTCGCAGACGATGACGATGACGAAGCTGTCCGGAGCCGTGGACAGCGACCAAGGTCCGCGCACGATGCCTTTGTCCGTCTTGAAATACGGCGATTTCGCCAGCGTCATCCACTCTCCCGGGACGGCGGCGGACGTATCCATCCGCTCGGCGCCCGCGCCTTCGTAGGCGGTGACGTTCAGCGAGTCCTCGATATGCAGCTCGCGCGGCTTGCCGTCGAGGCCCGGGCGGTCGTAATCGTACAGCCGGTAAGTCGTATCCGAGTTTTGCTGAATTTCCGCCACGACGACGCCCGCGCACAAGGCGTGCACCGTTCCGGCCGGAATGTAGAACGCGTCTCCCGTCTTGACGGACACTTCCTGCAAGCAGTCCATGATCCGGTTTTCCGCGATCGCCTTCGCCATCGCGGCCCGGTCGACCCCCTGCTTCAGGCCGTAAATGATTTTCGCGTCCGGCTTGGCGTCGAGCACGTACCACATTTCCGTTTTGCCGAGTTCTCCCTTGGGGAGCTTCTCGTACGTATCGTTAGGATGAACCTGGATCGACAAGTCGTCGTTGCAATCGAGCAGCTTGATCAACAGCGGAAATCGCCCGTTGCCCGAAGCGCCGCCTTTCGGCCCGAACCAGGATTCGCCGACCGCTTCGCGAATTTCGTCCAGCCCTTTGCCGGCGAACGCGCCGTTCGTAACGTGCGATACGCCGTTCGGGTGATCGGCGATCATCCAGCCTTCACCGATCGCTCCCGCGGGCACGTCGAAGCCGAATTTCTCCAGCGCGCGGCCTCCCCACACTCTTTCTTTGAACTCCGGTTTAAAATGCAGCGGATAAGGTTGTACGCTCATTTCGTAATAGCCTCCTAAGATTTAAGTATTATCTTTTGTCTAAGGCGATGAGATAGGGCGAAGCCGGTTTCTGCGGGAAACGATAGACGACCGCCTGCGCGACCGTCTGCGGGAGTCCCGCCGCCCAAGCTTCGACGGCGTCCGCTTCGTCCTTCCCTCCCTCGTGACCGGGATAGACGACGGCGGTAAGCGCTCCGCCGGCGCGCAGCAGCCTTGCGGCCGCTTCCAGGGCGGCGAGCGTCGTGCCGGTCAGCGTTATCAACGGAGACGAAGCGCCCGGCAGGTACCCTAAGTTAAACATGACGGCAGCCACGCGGCCGTGTAGTTCAGCCGGAAGCGCGGCCTCCATCGTCTCGTGTCCGGCCAATTGGAGCTCGACCGGGGCCAGCGTTCCGGCGTCCGGGTCGCCCGACAGTCTGCGACGCGTGCTTTCCAGCGCTTCCGCTTGTACATCGAAGGCGAACACCCGGCCGCGCGGTCCGACCGTCCGGGCCAGAAACAGCGTATCCGAGCCGTTGCCGGCCGTCGCATCCACGACGCAGTCTCCCGGTCCCGCCCGCTCCTTAACCCATCGCTGCGCTTGGCTGAGCACGGAGAGGAAGCCCATAAGCCACCCCGCCTTTCCTAGAGATAGTTCAAAAAGTCCGCTTTGATCAGGCTTTCCAGGCTTTGCCTTGCCAGCTGTTGCGGCGGACCAGCTCGTCGTCGATGGCGTTCAGTACTTCCCACTTGCGCAGGCTCCACATCGGTCCGATCAGCAAATCGCGCGGAGCGTCGCCCGTCAAGCGGTGAACGATCATATCCGGCGGGAGCAGCTCCAGCGAGTCGACGACGAGCGAGACGTATTCGTCCATGTCCAGAAAACGCAGCAGGCCTTCTTTCCATTGGCGAACCATCGGCGTCTTGCGCATCAGATGGAGCAGGTGGATTTTGATGCCCTGCACGTCCATCCCCGCCACGGTCCTGACGGTGTCCAGCATCATCTCGCGCGTCTCTCCCGGCAGGCCGTGGATAATATGCGCGCAGACGCGGATGCCCCGTTCCCGCAGCCGTCGCACGGCGTCGACGAAGCATTCCGTATCATGAGCCCGGTTGATGAGCTGCGAGGTCGATTCATGAATCGTCTGGAGCCCCATCTCGACCCATAGATAAGTCCGTTCGTTCAGCTCGGCCAAATAATCGACGACGTCGTCCGGCAAGCAGTCCGGGCGGGTCGCGATAGACAGGCCGACGACGCCCGGCTGCTCCAGAATGACCTCGTAGTATTCCCGCAGCGTTTCCACGGGTGCGTAGGTGTTCGTATAGGCCTGGAAGTAGCCGATGTACTTCGCGTCCGGCCACTTCAAATGCTGGCGGTCGCGGATCTGATTGAACTGGGAGACGAGGTCGTCGCGCCGGCTGCCCGCGAAATCTCCCGAGCCTCTCGTGCTGCAGAACGTGCATCCGCCCGCGGCGATGCTGCCGTCCCGGTTCGGGCAAGTAAAGCCGGCGTCGAGCATGACCTTGAATATTTTCGTTCCGAACGTCTCGCGCATTTCGTAGTTCCACGTATGGAATCTTTTGTCCGTCCAAAGCAAGGGTATGCGTTGGTCCGCTTCGGTTGTCGTCATCGTTGCATCCGTCCTTTGCAGAAGTCGGTATTAATTGTAGCGAATATCGGGTCAAATTGCGAGAGGACTCGTCGGCGGAAGCGATCATTCATTCCGAATTCCGATGGATCCCTCTCGATTCGATTCCAAACGAACATCGATAACCGGGCGGAAATCGCTTCCCCCGATCTTGCAATACCTAACATGATATGTTATATTAAAAATGCGACAAATCAACGAACAAACCTGACATCACACTTTTTTGCGAATGATTCGGAAAGTTGAAATCATGTCGGTTCCATATCCCGGGCAAGCTAGAAACAATCTCGGCATAACCATTTAGAGAGGTGAGGGCGATGAATGCGAGCTTACGGATTCCCCAAGGGGACGACACGGTCAAGGTCGAGTTGACGGTGAAAGAAGTTTTGGCGTTGGCAGGAGCCAAGTTTCCCAACAGCCCCGGCATCGAGATTTCGGCGAGGAAGAAGCTGAATCACGTGATCGAGGATCGCTACCTCGAGGACAAGGGACGGAAGCACTAACGAATCAAGAACGCGCAACCAAAGGGTCTATTCCTAATAATTAGGGATAGGCTCTTTTTTGTTTTCGAGGATTAGGCCAATGCCCAACGAGGGAAAGCTCGCGAAAAAACGGGATAACGCCCGCTTGACAATACGCTTGTTTGGATATATAGTTAGCTACATGAGTAACTAACCGAATAACATGGTGGTGAGAAAATGTCTTTTCCGATGGACGACAGCCGCCCCATCTTCGTACAGATCGCCGAACGGGTCGAGAACGACATTCTGGAGGGGAGATTGCCGGAGGAATCCCAAGTGCCCTCGACCAATCAGTTCGCGGCTTTCTATCAGATCAACCCGGCGACGGTATTAAAGGGGATCAATCTCTTGGTGGATCAAGGAATATTGTACAAAAAGCGAGGGATCGGCATGTTCGTGGCGACAGGAGTCAGGGAGATCATCATGGGCAAACGGAAAGAACAATTTTTCGAGCAATATGTCGTGTCGATGATCAAGGAAGCGGAAAAGCTCGGCATTACGACGGATCAGTTGACGGACATGATCAAGAGAGGAGCTAAGGACCAATGACGACGATCGTAGAGATAAACGGGCTGTCGAAGCATTACGGCAACGTGAAAGCGGTGGATAACGTCAGCTTCAAGCTGGAGGAAGGGAAAATCTACGGGCTGCTGGGAAGGAACGGGGCGGGCAAGACGACGATCATGCACATGCTGACGGCGCAAATCTTCAAGACGTCCGGCGAACTCAAGGTGTTCGGCGAGGAGCCCTTCGAGAACGAAAAGGTACTGAACCGAATTTGCTTCATTAAGGAGAGCCAGAAATATCCGGATACGTTCCGGGTGAAGGATGTGCTTAATGTATGTCCGCTATTTTTCCCGAATTGGGATCGGGAGTTCGCGATGTCGCTTGTCGAAGAATTCCGTCTGCCGCTCAAGCGCAGAATGAAGAAGCTGTCCAGGGGGATGCTCTCCGCCGTCGGCATCGTCGTCGGATTGGCGAGCAGGGCGCCGCTGACGATTTTCGACGAACCTTATCTCGGCCTGGACGCCGTCGCGAGAAATTTGTTCTACGACAGATTGCTTGAGGATTACGGGGAACACCCGCGAACGGTCGTGTTATCCACGCACTTGATCGACGAAGTAAGCCAATTGCTCGAGCATGTCCTGGTCGTCGATGCGGGCAAGCTGCTGCTTAACGAAGAAGCGGAAACGCTCAGGGGCAACGCATCCAACATCGTCGGATCCGCCGCCAAAGTCGAACCGTTTCTCGGCGGCAAGAAAATCATCCATCGCGCCCAGTTCGGCGGCTTGCTGTCGGCGACGGTTCTTGGCCGGTTAAGCGAGCAAGACAGGAAGCGGGCGGAGGAGCAGGGACTGGAGATCGGTCCGGTATCGCTGCAACAGATGATCGTTCATATGACCGGTGGAAAAGGCAACAACGAGGAGGCGGCGCAATGAACAGAGTCGCGGGTATCGTCAAGACGCATCTGACCGACGTGTTTTCTTGGCTCATGCTCCCCTGGATCATTCTGGGATCGAGCTTTGCCGTAAACGCCATTATTGGAAGCTTGGTCGACGAAGAGATCAAGACGGGCGGATTGGCGTCCATCTTCGTCTATATGTTAGTGATCGGCATTGTCAGCGTAGGACAGACGTTTCCGTTCCTGATCGGCTTCGGAGCCCGAAGAAAAGATTATTTCCTCGGCACGACGGCGACGGTCGCGCTGGTCAGCGTCGTCACGGCGATTCTCCTGCTGGTTGTCGGCTATGCGGAGAGAGCGACGGAGCATTGGGGCATCGGCTTGTATTTCTTTAACATTCCCTACCTTACCGACGGTTCGCTGCTGTCTCAGTTCTGGATTTTCTTCATTCTAATGATGAATCTGTTCTTCTGCGGTTTCGCGATCGCCTCCATCTATCGTAAAATAGGCCGCAACGGATTGTTCGGCGTGTCCATCGCGTTGGGACTCGCGTTAACCGTCGCATTCTACTTGATCACGCATTACGACAAATGGGATTCGGTCTGGGAATGGGCACGGGGCGTTTCCGTGGTCGAGTTGGCGAATTGGCTGCTCGCTCTGACGCTGGTCTACGTAGGCGTATCCTATGCGCTGCTTCGCAAGGCGACAACGTAAAGACTAAGGCTGTCTTGCGAGTAAGCAGAGGCGTACCAAAAGATGATCGGCGGTTTCATTTCATGCGCATCTATCTCCTTCCGATGCTATACGATCCTGAAATGGGAACGGTAAACCCGTTGCAAGGTGATTTCAGGACCGTATGAGGCAGTCTCCGGGAGACAGATGCTCTTCTTTTTTCATCGATCATCTTGTACGCACCTTCCTTGCTAGACAGCCCCTTCGCTTATCGATGAGCCGTGTGGAAAGCTAGCGAACAATCCGGATCGAGCGAACGGATGCAGCGGACGACGGACGCTTGTTCCATCCGGCTTACCGTGCACAGCATCAATTTTCCGCCCCCCGCTTCCTCGTTATCCAGAAGAATGACCTCCTTGCCGTATCGGCTCCGCAGAGCCTCGCGAATTTCATCGCCGAATTCGCTCGTAATCCATACCATTCGAGTCAACGAGAATCCGCTTAGCGCGAAATCGGAGCATTGATAGGCGAGCAGGAAAGCGATGAACGAGTACATGGCTTCATCCCAGCCGAAGACGAAACCCCCGGCGAACAGAACCGATCCGTTGAACAACCAGTAGCCTCTGCCGATCCGGTTCGGGGCTTTCGCTTCGGAAGTCATCGCCAGGCCGTCCGCGGCGTCGAGGAAGCCGCCGTAGCGCAGCACGATGCCGATTCCGAAGCCCAAAGCGATGCCTCCCGCCGCGGTCGAAGCCAGCGTGTGATCGAGCGCCGCGGGAGCGGGATGCAGGAAGAAGGCGCTCAGCGATAAAACGGCCAGTCCGGCAAAGGTCATCAACCGGGACTGAACGTCCATCCTGCGGTAGCGGAACAAAAGGATCGGCAGATTGAGCAGGAACAGAAACAGTCCGAGCCGCATTTCGGACAAATAAGAGAAGATGGCGGACGCGCCCGTCACCCCGCCCACAATCATGTTATGGGGGACGAGGAACAGCTCCAAACCGGCCGCGGACAGAAGCGATCCGAACGTTACCCAGGCAAGCCGGCCGAAGAGGCGCATGCGGGTCATGTTGGTCATGTCGGCATTCACCCTTTTCATCCGTGTAGGAGTATTTGATTTTGGCAGATAGGCATTCCAAATAAGCTTCCCCAGGCATGCGGAGCCGAAGGGAAACGTCCTAGATCGTTCCGTAGGAAGTCGTAAGCTTGAGAGGCATCAACAGGAGCTTTCGCAATTCAGGCAGATAAAGCGGCAGGGAGGCGCGTCTATGCGCCGGCAGCAAATACGGGGGATAAGCCGTAAGGATGAAACGGAAAATAAACAACGGCAGAACGGCGAAAGCCGCTTTGCCGATCTTGGAGACGGCTGCGCGCTTGGTCGCTTTGACGCTGTTGGGAACGTCGTGGGCAAGAGAGGAGCTCTCGGAGGTCAGGAAATTGTCGCCGATCGAGACGGTCGGCATGCACAACAGAACGAAAGCGGCGAGCAGGAAGAGGACGAACGATTGGCTCCGAAACGGCTGTATCGCTGCGGTCATTCCCGTTCCCCCTTTCATTTTCCGATTATCTTATGATACCATACGGAATGCGAAATCCTCAATTCAGTCAGAGTAAGGAGCGTACGCGTGAAAGAGAAGTTTTATCTGAGGGCACACTTATGGGCTTTGTTGGCCGTCCTTTTATTCATCTGCGTCAGTTGGCTCATGATGAAGCAAAGGCTGTCGTCCTTCGACTCCGGAATTATCGGGATCGTTCAGGGCTGGGAGTCGCCGGCGGCGACGCGAATCGCGGAATTTCTGAGCCTGATCGGATCGACGGAAGGCGTTATCGCGATCGTCGTCGCGATCGGCGCATTCCTGGCGGCGGCGCTCGGACATCGCAAAGAACTGCTGTTGTTCGTATTCTCCGTAGGCGGGGCCGCTTTGCTGAATACGTTGCTCAAAAAGATTTTCCAACGGGAGAGGCCGGCGCTGCATCGTTTGGCGGAAGAGACGGGGTACAGCTTTCCGAGCGGGCATTCGATGGCGGCGTTCGCGCTTTACGGGGTATTGGCTTATTTGCTGTGGAGGCATATCGGGAGCAAAAAGGGGAGGCTCGCTTTAATCTCGCTGGCCGCGCTGCTCGCGCTCTCCATCGGGCTTAGCCGGATTTACCTCGGCGTCCATTATCCTAGCGACGTGCTGGCCGGTTATCTGGCGAGCACGGTCTGGCTGGGGCTGGGCATCGAGCTGTTTCGCGGCTGGCAGCGCAAACCGTTGCAAAGCTAATCAAGAAGAAGGAATGCGATCGTCCGGGGCGGATTTTCGCATTCCTTCTTCGGTTATTCGCCGGTTATTCGACGACGATAAAGCCGGTCATCGCATCGTGGCCCTGTCCGCATTGGATCGAGCAGTGGAATTCGTAGTTGCCCGCCTTGTCGAGCAGGATTTCCTTCGTTTCGTTGTTTTTAAGCGCGACGTTCAAGTCGCCGATCTCGATGCCATGGACGCCTTGCGTATTTTGCAGCGTAAGCTTGAGCGTATCCCCCGCCTTGACGCGGATTTCCGCCGGCTCGAACTTCCAGTTGCTGGCCTTGATCGTAACTTCGCTGACGGCTCCCGCTCCGCCTTCCGCGGGAGTCGTCGGATTGACGGAAGGGGATGGAGCCGCTCCTTTGTTGGCGTTGTTCCCTCCGCACGCTCCGAGCGCGAACACAGCCGCAAGCGCGCAAATCGCAATCATCCGTCGGGTCGTGTTCATTTGTAAGTATGGCCTCCTTAATGAATCCTTTTTCGTTAATATACCCCGATTGCTCCCTTTACAACCGACGGCAGTTTGGTCACAATAGTATTCATTGAACGCTAAGCGGCCCGAGAGGCCGCGGGAGGAAAACGGACCGATGAGACTTCGCGGCAGAAAAAGCATGAGGGAAGATTTGGAGCGCCAGACCGACTTGATCGTATTCGAGCCCCGCAAGCTTAAGGGGCGGTGGAACGAGTTTTTCGGCAACGATCGGCCGATCCACATCGAATGCGGCATGGGCAAAGGCCAATTCATAAGCCGGTGGAGCGTAAACAATCCGGATATTAACTATATCGGCATGGACATGTATGACGAGCTGCTAAGCCGCGCGAGCGAGAAGGCAAGGGCGTTATGGAAAAACGAGAGGGAGTCCGACGTCGTGCCGAATTTGGCCCTGGTCAGAGGAAACGTCGAATTTCTGGAAGAGATGTTCGAGGAAGGGGAGCTGGAGCGCATTTATTTGAACTTCAGCGATCCGTGGCCGAAGTCCAAGCATGGCAAGCGCAGGCTGACTCACCCGCGTTTTCTGATGAAGTATAAGCGCGCGCTGAGCGAGATCGGGGAAATCCATTTCAAGACGGATTCCCTCAGCCTGTTCGAATTTTCCTTGAACAGCTTCTCGGACGTCGAGCTGCAGATGCGCAACATCTCGCTCGACCTGCACCGCGGCGGCATTCGCGAAGACCTGGTGCTGACGGAGTACGAAGCCAAATTCGTTGGGCAAGGAAAGCCGATCTACCGGCTCGAAGCGGTCGTCGGCGACAAGGTTCGCGAAGAGCATCGCCGCCGCGTCGCGGACGAGCTGGAGAAGCAGCTTAGCCGCGGAACGACCAAGGATTTCGAGGCGGAGGACGAGTAAGCGCAGAGGCTTATATGGCGGGCGGTATCCGTTCAGGGCTGTCCCCTAAGCAATGTTGATCTAGTTTGTCGGTAGGAAAAAAGAGTGCATGTATCTCCTGGAGACTGCCTCATACGGTCCTGAAATCACCTTTTAACGGGTTTACCCCTTCAGATTTCAGGATCGTATAGCATCGTAAGGAGATACATGCACCTTAATTCTTCATTATCGATAATCTTCAGATCAACTCATTGCTTACGGGACAGCCCTATTCTATATCCAGATGGACAGAAGAAAGGCGGTCGAAGCGCCCAGGAGCGCCCCTGCGGCCGTGTCGCTCGGGAAATGCAGGCCGAAATAGACGCGCGACAGCGCCACGCCGATTCCGATCGGCAGCAGCGTCGGGACGAGCAGAGGCTCGGCCATCATCCACGGCGTCAGCATGGCGAACGCCGCCGTCGTATGACCCGAAGGGAAGGAAGGATCCTTCAGCGGGCGCCGGTTCGTATTGGCCTGAGGAAAGACTTGGTAGGGGCGCAGTCGCGGGGCGCTCCTTTTGGCGATGGCGACGGGAATATGGCTGAGCGCGACGGAGAATAGCGCAAGCCGTCCCGCTTCGTTCCAAGGCTCGGGAGCGAATAAGGCGGCCAGCAACGACAGGCTAAGGCTGAAGGTCGCCCCCGCGATCAGCGAGAGGATATGAAACAACCAGTTCAGGGCGGAACGGTTCCAACGGATGTTGACGTATAGAAACAAAGGACGTTCGACTTCCTGGAGCATGCGGTAGATCCGGCTCATGGGCTCCATCTCCTTCGGTATGGGAATGTCTTATCCGTTCTCAGCATACAATGCGATTGTCACGGCAGTATTAAGTCGTTTGTCGTTTTACATTCGGGCGCGATGGGTAAACTTTCAATGGAGAGATTAGCCTTTCGGTCGAGAAATGTCTAGTTTTGGCAGCAACATTCGAGCTTTCCCGAACGTTAACTTTTTCAAGCCCGAACGTAGGTCTCCGGATAGAAAAAGCGAGAAAATCGAAGAAAGCGATGCTGGGAAAGAGCAAATGCTCTTATGCCGGGGGCTTGTCCGGCGTCATTCCCTCATCCCGGGTTACGGCAGCCAAAATGGCGGGCATGCCGTTTTGACAAATGGAAGCAAAGGCAACAAAATCAAGATTACCTCTTCGGAGGAATAACGGCAAGGATCGGAGGACTAGGATCGGGAAAGCATCGAAAGCAACGCCTATAAAACACAGAGAGAAAAAAGAGAAAAAGAAAAAAGGGATCTAGGGGGTACAATTGAATATGTTCAACAACGTTCTTTTGGCTATCCAGGCTATTGCCGCCGCCATCGGCGTGTACCAGATCGTTCTGTCCTTCTTCGGTTGGTACCGGAGGAAGGAGCGGATTACGCACAAGCCGGCCAAGTCGTTCGCGCTGATCGTCGCCGCTCATAACGAGGAGGCCGTCGTGGGCGCGCTGATCGAGAATTTGCTGAAAATGGATTATCCGCGCGAGCTGTTCGATATTTTCGTCATCTGCGACAACTGCACGGACGCCACGGCGGACATCGTTCGCGGTTACGAAGGCGTGTACGCCTGCGAGAGAACGAATCCGAACGAGCGGGGCAAAGGATTCGCCATCGAGTGGATGCTCAAGGAATTGTGGAAGAATCCCCGCCAATACGATGCGATCGTCATGTTCGACGCCGACAACCTGGTGGCGACGAACTTCCTGCAATATATGAACGAGGATCTGTGCAACGGATATCGCGTCGTACAGGGCTACCTGGATACGAAAAATCCGCACGATTCGTGGATCAGCGCCGCCAACGGCATTACTTATTGGTTCTGCAACCGGTTGTGGCAGCTGCCGCGCTTTAATCTGAAGCTGTCCAACTTCCTTGGCGGCACCGGCATGTGCTTCGAGACGAAGCTGCTTAAAGAGATGGGCTGGGGAGCGACGAGTCTCGTCGAAGACCTGGAATTCACCGTCCGCTGCATTCAGCGGGGCATCTATCCGAAATTCAACTACGACGCGCGCGTCTACGACGAGAAGCCGATAACGTTCCGGGCCTCCGCCCGCCAGCGCTTGCGCTGGATGCAGGGACATTTCGACGTGTCGCGCCGTTACATGCTTCCGCTGCTGTGGCAGGGAATTCGCACGGGCAGCATCGTCAAGATCGACGCCGCGCTGTACATTTTCAACGCGTTTATTTATTTGATCGGTTTTCTGGTGACCTTGGCGCTCTGGTTCGACATGATGCTCCCGGGCGACCCGAATTTGACCTCGATCTATTCGAAAATGCCGCTCGGACTGTCGCTGACGATCGTGCTGTACGGTTATCTGCAATGTCCGATCGCGATGCTGATGGAGAAGGTCAATTGGAGGATGTACTTGAAGCTGCTGCTGTTCCCGGTGTTCTTCCTGTCCTGGTGGCCGATCGCGTTCTACGCGTTCTTCACGCAGAACAACAAAACGTGGAGCCATACGCAGCATACGCGCGTCATTCGTCTGGAAGAAGTGCAGGGAAAGCAGATGTAACGACGCGGCTCCGCAAGACGGCCTGGATTTTCGGCCGAGTCTCTGTTGACATTGCGCGCAGGCCGTGATAAAGTGGTCGATGTGACTGTTTATGAAAATTAATCAGCACGCGCAAGCAGAAGCGCCCGCTTCTCACCCGATCGGCTATCGCTGACGGGTCAGCGTAGCCGACGAACGGAAAGTGCGGCGGAAACTTCGGTTTCCGGGCATCGACGTTAACGTGAGGACTGGAATGCGGGCCGAATGCGGCTCGCATTTTTTTGTTTGTGAATCCCTTAGTTCGGCAGACTATTTCGGAGGTGGAACGCTATTAGCAAGGATCATCAAATCAACGAGGAAATCCGGGCGAAAGAAGTCAGGCTGGTCGGCCCAGAAGGCGAGCAACTGGGAATCAAACCTTTTCGTGAAGCGATGCAGATGGCCATTGACGCGAATCTTGACCTGGTCAACGTGGCGCCTCAGGCGAAACCGCCTGTATGCCGCATTATGGACTACGGCAAATTCCGTTACGAGCAGCAGAAGAAGGAAAAGGAAGCTCGGAAGAATCAGAAAATCGTCGACCTCAAAGAAGTTTGGTTTCGTGCGAACATCGAGGAACACGATTACCAGACGAAGTTTCGCAACGTTGTGAAATTCTTGAAAGACGGCGACAAGGTGAAATGTTCCGTGCGGTTCCGCGGTCGCGAAATTACGCATGCCAGACTCGGCCAGAAGATTCTGGAGCGAGTGGCCGGCGAAGTCGCCGATATCTGCATCGTAGAACGCGTGCCTAAGCTGGAAGGCCGCAGCATGATTATGATTCTGGCGCCGAAACCCCACTGACAGGAGGATACAATCCATGCCTAAGATGAAAACCCACAGCAGCTTGAAAGACCGTTTCAAAGTAACCGGAACGGGCAAAGTCAAACGCTTCAAAGCTTACAAAAACCACTTGCTGTCCCATAAGTCCGGACGCCAGAAGCGCGTACTGGGCACGCAGCCGCTCGTAGCCCAAGGCGACGTGCGCCGCATGCAGCAGCAAATCGCGAATCTGAAATAATACGATAGATTTCAAAAAGTCCCGAGACTTTTTGAAGAACACTTCCGGGAGGTAATGAATCATGGCAAGAGTCAAAGGCGGATTCGTCACGCGCCGTCGTCGCAATAGAATGTTGAAGTTGGCTAAAGGTTACTGGGGCGCGAAACATCGCCTGTTCAAGAAAGCTAAAGAGCAAGTCATGAAATCCTTGATGTACGCATACCGCGACCGTCGCCAGACGAAGCGGAATTTCCGCAAATTGTGGATCGTGCGTATCAACGCCGCGGCTCGCCAGAACGGCCTGAGCTACAGCAAACTGATGCACGGCCTGAAGCTGGCCGGCATCGAAGTGAACCGCAAAATGCTTGCCGACCTGGCCGTGAACGACATCAATGCGTTCAACTCGCTGGCCGGCGCTGCCAAAGAAAAAATCAACGCGTAATTTCACGCGCAGACAAGCCTCGGGAGACCGGGGCTTGTTTTCGTTTGCCCGCTTCTTCGCGAACGGAGGACGGGAAGGCAACGGCGCGGCCGCGACAAGGAGTTGCATCGGATTGACATCGGGAATTACCGCTTCGGATCCCTCTTCCTTCCGTTATCGTTTAACGGTTTTGCTTCTGGCCGTCGTGGTGGGCGGAATGAGCCAGGGACTGCTGCTGCCTCTGCTGTCGATCATGCTGGAGCATTCCGGGGTTTCATCGGATACGAACGGGATGAATTCGGCGGCGATGTATATCGGAGTTTTTTGCACGATGTTTTTCATCGAGAAGCCGGTGAAGCGTTACGGCTACAGGAACGTAATCGTCGCCGGCATCGCGGTCGTGGCGGATATATTGCCGAGGCCGATGCTGCCGACGGCGAACGTCATCGCTTCGATTCACTTCAGCGTTGGAAGCATGCTAGGCCCGGCTCTTGGAGGATACGGGATCCGATATGTATCCGTTCATAGCGTTTTTCTGTTTCTAGGCGCCGCTTTTCTCGCATTCTCCTTGCTCGGCTTCGGATTCCGATCGGTACAAAGCCGAGGTCCGGCCGAGCAAGACGGTGCGCTATAGGGGGTGAAAAGCAACGCGAAAGGGAACGGGAAGACGGAAGTAACGGTTGGGGACGAGAAGGGAGAAACGAAAGTAACAGGGGTGAAGGGGGCGTACTCGAGAAAAGGGCGGCTAGGAGGCTAACGCTTCGTT
>JAEZZE010000063.1 GCA_023418755.1 Bacillota bacterium | reverse complement strand
GTCCTGGTCGACGAACGAACGGGTCGGAATCCATAGCTGCTCCTTGCCGCTGGCGGAGAAATCCCGAATCCAGGCGTCGTTGACCCGGTTCTCGTAATGCCGGTTCGGAGCGTCCGAGGACAGAATGAGGTTGTTTTTGCGAAAGTAAATTTGCACCGCCTGCACGTATCCGTTCTCGGCGGCGAGCGTGGAAATCCGGTCCCGAATTTCGTTGACCAAATAAGCGTCGTCCACGTTCGTGGAGGACGTATAGATTTTCCCGTCCAGTCCGAGCTGCACCGACAGCGTCGTCACGTCCAGCAGCAACCGGTCCGCCGACAAGCCCGTCTGCTTCATCGCGTTGGACGTGCCTTGGCGAATCTCGTCCAGAATGGTAGAATACATCAGTTTGTAGGACGACAGGCTGAGCAGGATGACGGGCAGCAATATGACCAGAAAAAAGGAAAGAAAATAGAGAACGAATTGCTTGTTCGGTTTGCGCGGGATCCAGCGATTGGCGGTCATCTTGTTCCCTCTTCTCCTCGTAATCTCGTTGTCTCGCTCAAGGCGCCTATTCGATTATGGCACAGCCGCAACGGGCTTGGGAACTGCGAATCCCCTTCATTCGGAGTCCGATATCAGGAATTGAACATCGATGTCATAAAGTCGATACGGCCGATTGTGCCGGTTCGGACGACGAACGTCAGGAATGCGCGATTTACCTCCGCGCTCGGCCGTTCTATGATCAATTCAGCAAGTCCAACCTATTCAGATATCGAACTGGAGGTCACTCAGAAATGGTTAGAAAAACGACGCTGGCCCTGGCAGCGGTCATGGCAATCGGAACGCTCGCGGCGTGCAGCTCGGACAAAGAGAATACCCCTGCCGCCCCGTCCTCCTCGTCTCCGGCCGCATCTTCGTCTTCGGGCGCATCGAACGCGCCGGACGCCGGAGAGCCGATTACGCTGAAATTCGCATCTTGGAGCATTAGCGAGGAAGCGACCAAAGGCGCCTTGGAGCAAATGGCGCAGAAGTTTACGGAGCTGCATCCGAACGTCAAGATCGAATATATCGGCATTCCGTTCGGAGACATCAAGCAGCAGACGTTCGTCATGGCTTCTTCCGGCAACACGCCCGACATCATGCAGACTTTTACCGCAACGTTCCCGACCTACGCGGCGTCGGACATCATCGTTCCGCTGGACGATCTGCTCGGCAAAGAATTCATCGACGATCTGTTTCCCAGCTATAAGGAAGATTACAGCTATAACGGCAAGCTGATGGGCGTTCCGTGGGCGCCGTCCCCTTACATTCTTTATTGGAACAAGGAGTTGTTCCAGAAGGCGGGACTGCCCGACCGCGCTCCGGAGACGTACGACGAAATGCTGCAGTTCGCGACCGAGATTTCCAAGCTGAAGACGGACAGCGGCGAGCAAATCTACGGCCTCGGGGAAGCGACGGAGAAGCTGCCGATCAACGGCATGATCGCCCTTCGCAATATCTACAGCTTTAACGGCTCCCTCTTCGGGGAAGACGGCCAAGTCAACGTCAACACGCCGGAAGTGATCGCGACGCTGACTTATTACCAGACGCTGGTGAAAAACAACCTGTCTCCGCAGGGAGCCAAGCTGAAGGATCTGCGCAACCTGTTCAGCATCGGACGGCTCGGCATGTATTCGGACGGCTACTACGGACGGAAGGTGTTCCAGAACCTGAGCGGTCAAGGCGAAGCGTTCGACGAGAAATGGGGCGCGGCGATGATTCCGGTCAACAAGACGGGCGACAACGTCTCCATCGGCGAAGCGCACGGCCTGGTCGTCAGCAAAGATTCCAAGCATCCGGAGATGGCGGCGGAGTTCATCAAGTTCCTGACCGACGAAGAGATGATCTCGCTCTATCATCAGAACAGCGACGTCATGAGCGCGCGCAAGTCGATCAGCGTGCTGCCGGAGTTCAACTCCACCGACTTCGACAAGACGCTTGTCGATCAGATGACCAAGATCAAGCCGCTTCCGGCCAACAATCCCGGACTCGAGCAGGCTTATCTTGAAATCGCGGAGGCGGTACAGAAGGTGGCCGTCGCCAACGAAAGCCCGGAGAAGGTCGCGGCGGAGCTTGACGCGAAGCTGAAGCAAATCATGAAGTAATCCTAAGCCGGCTTGCGCCGGACAATCCCTTGCGTCCGTATGGGGCTGCTTGAGAAGCAACCCGAAGCCCCCGCCTTCGGCGGATCCGCTTCGGTTGCGATGCAGCCCCATGCTTGTTTCGTCATGCCCGAATCCGGTCATCAAACCGCCACAAGGAAGTGAATTCCGTGCAAAAACCCGTTCATTTGGAACGAAGAGGCATCCGCCTGAGCGAGAAGGCCAAGGATGGGATCTTCCTGGCCGTCATTATCTGTCCCGCCTTTATCCTGCTGTTGTCCACGATCGGCATCCCGATCGTCAAGTCGCTCTATATGAGCTTCTTCCAGGTGTCGCTGCTGAGCATGAAGAGCCAGGTCTGGAATTCGTTCGACAACTATAAGCAGTTGTTCGCCGACGGCGACTTCGTCCACTCCATCGGGGTGACGTTCCGCTACGTGTTCTCGGTCGTCTTCATCCAGTTCGTTCTCGGCATGGCCCTGGCGCTTATTCTTAATGGGAAAATTCCGTTCCGGAGAGCGCTCCGGACCGTTATTCTGATTCCTTGGGTCGTTCCGACCATCATCGGGGCGCTTCTGTGGATGTGGCTGTTTCAGCCGCAATACGGGGTTCTCAACTACATTCTGCAGGCTCTGCATCTGATCGACCAGCCGCTCCAATGGCTGTCGGATATGCAGTTGGCGCTATGGGCGGTCATGCTAGCCGCTCTATGGAAGCAGCTTCCGTTCATGGTGACGATGCTGCTGGCCGGGATGCAGGGCATCCCGGGCGACATGTACGAGGCGGCGACGATCGACGGCGCCTCCAAACGCCAACAGTTTCTGTACGTTACGCTGCCGATGCTGAAGAACACGATCAAGACCGTCACTCTGATCGCTTGCATCGAAAACTTCAAGATGTTCCCGCTGTTCTGGATCATGACGAGCGGCGGACCGGTCGACGCGACGACGACGCTCGCCATTTTCAGCTACAAGACCGCCTTCATCGATCTCGACTTGGGTAAAGGCGCGGCGATCGGCGCGCTGTGGCTGATCATCATGCTGTTGTTCTCCTGGCTGTACAACAGACTGTTCGCGATCGGGGAAGACAAAGGAGGCTCGGCGCATTGAGACCACGACGAATTCTCGGAGCCGCGCTGCCCGTCCTGGGCGCCGCCGCGTTCCTGCTGTTTCTCGTATTCCCTCTTTATTGGATGCTGCTTACGTCGTTCAAAGACAACTCGGCGCTGTTCCGCATTCCGCCGGAATGGTTTCCTTCCGAACCGGTGCTCTCGCATTACAAGAAGCTGTTCGCAGACAACGTATTCGCGACCTACTACCGCAACAGCCTTCTGGTCGGCTTCGGCTCGACGGCCGTTACGCTGCTCGCTTCGATGTTCGCGGGCTACGGCTTCTCCCGCTTCGAGTTCCGCTTCAAGTCGCTGGCGTTGTTCTCGATTCTCTCGACCCAGATGCTGCCCGTCGTGTCGCTGCTGATCGCGCTCTATACGATCTACAACGGCTACGGCCTGCTGAATACGAGAACCGGTCTCGTCATCGCCTTGACGACGGCCAGCTTGCCGTTCTCGATCTGGATGATCAAGGTGTTCTTCGACAACATTCCGGTCGCGCTCGAGGAATCCGCGAAGATCGACGGAGCCAGCCGTTTCGGCATTCTGTTCCGGATCGTCATGCCGCTGACCAAGCCGGGCATTTTCTCCATCGGCATCTATTCGTTCATTTTGTCGTGGGACGACTTCCTGTACTCGCTCACGCTGATCAACAAGGACGAACTGCGCACGCTGAACGCCGGCATCTCCATCCGCTATATCGGGGAGCTGTCGTACGACTGGGCCAGCATCATGACCGTGTGCGTCACGTCGATCGTTCCGATCTCGCTTCTGTTCCTCTTTTTCCAGAAATATATGGTATCCGGCCTGACCGCCGGCGCCGTCAAGGGGTAGAGGGGCACAAGCAAAAAAATTCGGCCAAGCCAAGACGCGCGAAGCGCGCTCTGGCTTAGCCGAATTCCAAGGGATCAGATCAGCAGACTGGCGAAGGCTTGCAGGTTCCGCTGCAGAAGTCCGGAGTTGACGGAAGAGCCGAATCGCTCATTCATGCCGGCGAGAAACGCCGAAAGGCCCGAAGCCGTATCCGCGCCCTCGAAGCGGTTGCCGATGACGGCGTTCCGGAGGCCGTCCAGCTTTTCGTTGCGTTCCTTCACGAACGCTTCCGTCCATTCCCGGAGCTGCGGCTGCGAGTTTCTGACGAACTGCAGCAGCTTGGAAAGCCCCCCTTCCATATTGCCGCCGGCGATCGCCTCCTTCATCGCGGCATACCCGCTGGGATCGTACCGCTTCATCAGCTCGCTCGAAGAGACGTAATCTTCCGGCGCGCCCACAGGCCGCTGCGGCAGCTCGTCATAGACGATGCGGCCCTCCGCGATATCGGCTTTGCCGGTCTTCGCCACCCCCGCGAGCAAGCGAATCGTCTCCAGGAACGCTTGACCTTCCTCTTCCGACATATAGTTGTCCGCCAAGTACTTGGCCTGCGCCAGTCCCGACTCCAGCAGCTCCGCTCTTTCCTCTTCGCTCAGATCGATGGAATCGGCGAACAGATTCGAGCCGATGATCCGGTAGGCCGCGTCCGCGACCTCCGGAGGTTTGACGCCCAATACGCGGTCCAGCGCCGCGTCGACCTCGCCGCCCAAGATCCTCCGCGCGACATGGTGCTTTATTTCGCCCTCCGGCAGCTCCCGCGCCGGAATCGAGCCCAGTTCGACCTTGTCGGGACGTTTGAAATCGGAGAGCGTTCCGGCGATCGCCCGCAGCTCCCGATTGGCAGTTCCGTTAAATAGCGACAACTTAAAGTTGGATATCCCCGTTTCGATTCGCATGGCTCTCCTCGTTAACCGTTTTTTATTTTTATCGGCAGAAACGGGAAGGATTTTCAGGGTAGAGTTCGCGACGTAAATCCGTTCTACCCGGTTGCCGATCGAAGACACGATCTCGTTCGAGATCGTTCCGCCCCGCCGGGCCATTTCCCCGGCGGTCAGCTCCCGGCAACCATCCTCACCGATCAGCGTCGCCGTATCTCCCTGACTAACGCCCTCGACGTCCGTTACGTCCACCAGCATCTGATCCATGCAGACGACGCCCACGATCCGCACCTTCCGGCCGCGAATCAATACGCAACCGCCCCGTTCAGACAGCTCTCTGGCGATTCCGTCCGCATATCCGATCGACAGCGTCGCGATGACGCTATCGCGTTCCGCCTCGAAAGCTCCGCCGTATCCGCTCCTCTCTCCTTCGCGCACTTGTTTCACCAGAATCACGGTCGTTTTCAAAGATAGCACGGGAAGAAGTTCGACGGCTTTGCGCGTCTTGTCTTCTTCCCTGCTGAGCAAACCGTAGAGAGCGATGCCCGCGCGAATCGTGTCCATCCCCGCGCAGTCATGGTTCAACAGGCCGTAACTGCTCTGGATATGCAGCCGCCCGGGATCGAAGCCCGCTTCCCTTATCCGGGAGACCGCTTCCTCGAATCGGCGGAATTGCAGCCGAGTGAAAGCCGCTTCCGACTCCGGACGGTCTGCCGAAGCCAGGTGGCTGTATGTCCCCGTTACGAATAACCGCTCGTGCCGATACATCGACAGAATTCGTTCAGGCCTCTCGAAGCTTTCGCCAAGCCGCCTCATGCCGGTATCGATCTTCACCTGAATTTTCAGGGGAGCTCCGTAAGCCTGCAGCCGCTCGGCATCGTCCGCATCCACGGCGGTCTGGGTCAAGTCGTAACGTACGATGTCCATTAAACGGTGCGTCGGCGTATAGCCCAATACGAGCACCTCCCCCCGTATGCCCCGCCGGCGCAGCTCGATCGCTTCGTCGACCTCCGCTACCGCGAAAGAGCGCACCCTCTCCTCATACAAGCGTTTGGCTACCCGAAAGCTCCCGTGTCCGTAGGCGTTCGCTTTGACGACCGCCATGATCTCCGTTCCGCACGGCGCGACGCTCCGCAACTGGCCGAGATTGTGGGCTAGACGATCGAGGTCGATTTCTACCCAGGCGCGGGCTTTGGCGGGGGCCTGACGCTGTCGAAGGCGCGGCAGCCGTATCGCCGCCGCTAACTTAAACCGATCAATGCCGCCGTTTCCCGTCCTAACCACGGTCGTAGCCATCCTTAGCACAGAGAAGGGTCACGACGAGGCCGTCAACGTTGTTGCCGTTCATACCCGCTTCTCCCCGAGCGCGGATGCGATCAACCGGTCCAGAAGCTCCGGGAACGGGAGGCCGGCTTGCCGCATCATGTTCGGATACCGGCTATTGGAAGTAAAGCCGGGGATGGTGTTTACTTCGTTGAACAGCAGCCTGCCGTCGCTCGCCAGAAAGAAGTCTACTCTCGCGAACCCGCTGCAGCCGAGCGCCCGATAGACGGTCAGCGCCGCGGCCTTCGCCCGCCCGGACGTCTCTTCGTCGACTCGGGCAGGCAAATGAATGAAGGAGGCGCTCAACGTATATTTCTGGTCGTAATCGAAAAATTGTCCCGTCAGCTCGATCTCGTCGATCTCTCCGATGAAGGGGGCCGAGGTTCCGAGTACGGCGCAGCCGATTTCAAATCCGTCCACGTGCCTTTCGACGACGATCTTGTCGTCATGAAGCAAGGCGTGCTCGATCCCCTCTTGCAATTCCTTCTCGTCATGGGCCTTGGTTATGCCGATCGAAGACCCGGACCTTGCCGGCTTGACGTATAAAGGATACCCCAGCTTGTCCGCCGCGCCGACGGCCTCGGCAACGGAGCCTCCGGGGTAAAGCGTTACGGATTCCGCCACGTCTATCCCCGCCGCGGACGCGATCGTTTTCGCGTACGCCTTGTCCATGCAGAGCGCGGAGGACAGCATCCCGCATCCGACGAAAGGAATGCCCGACAGTTCGAGAAGCCCCTGCAGCGTTCCGTCTTCTCCGTTTCTTCCGTGCAGCACCGGAAAGACGACGTCAAGAGCGGTAAACCGATACTCGGTTCCGACGAGCTCGATCAGCCCCTTTCGGTCCCTGCTCGTCGACATGACGGCGGGAATGCAGCTCGGAAGCGATCTCCAGCGGTCCTCGCGAATGGATGCAGCATCTCCGTAATACCGGTACCACTCCCCCTCTCTCGTAATCCCGATCGGTATGACTTGATAAGAATCCCCGTTCAAATGGTCGATAACGGCTGCCGCTGAAGACAACGACACTTCGTATTCCGTCGAGCAGCCGCCAAACACGATACCGATCACCGTTTTTCGCATATTACGGCAAACCTCCCCTTATCTTTCGATAGCTTCAGAATAGGGGAAGAATTCTAAATTTTATTTAATAAACAATTAAAAAACCTTGAAGATTTGGTCGCAAATCTTAAACGCGATCAACGTTCCGTTCTGCCCCTCAACGCAAAAAGAGCCTTTGCCCGATCCGAAAATCGGGGCAAAGGCCGCGGAGACGGTCGTAACGCGTCCGCTCAAGCCAGCAAATCCTTCAGCGCCTCTGGAGAGTTGTTCCACCATTCCTCGTTGTGCTCGATAAGCAGCTTGCGGAGCGCGTCCTTCTCCTCCGGACCGATGTTGTCCAGCATATACTTGCGCTTGATCGAGGCGTCGAGCCGGTTGACGTGATCCGGCAGCACCTTCCAGCCCCTGCGCGCCTCCGTATCGATCAGCATCTCGCAGGAAGCGGCGCCCGCATAATAAGAGCCGCTCTCGTTGCGGTCGACGGCCACCCATACGATCCAGGCCGGACGGCCGTTCGGCACGTTGGCCTTGTCGGGGGAAAACTTGATCCCCTTCTCGATCTTGCTCTTGGCATGCATCGCGCCGACGTCGATATAGGCGACGCCCTCGTCGATGATGACGCACGCCACCTGGCTCAAGTCGATCGAGCCTGCTCCAAAGCCTCTATGCGGCTTGCTGCTTACGACGTTAAGCGACAGCTTTTTCTTTTCCGCCGGTTGATTCGAATTGTCCATGGTCAGCCTCCCGTAAATGCCGTTACATATGAAAAAACCGGGACCGGGACCCGGAAAATCGAGTCTCGCCCGCTTCTTGATACGACGCCTGATGACGCGAACGTTTGTTCCGTCTATTTTAGGTAATTCTGTACTCAACATCATAACAAAACGGAAAACATAAGTCTATTGTTTTTTGCGAAAATGCGCCACAATAGGTGAAGTCAATACGGAACGCAAGGAGGACTCGCACTTATGGATACCCAAAACCCGGCATACCGGGAAGAACACGAACGGCTGCAGGAGACGTTCCGGGAAATCGAACGGCAGCGGGACGACATCGGACCGGTCTACCGGGGCCAAGACTTCACCGAGCAACTGCTCGAGGAGAAGCGGGAGGAAAACCGGCGGCGCCTGAGCCTGCTAAGCAACGACCCTTACTTCGGCCGGCTCGACTTCAAGGAGGACGGAAAAGCGGAGCCGCTCCCCCTGTACATCGGCAAGAGGGGCATGGACCGCCGGGAGACCGGAGAGCCGTACGTTATCGATTGGAGGGCTCCGGTCGCCAGCCTCTTCTACTCCTTTACCGGCGGCGACGCGCCCGTCTCCTTCGATGCCCCGGACGGTACGATTCTCGGGGAAATCCATCGCAAACGCAACTTGTCGATCCGCGATAAGAAGCTGAACCGCATCGTGGACAGCTACGAGCGGGGCGGAGACAATATCGGCCTGAACGACGAATTCCTGCTCTACAAGCTCGGAGACAAGAAAGACAACAAGCTGCGGGACATCGTGTCCACGATACAGGCCGAACAGGATCGCATTATCCGCGCTCCCCGCCACAAGGCGCTGATCATCCAGGGGGCCGCCGGCTCGGGGAAAACGACGGTCGCGCTGCATCGGCTGGCCTTCCTGCTCTATCAATACCAGCAGCAAATCCGCGCGGAACGGATGATTATTTTCGCGCCGAACACGATGTTCCTCGATTACATTTCCGGCGTCCTTCCCGAGCTCGGCGTCGGCGACGTCAAGCAGACGACGTTCGCGGATTGGGCGCTCGACCGGCTGAACGGCAACGTCAAGCTGTCTAAAGACGCCACCGAGGGAGAGCTCTGGTTCTCCCTGGAAGGCGCGCGGCCCGAGATCGGCGACGAAACTCCGGGAAGATTCAAGGGCTCGCTCGATTTCAAAGCGCTGCTGGACGAGAAGCTGAAGAGCCTGGAAGATCGCTTCCTGGATCCGCAGCCGTTCGAGCCCTGGGAGGGCTGCTCCCTGCCTGCCGCCGCCATTCGCGAATGGTTCGAAGCGGAGTATCGCCACTACAGGCTCGCCCCTAGACTGGATCGGCTTCAAGCCCGAATCGGCCGCTGGCTGGAAATGCGGCTCGGAGAGATCGGCGACCCGAAAGTCCGCAAGGAGAAGGCCAAGACCGGCAAGCAGCGGCTGCGAGCCTATGCGAACAAATTGCCGAAGGCGGACGCCATGAGCTTCTATCAGCGTTGTTCGCCGCGGAAGGCTCCGCGGACATCCCGAAGAGCATCGTTCAAAGCACGAAGGCCTACCTGAAAAAAGGCGAGGTCCGTCACGAGGATCTTCCCGCGCTCGTCTGGATTCACTACGTCTTCAACGGAGCGGAAGGCCTCGCCTTCGATCATGTCGTCGTGGACGAGGCGCAGGACGTGTCCCCGCTTCAGATCGCCTTGCTGAACGCGTTCATGAACGAGCCTTCGTTCACCATTCTCGGAGATTTGGCCCAGGGCATTCATGCGTACCGCGGCGTGCAAAGATGGGAGGAACTGTCCTCCGCGTTCGCGGAGGAATACCGCTCCTATCACGCTCTCCAGCAAAGCTATCGTTCGACGCTCGAAATCATCGAGTTCGCCAACCGGATCCTGCCGCATACCGGCACGGGGCTGCCTCCGGCCGTTCCCGTCTTCCGAAGCGGCGATCCGGTAGAGATCGTCGCATTGGAAGACGAGGCGGACCGGCTTCCCCGCGTCGAGCGCTTCATCCGGGACAACCGGGAACGCGGAATGCAGACGATCGCGATCGTCTGCCGCACGGACGACGACTGCGCGCGGCTTGCCGGACAGCTGCAAGAAGCCGGATACGAAGCGAACCTTATCTCCGAGCACCAGACGCAGTATCGCGGCGGGATCACCGTCGTCCCCGTATACTTGGCCAAGGGGCTCGAGTTCGACGCCGTGCTCGTCGCGGATGCGGACGACCGCCGCTATGCGGCGGATCCGCAGGACGCCAAGCTTCTTTACGTGGCCTGCACGCGCGCGCTTCACCGCCTGACCTTGATCTATCAAGGGCAACCGAGCTCTCTGTTCGCCGAAGCTTAAGCGAGACGGTAGACTCTCGCTTCGTAGGGGGCCAGCCGGAGATCGCGAAGATTGCGGTCTCCGGACTCTCCGCTGATCAGCAGCAGCTCGGCCGAGGAATACGCGACGGAGTCCGGCAGCCGGCTTTCGGCGGCCTCCGCGGTCAGGTTGGCGAGCACGAGCAGCCTGTCATCATCGAGAGTTCTCGTATAAGCATAGATCTGCTTGTGCTCCGGCAGGATCAGGTCGTACGCGCCGTAGATCGCCGCACGATTGCCTCTGCGCAGCGAGATCAGCTTCCGGTAATGATGATAGATCGAGTCCGGTTCGGTCATCGCCTTGCGGACGTTGATCTCCTTGTAGTTCGGGTTGACCTTCAGCCACGGGATTCCGGTCGTGAAGCCCGCCTGATCGGTCTCGTTCCACTGCATCGGCGTCCGGGAATTATCGCGGCCGTTTTTCCAGATGATCCGCATGATCTCTTCGCGGGTTTTGCCGTTCCCGATCTCCGTGCGGTACAGGTTTTTGCTGGCTACGTCATTGTAGTCGTCGATCGAAGGAAATCGGACGTTCGTCATCCCGATCTCCTGCCCCTGATAGATGAAAGGCGTTCCCTGCATGAGAAAATACATCGTCGCGAACGCTTTCGCCGATTCCGCCCAATGCGCTTGATCGTCCCCCCACGTCGATACCGACCTCGGCTGATCGTGGTTTTCCAGGAACAGCGCGTTCCAGCCGACTCCTTCGAGCCCTTTCTGCCAGCGGGTCAGCGTCCTCTTAAGCGCCGGAATATCGACCGCGCCGTCCACGGTTTTCTGCCACAGCCCCATATGCTCGAACTGGAAAATCATATTGAACGCGCCTCGTTGCTCCCCTACCCACAGCTCGGCTTCGTCCACCGTTACCCCGCTCGCTTCTCCGACCGTCATGATGTCGTATTTATCGAACGTTTCGCGCTTCATCTCCTGCAGATAAACGTGGATGCCCTCGCGGTTCATGTGTCCTTCGAACGAAGGCACGTAGCGAAGCTTGTCCGGATTGGGCATGTCCGGAAATCCCGGCACCTTCTTAATATGAGAGATAGCGTCCACGCGGAAGCCGTCGATGCCTTTGTCCAGCCACCAATTGATCATCGCGTACAGATCCTTCCGGACCTGCGGATTCTCCCAATTCAAGTCGGGCTGCTTGGCGGAAAATACATGCATGTAATATTGATCGGTAGCGTCGTCGTACAGCCACGCCGAGCCGCTGAAAATGCTCTCCCAGTTGTTCGGCTCCGCTCCGTCCTTCCCGTCCGACCAAATGTAATAATCCCGTTTCGGATTGTCCCGGCTGGAACGCGATTCGATGAACCAGGGATGCTCGTCGGACGTGTGGTTGACGACCAGATCCAAAATCAGCTTCATCCCGCGGGAATGAACCTCGTCCAGCAATCGGTCGAAATCGGCCATCGTGCCGAATTCGTCCATAATGTCCCGATAGTCCGAAATGTCGTACCCGTTGTCGTCGTTAGGAGATTTATAGATCGGGCAAATCCACAGCACATCGACGCCCAGTTCCTTCAAGTAATCCAGCTTCGAGACGACGCCGGGCAAATCTCCGATTCCGTCTCCGTTCCCGTCCATAAAGCTGCGGGGATAAATTTGATAAGCGACCGCTTCTTTCCACCATTTTCCGTTCATGCTGCCAACTCCTCGATCCTCATTTAGGGCAAACGTTTGCACATTAACTTCATAATAAATGGATTTCGAAATCTCTGTCAACTCCCGCCCCTAGAAAACCCCGCATCGACCGCCAGGTATTCCGAAAAAACCGGGAGAGTCCGCATGTCACTTTTGTGCCTACCGTTTGCGCAATATCGTCTTTTCCACAGGCCTAGCTTGGCCCGAAATCTCCAGATATAATCCGCGGACAACCCACATATATATCTCGTAGATGCTTGTCAACGGGAGGGTTATCCGCATGCCTAAGCGCCGTTCGCTGCGAATGCTGCTATTCGTCGCAGCCGCTGCCGTACTTGTCATGTCCGTCCGATTCGGGTTTGCCGACGCTTGGGTCGATCAATACGCCCTGCCCGCGTCCTCCTTGTCCGGTCTTCCCGCCGTCGGTCCGCCCGCGACCGCGGCCAGATCCGAGCCCGGACCCGGACCCGACGTTCCGCAGAAACCGCAAGCCGCGGTCCTCAGCAATCGCGTAACGGAATACCATATAGCCGTCTCGTTCGACGAAGGCAGCGGGACTCTGCTGGGAGATCAGATCGTGACCTGGAAAAACCCCGGTCATAAAGCCGTCTCCGATATGTATCTTCATCTCTATCCCAACGCGTTCTCGCCCGGAAGCACGTTCCTGCGCGAATCCGGAGGCAAGCTTAGGGGCGACCGAATGAAGCAGGGCGGCTACGGCGGAATCGAGCTTACCGCCTTGACGACGGAAGAAGGAGAGACTCTGCTGCCCAGGGTTCATTACGTCCAACCCGACGACGGCAATCGCAGCGACCGCACCATGGCGACGTTTCGCCTCCCCGAACCGGTCAAGCCCGGTGAATCCGTCACTTTGCGCATGAAGTTCGCCGTCGCGCTTCCCGATGTATTCGCCCGCATGGGCAAAGCCGCCGACTTCGTCATGGCGGGACAATGGTTTCCCAAGATTCCCGTCTACGAGACGGTCGGCATGCGCGGACGCGCATCCGAAGGCTGGAGTTTGCACCAGTACCACGGGGATTCCGAGTTTTATTCGGACTTCGGCATCTACAGCGTTCGCATCGAGGTCCCGAAAAATTATAAGGTGGCGGCTACCGGTTTCCTTACGAAAACCCCGGTCGTGTCGGGAGAACGGAAGAGCTTCCAGTTTTATGCCGACGACGTGCACGACTTCGCCTGGGCGGCTTCCCCCGACTTCGTGTACGTGGAGGATTCGTTCTCTTCGCCCGGCATTCCGGGAGTACGAATCAAGCTATACTTGGACCCGCTTCACCGGAATTTGAAAGACCGTTACATGCACGCCGCCAAGTCGGCGCTGGCCAAGCTGGGTCAGTGGTACGGGGAATACCCCTATTCCACTCTCTCCGTCGTCGTTCCTCCGGCAAGCGGCAACGGAGCCGGCGGCATGGAATATCCGACCCTCGTCACCGCGGCCGCCGCCCATAACGAAAATCCCGGCTACGAGCTGGAACGGACGCTCGTGCACGAGATCGCCCACCAGTATTGGTACGGACTCGTCGCTTCCAACGAATTCGAAGAAGCCTGGCTTGACGAAGGCTTTACGTCCTACGCCGAAGATAAGCTCATGTCCAGCATATACGGGGTTCTGCCCAATCTTCAGGTCGAAGCCAGCTATATGACCCACCCCGAGCCGCTGAATCTCTCCTCCTGGAAATTCAGCTCCTCGGACGGTTACGCCGAGAACGTCTATATGCGGGGCAAGCTCGTGCTCACCGCGCTCGAGAAGCAAGTCGGGGACAAAACGATGAGCAAGATCATGAGGACTTATTTCCAGAAGTACAAATTCAAGCATCCCTCCTTCTCGGATTTCCAGAAGGTCGTGGAGACGGTGACCAAGGAGAAATGGTCCGATTTCTTCCGGGCATACGTGCAGAACGGCGAAATGGCGGATTTCTCGGTGGAATCGATTCAGACGAGACAAACGGATAACGGCTACGAATCCATCGTTCTGCTCGCGCGCAAAGGAGGCAGCCCCGAACCGGTATCGGTCTGGCTGCAATTCCGGGACGGCCAGTCGATGCGCAAGCAGTGGGACGGCGCCCAGTCCCACGTGCAGCTCAAGCTGGAGTCGGCCTCCCCGTTGCTCTACGCGGCGGTCGATCCCGGCAACCGCATCGTGCTCGACAATCGCAGGTACAACAACTATCTGAAAGCGGAGGTCCCGCCCGAGCAGCGTACCCGGTATGCGACCGGCATCGCGCAAATCATCGAAGAACTGATCGGATCTTTGGCCTGGTGAGGGAGGGAAGAACATGCGCGAACGTTTAAAATTGGGATGGGACATGACGGTCAGGCATAAATATGTATTGGTTCTCCTGTTCCTGTACCGCTTGCTGTGGGGATTTTTCCTGTACCGGTTCGTCGATTCGGTCGTAACGCCCGTGCTTGCGCGGTATCCGGACGAACATCCGAATTCCGACGCTTCCCATCTGTTCTTGATCGAGGCGCAGATTCGCCTGATGAAGACCGATCTCGTCGACGATGTGCTCTGGCTTCTGGGCGGACTGCTTCTCCTGAGGATGGTGCTCACCCCCCTGATCCAGGCCGGCCTGTTCTATTCCTTCCGCCATTCCGCCGAGGAGGAAGGAACGCGGGTATTATCCGGGATGAGGCGGGCATGGAAACCGGTCACCCTGCTCTACTGGTTGGAGAACGCGCTCGTACTGCTTCCCGCCGCATGGCTGCTGCCGATGGCCAAGGACCGCTTTTACTCGGAGCCTTCCTTGACGAATTGGATGCTGGACCTGCTTCCTTACGCGGCCTCGTGGCTGCTGTACGGATTCGCCGTTCATCTGGCCTGCCTGTTCATGCAATTCGGAGCGGCCGCGCGGGAAGGCATCCTCAAAAGTCTGGGGTTGGCAATCCGTCAAGCCTTCCCCCTGCTCGGCGTCACGATCGTCTTGCTCGGCATCGGTCTGGCAGTGTCCGCCGCAGCCTGGGCAGTCTCCTTGCTCTGGTCCGGATTTCTCGCCGTGACGCTGCATCAAGCTTTTCACTTCGTGCGCTCCTTGCTGAAGCTGTGGACGTCCGCATCCCAGCATCGGGTATGGAGCGACGCGAAATCGTAGGCTTATCACGTCCCGACAAACGACAATATTCTTCCCGGGACATTCCCCGGTTGCGCCTTTCATCGGCCGCAACCGGGGTTTGGCGTTATTATCGGCGGGATAAATTCCGGGACGAAAGGAGGGGTATCCGCACCAAATGGCCATCCCTAGATTAAGGAATTCTAATATAGAAGATGCAGGAAATTCGCCATAATAACCGAATATTTAAACCTTAAGAAATCATAAAATGCCGAGTTCCCGTGAATCGGGGAACGGGGGAACCATCTTTTCGGGTGAGTTGGCTTTGCAACAAAGGAGCCATAGGGGACCTTCTACCGAACCCTTAAGCTAACCTCGTAGGCATTGGAAGGAGTCACCGGTTTTGCGTAAAGTTTCAGTCTTCTTGTTTGGCCTTGCTCTGCTTTTGGCGTTCCAGGTCGGCAGCGTGTTCGCGGATTCCAAGCTCGACAAAGCGATCGAGCCGCTGATCGGATCGGATTACAAGTACGGCGGAACGACTCCGAAGGGATTTGACTGCTCCGGCTTCACCGGATACGTGTTCGATGAACTCGGCATCGACCTGCCGCGCTCCTCGCGGGACATGTACAACTGGGAGAAGAGCAAGAAGATTTCCGACGACGATTTGCGCGCCGGAGACCTCGTATTCTTCAATACGAGCGGCAGCGGCGTCTCTCACGTCGGAATCTACATCGGCAAGAACAAGTTCGCCCACGCCGCTTCCAAGGGCGTGACGATCACTTCCCTCAAAGACGATTATTACGCCAAGCGCTATCTTGGGGCTCGCCGCGTTCTCGACGACGAGACTTACGAGAAGATCGCAACGGAAATCGAAGCAGAGGAAGTCGCTAAGCAATAATCTTTATTTCATGCGACGAAGGCCCGCCAATAGCGGGCCTTTGTTCTTATTATAAGGGCGTTTGCGGCTCCCCCATGGAGCCGAGATCAGCGAAATCCATGCCGGACCTTCCGACTTCATGCCATTAACGGTCTACCGCACCGTTATTCCGCCAAAACCCTCCGACTTCATGCCATTAACGGTCTACCGCACCGTTATTCCGCCGAAACCCTCCGACTTCATGCCATTAGCGGTCTACCGCACCGTCATCTGTCGTTGCCCGCGAACTCCGAATGATAATTTTCCGACAAATAGCAGGCATTTCCTTCAACTCTGTCGAAAAATGTATGAACGAAATACCGAACAGGGAGAGAGGATGCTTTGTTTTATCGTAAAATCGCAACCAGCGCAGTCGTAGTCGTCCTGCTTCTATTCGTCTCTTTCGCTCCCGCTTACGGGGAGGCGGCCCAGCCTGCCGCGCCAGCAATCGATGCCGACAGCGCCGGCGAGCAGACCGTTGCAGCCGATTTGGCCGATTCGGGAAGCATCGTCAAAATCGTGGACATCACGAATCTGCGGAGCGGACCGGGACTGGATTATGAAGTCGTAGGAAAAGCCGTGCCGGGAGTCACGTTGCCGATCGTCAAGACGGAGGGAGATTGGTACGTCGTGCCGCTTCCGAGCGGGGAGCGCGCTTACGTCGCCAGTTGGGTGGTCGAGACCGAAACACCTCTCCGCGAGGTCGTTTTCGTGGACACGACCAATTTGCGCAGCGGACCCGGACTTGACCAGAGCATCGTGGGCAAAGCCGCGCCCGGAGATACTTTGCCGATCGCCGCCGTCGAAGGGGACTGGTACTTGGTTACGCTTCCGGGCGGAGATCAGGCCTATGTGGCAAACTGGGTCGTTCGCACGAATCTCGACGAACGCGAAACTCCGAAAGTATACATTTACCACACCCATAACCGGGAATCCTGGAAGAACGTCGCCCGCAACGCCAAAGGCTCGTCCATCGACGATCCCGAAATCAACATCACTCTGGTAGGCGGACATTTGGGAGAAAAGCTGAACAAAGCGGGTATTCGTTCGTTGGTGGAAACCGCGGATTTTGCCGAGCGGCTGAGCATTCAGAAGCTGGGTTTCTCCCAGTCCTACGCGGAATCCAAGAAATCCGTCTCCAAAGCGATGAAAGCCAATCCTTCGCTGGCCTATTTCTTCGATATTCATAGAGACGCGGACGTTCCGCGCAAAACGACGACGGTTACGATTAAAGGCAAAAGCTACGCGCGCATTCTGTTCGTCATCGGAACCGCCCATCCGAATCACGCCGCCAACAAGAAGCTGGCCGAAGAGCTGAACAAGCGGCTGAACAAGAAATACCCCGGCCTGTCCCGCGGCGTCATCTCCAAGAGCGCCCATCAGGGCAACGGGGAATACAACCAGTCGCTCTCACCGGGCAGCCTGCTGCTGGAAATCGGGGGCGCCAACAACACGCTGGAAGAAAGCCGTCTCGCGGCTGAGGCGTTTGCGGACGTCTTCTCGGAATACTACCAGTCTATCAAGCAGAAAAGCAAAGTTTAATCTCTGTCGAAAAAAAAAAGGCTGTCTCATAAGTAAACAGAGTCGTACGAAATGATTATCGATGGATGAATGCTGTTGCATCTATCTCCTTCCGATGCTATACACTCCCGAAATCCGAATGGTAAACCCGTTACAAGGGGATTTCCGGAACGTATGAGGCAGTCTCCAGGAGATAGATGCCCTTCTTTTTCATCCATAATCTTGTACGGCCTTACTTACGAAACAGCCCTTATTCTTGCGGTATTTCCCCCTGCGTCAGTTCGAAACGCTGCGATAGACGCCTACCTCGCTCAAAGTCGGGCTCCAGCGCGAATCCTCGATCGTAAGGCGCAAGCGGCTGGCGCTCGTCTCGGCAATGCGGCAAATTTTCCTGTAGCCGACGACGGTGCCTTCGTACAGCGGCCGCCATTCCCCGTCTTCGGACGCCGCCTCCAGCCTGAAGCGCTCGATGCGCTGGCCTTCGCGAATGTTCTCCGCGAGAACGACGCGATCGAAAGCGAGCTCGCTTCCGAGCTCGATCACGAACTCGGCCTTTTCGTTCCCTTCCGGAGCCTGCCAGGACGTCGAACGGTCTCCGTCGGTCAAGCGCTCCGCCCCGTGCGCCGCGTCTTTCCCTGCCGTTCCCCGGACGGCGGCCCCGACAGCCAAATCTGTGCCATAGGTCCGTCTGATCCGCTCGCCCAGTTCCTTCATCCGTGCGACGTCGTTCTCGTGCAGGAGCCCTCTTCTGTCGGGAGGAAGATTGAGCAGGAACGTCGAATTGCCTCCGACGGTCCGCTCATACAGCTCCATCAGCTCGTCCGCCGTCTTCACCCGGTCGTCTTCCGCGGCGTGATAGAACCAGCCGGGACGGATCGACGTGTTCGTCTCGGCCGGATACCAGACCGCTTCGTCCGTTTCCGCGAGCACGGCGCGGCTTCCCAAGTCTTCCTCCTCGGAACCGACTCGTTTGGCGAACTCGCCGTCGTCGACTTGCTGCGAATTCGCTTGAATTTTCTCGTTGTCCCGCATCGTCGCGGGCACGACGCTCCATTCCGACTTCCGCGTATGCCCCGCTTCGTTGCCGCACCAGCGCACATCCGGCCCGCAGACGGAGATGACGGCGCCGGGCTGCAGCTCGCGAATCAGGGCGTAATAAGCGTCCCAATCGTAAACCTGCCTCTTTCCGTTGGCCCCTTCGCCGCAAGCCCCGTCGAACCAGACGCAGAACAGCTCTCCGTACCCGGTCAGCAGCTCCCGAAGTTGGTTCAGGAAAAAAGCGTTATACGCGGGAGAATCGCCGTAGCTCGGCTCATGGCGATCCCATGGCGACAAGTAGACCCCGAATTTCAGGCCGGCTTCCCGGCAGGCGTCGGACACTTCGCGCACAAGATCCCCTTGGCCCCCGCGCCAAGGACTGTTCTTCACCGAATGCTCCGTGTAAGCGCTGGGCCATAAGCAGAATCCGTCGTGATGCTTGCAGGTGAGAATGAGCCCTTTCATGCCCGCGGCGCGGCAAGCGTCGACCCACTGCGCCGCGTCCAGCCCGGACGGATCGAATACGGAAGGGCTCTCGTCTCCGAGTCCCCATTCCCGATCCGTGAACGTGTTTACCGTAAAATGAATAAAGCCGTAAAACTCCAGCTCCTGCCACGCCAACTGTCGCGGCGACGGAGCGACCGCGGCGGCTTCCCGTACCGACACTCCCATTCCGTTGTTCCTCCGTTCTCCGATAAGCTCCCTCCGCCTAACCCAAGTCCGCTTGGTCCGTCAGACGAACTACCGGCGCCGACGCGCCGTGAAGCTCGAACACGACCAGCTCGTTCTCGCCCTCGCGCAGCAGCGGCGCGGGAACGTACAGCGTACGGGTCGGTCCGGCCTCCCAGTACCGTCCGAGGTTAAACCCGTTCAGGTAAGCGATGCCCTTCGTCCACCCGTCGAAGCGCACGAACGTATCCGCCTTCTCCTCCACGTTAAACGTGCCGCGGTAGAACGCCGGAAGATCCGTCCCCGACGCCTTCTCCGATGTCCGTCCGGCTTCGTCCTGCCGCTTGTCCGCCGAAGCGAACTCCAGTCCCTCCAGCGAATGGGAATCCAGGGGCAGCGGATGAATCGTCCAATCGTACAGAAACTGGTTGCCCAGCCGTATCCCTTCCGTAATTCCTTTCGGATCGCGCATGCGAGGACCGTAATTGACCCGTCCCATATTCTCCACGAGAATGTCCAGGCGCAGTCCTCCCGCCGGAATCTCGAGCGGAAGCTCGATCGGATTCCAGCGCTCCACCGTGCCGATAAATTTGCCGTCCGCGAAGACGAGCGCCCGGTCGCGCACTTCCTGCAGCACCAGGTTCATGCCGCTTCTCGGACCGGTCACCTTCGTCGAATACAGAATGAAGCCGTAAGCTTGTCCGACTTTCTCCATCGGCTCCGGGCTCGCGCGCCGCACCGGCGTCGACAGACGCTCCAATTGCCCGAACAGATCCGCCGTCTCCTCCAGCCGAACTTCCCCGTAGGCCCGTTTCGGAATCGGCGCGGGCAGCTTCGCCTCCGGCAGCTCCGCGTATCGCTCCAGCACCTTGCGCACCGCCCAGTATTTCTCCGTCGGCTCGCCCGATTCGTCCAGCAGCGTATCGTAATCGTAGCTGTTCACCGTCGGCTCGTATTGCTTGATATGGTTCGCTCCGTTATAGAAGCCGAAGTTCGTCCCTCCATGGAACATGTAGAAGTTGACGGAAGCGCCCTCCGCGAGCATCTCCTCGAGCGAGTCGGCCACGTCCGCGGCCGGACGGGTCTGATGCTCCTCCATCCAATGGTCGAACCAGCCGTTCCAGAACTCCATGCACATGAGCGGTCCTTCCGGCTGATATTCCCGCAGCTTGCGGAACGCTTCCGCCGCCCGGGAGCCGAAGTTGACCGTCTCCAGCACGCCCTCGACCATCCCGCCCTGCAGCATATGGTCTTCCGGACCGTCGGACGTAAACAGCAGCACGTCCATGCCGCGTTTTTTCATACCGTCCCGAATGTGGCCCAAGTACTTCTTGTCGTTGCCGTAGCTGCCGTACTCGTTCTCGATCTGCATCGCGATGATCGGGCCCCCGTTCGTGCACAGAAGCGGCTTAAACCGCGGCAGCAGCTCGTCGAAATACGCGTCGACCTTGGCCAAATAAGCCTCGTCGTAGCTGCGAAGCCGCAGATTGGCGTCCTCCAGCAGCCAGGCCGGCAGGCCCCCGAACTCCCATTCCGCGCAGATGTACGGACTCGGGCGCACGATGACGTGAAGCCCCAAATCCCCGGCCAACCGGACGAAGCGCTCCACGTCGGCGATGCCTTCGAAGTTGAACACGCCTTCCTTCGGTTCGTGAACGTTCCAGGCCACGTAAGTTTCAACCGTATTAAAACCGCATGCTATCAGCTTCAGCAAACGGTCCTCCCAATATTCCGGAACGACGCGGAAATAATGGATCGCTCCGGATAAAATCCGGAGCGGCTTGCCTTCGTATACAAAGTCGTTGCCCTGAATGCCGAACGTTGCCACTTGCAAGACAGCCCCTCTCTAATATCGGGTTCACCCGTTATCCTCCGTAGTTCCCTATTACCTTCGCCGAAAACGTCCGGTTATCCTTTTACCCCGCCGAGCATCATGCCTTCCGTCAGCTTTTTCTGAAGCAGCGCATAGACCGCGATGGTCGGCACGAGCACGATGACGAGCCCGGCGAACAGCGAGCCCCAGTCGGTCGCGTACTGTTGGATCTGCATCAGGTTGGACAAGCCGATCGGAATCGTCTTCTTGGCGTCGTCCGTAATGAACGTCATCGCCAGCACGTATTCGTTCCAAAAGTCGAAGAAGCTGAATACGATCAGCGTGATGATGCCGGGACGGGCCATCGGCATAATCACCTTGAACAGCGTGCCGAAGTAGCCGCAGCCGTCGATCATCGCCGCCTCTTCGAAATCATGCGGAATCGACTTCATGAACCCGGTCAGCAGGAACACGGAGAACGGCAAGCTGCCCGTCGCGTAGACGGCGCTCAGCCAGAACCGGTTGTCTAGCATGCTCAGGTCGTTCATCATAATGAATAGAGGCACGATGATGTAGACGCCGCCGATAAACAGACCGGCCATATAGAAATTGGTCAAGAACGAACGGCCGCGGAATCTCATCCGCCCGAGCACGTAAGCCGTCGGGATGGCCGCGAGCAATAGCACCGTCATCGACAGGACGACGACGAGCACCGAGTTCAGCATGTAGTCGCCGATTTTGGCCGTCGTGAAGGCGCGCACGTAGTTGTCCCAATTCAGGCTTTTCGGCAGAGACCACGGACTCTCCATGACTTCGGCGTTCGTCTTGAGCGAGGCAATGACGTTCCAGAGCAGCGGATAGACGACGATCAACGCCTGCACGATCAGGAATACGCGAACGAGCAGCCTTCCGACGGCTCCGCCCGGAGACTTCCTGCCCGATTGCAGCGATGGGGAATATGCGGACATCTTAGTGCGACCCCCTCTCGGTCAATTTGTTGCTGATCAGCGCGAGCAGCAGCGAGATGATGAAGATGAACACGCCGATCGCCATCGCGTAGCCGAAGTTGGAGTTCGTGAACGCCTGGCTGTACAGATAGGTCATCACGACCTCGGAATGGCGGTCCGGTCCGCCGGCCGTCATGACCGACACGATGACGAAGCTGATCGTCAGCACGCCGTTGATGCTGAAGATAATCGTCACGCGAATGATCTCCCACAGCATCGGAATCGTAATATGGAAAAATTGCTGGATGCGCGTCGCGCCGTCCAGGCCGGCGGCTTCGTACAGGTCCGGCGAAATGCCGTCGATGCCCGCCATATACATAACCATGTAGTAACCCGCAGCCTGCCAGATCAGCGTGACCGCGAGCGCCCACAGCACCGTCCGCTGGTCGCCCAGCCACGCCATCGCCCAGTCGCCGAGTCCGAGGAGCTCCAAGCCGGAGTTGACGAAGCCCATCGTCGGATGGTAAATGAACGACCACAGAATCGCGATGACGACGAACGACAGAATGCTCGGGAAGAAAAACACGGTCCGGTAAAAGCCTCTTTCCTTCAGCTTGGATTGCGTGAGCAAGGAGGCGTTGACCAGCGCGATCAGCAGCGTCAGTACGGGAACGACGAGCATCAGGAAGCCCGTATTGCGCAGAGCCAGCAAGAACACGTCGTCATGGAACATGTCGACGAAGTTTTGCAGCCCGATGAATTTCGGCTCGTCGCCGACGCCGGTCCATAGGTAAAGCGATTTCTGGAAAATCTGTATCGTCGGATAGACTTTGAACAGGAGAAACAGCGCCAGCCCGGGAAGCAAGCAGGCCGCGATGAACAATCCCCTTCTTGTTTTCATGCTCATAGGTTCAACGATCCTTTCCGCCCCGCGAGATACAGGAAACCTGCCGGGTTCGTCCAAACGCGCGGCAGGTTTCCGGGAAGCGGGAGTCTACTATTCTTGCGCTCCGTTTTTATCCAATTCTTTCTGAATATCGGTGAAAATGTCGTACATCTTGGCCCCGTACTCGTCCACGGTCATCTGCTTGTTCATGATCGAGGAGATCGGTTTGAAAATATCGTCGCTCGGATTGTACTTGCTGCCCTTGGCCACGGACTTGAACGCTCCGTTGACCGTCACGATGCCTTCGTCGACCGCTTTGTACACGTTGTAAGTCGACTCCGAAATAAATTCTTTGGCCATGTCGGCCGCGCCTTTCACCGCAAGCACGCCTTTGGACTTCTCCGCGTTCAGCTTAACGCTCTTGTCGGAGTATAGGTATTTCAGGAACTCCTTGGCCAGCTCCGGATTTTTCGCTTTGGCCGGAATGACCATCTGCTCCACGTTGGTCATCGCCATGGCCGGCTTATCCGCCGAGAAGGCGGGAGCGCCGAGGAATCCGAACTGGAAGCCTTCTTCGCGAGGCGCGTCCTTCATCTCGTCCTCGAACCAGGTGCCGTTCGGAATGAACATCGCTTTGCCTTGCATGAACGCCGTCTGGGACTGCGTATGGTTCAGCGCGATCGTGCCCTTCATCAGGGCGTTGTCTTCTTTCGCGATCCGCTCGATCAGTCCCCATACTTGCTTAAACGTGTCGCTCTTCCAGAATTCCGGGTCGAGATTGTAGAATTGGTCGAGCGCTTCCTGCCCGCCCACGCTGTAGATCGACGGTACGATCATCTCTTCCAGGTACCCCGGGTACAGACCTTGATAAGTGAAGAGCGCGCGGCCGTTGTCCTTCGCGGTCGCCGTCAAGGCGAACCATTCGTCCCAAGTTTTCGGAACGGCGATGCCCTTCTCGTCGAACAGCGTCTTGTTATACCACAGGCCCATTACGCCGAAGTTGTACGGAGCAAGGTAGACTTTGCCGTTGCCGTACGGAGAGCTCGAACGGGATTCCAGCACGCCGGGAAGGATTTTGTCCTTCAGCGGAGCTCCGCCTTCTTCCGCAGGCTCGTTGAAGACTTCGGTCAAGTCGAGCAGCGCTTTATCCTTGATCAGTCCATTGATGATCGGCAGGTTGTCGCTGCCCGCGATATACATGAAGTCCGGCGGATTGCCCGCGACGATCTTGGGCCGAACGAGCTCGGCGATCTTCGGGCTGGCCGTAATGGTGATCTTCGTGCCCGGATAGTCTTTCATGAAATCCTCGGCAATCGTGTCCCAATACTCGCGGCCGTAGCCGCCCTGGAATACCGCGACGTTCAGTTCCATGTTCTCGAACTGCTTGCCTCCCGCGGGCGCGCTTGCCGACGCGGAAGGCGACGACGGATTGGACGCCGACGGCGAAGCTTCGTTGCCGCCGTTGTTATTGGAGCCGCATCCGGCCAATACCGACACCGCCACGACGGAAGCGGCGACCGTCGTTAACCATTTCTTTGGTTTCATTTCGTGACCCCCTTAGCCTTTGTTGGTCCCATTATAAGCTTCACGAGGCTGTCGGCCATATTAACAAAAAGCATGAACTTAATAGACGATTTTAAACCGCCCGGGCGATCCCGAAAAAAACCTGTACGATCTTGAGACGTTTCGTCTTAAAATCGTACAGGTTTCTTCGCAAGGTCATCGCGTCAAACGTTCAGGTTTCGTCGGAAGGCGCATTACGTCGTCTTTACGTTCTTGGGAGCGATGCCGTAACGTTTGCGAAACAGCCGATTGAAATAAAACGGATCGGGGATGCCGACCTCCAGCGCCGCCTGCTTGACCAGGTATTTGCCGGAAGACAGCAGCTCGTACGCCTTCGCCATGCGGATTTCGTTCAAGTACGTCAGGATGCTTAAGCCGGTATCGGCCTTGAACACCTGGCACAGATACGGCTCCGACAACCCCACCCGCGCGGCGATATCGGCGATCGCGACGCGCTGCGGATAATGCTCTTCGAGGTAGCGGACCGCTTGGCGCACTTCTTCGCGAGCCATCGCTCCGGAAGGAAGCGTCCCGCTCGCGTCCGACGCGGCTTCCTCGGCCAGCTCCCGGATCGTCTCCTTGAGCTGCGAATCGGACTCCGCCTCCTCCACCTTCTCCAGCCACGGTTTCTCGTCCCATTCGCGCCCGATTCCGATCGTCTCCGCGCTGGACAAGCTCCAAATTCCCCCGCTGATCGCCCGCTTCAACGAGCGGGGATGGATTCGCCGCTCCGCCGCCGCTTCGACGAGATCGAGCGCGCTCTCCGCCCACAGATCGAGCGCGCCCGCGACGGGCTTGCGCAGGCTGTCCCGGAGCGCGGCTTCGGCTTCCCGGAACCGTTCGTCCTCCTCGGTCGAGACCTCCCGGTTGGACAGACAGCCCAGCGTCGGAAGCGAATAGAACAGAAGCCCTTCCGCCAGCCGGCTGCGCCCCATCTCGTTCGACAGCGTCTCCTCGTCCGGCGCGGCGGATGCGTAGACGACGCTTATTCGCACGCTGTAATACATGGAAGCCAGGCTGACGAGGCGTTTCGCCAGCTCCTGAGGGTTCGGCTCCGCGGCTTCCGCGGCGTATACGACGACGAGCAGGAAGCGCAGCGAATCGGTGCGAATCGCGCGGGTCCAGCCGCTCCCGGTAAACAGGCCGTCGGCAATCCGGTCGAGCGCTTCCTGAAACGCGCCGGCCCGGCGTACGTTCCGTTCGTCGTTCCAGAGAACGACGGTAAAGGCGTACGCCCGCTGGCCCGGCTCCATAAATCGTTCCCCGCTCCAAGCCGAAGCGCCTTGGGCGGCGGCGTCCATTTCCCTTAGCAGGTCGGTCAGCCGATTACGATCGCCGATGCCCGAGGTCGCAGGAGAATGCGGGGCGGCCTCCCGGTTCCGCCCTCTTCTGCCGTCCAGCTTGTCGGCCATCTCCTCCAGCGTCTTCATGAAGCTTTCCGTCTGAAGCGTCAGCTTCAGCATGTAATCATGCGCGCCGCGCTTCAGCGCTTCGCGCACGAGCTCGAAGTCGTTGTAATTGCTGAGCACGAGCACTTCGCCGTCGAAGCCTTGCGCCATCAGCCTCTTGATCAGCTCCAGTCCGTCCATCTCCGGCATCTTGATGTCCGTGATGACGATGTCCGCGCCCGTATCGCGCGCGAGTTCGAGCGCGGGGGCGCCGCTCGAAGCCGCCCCCGCATATTCGAAGCGGCTTCCTTCCCAGCGGATCAACGTCTTCACCGCATGGCGGACGATCATCTCGTCGTCGACGATCAGCACCTTATACATCGCTTCGTTCCTCCTTCGTCACGATCGGCAGCGTAATGACCGTTACCGTTCCTTCGTTCGGAGCGCTTCGGGTCGTCAAGCCGTAAGCCGGTCCGAAATGGATGCGAATCCGCTCGTCGACGTTGCCGATGCCGATGCCCGACAGCTTGGCGTGCGAGGACGACTTGCGGGCGCTCGCGCCGTTCATGTCGAAGCCCTTGCCGTCGTCGGAGATCACCAGCTTCAACGTCGCGCCTTCCTTGATCCCCTCGACCCGGATTCCCACTCTGCGGCCGTCTTCCGTCCCGGCGTGCAAAATCGAATTTTCCACGATCGGCTGCAGAATGAATTTCGGCACGAGACAGGCGTACAGCTCTCCGTCGCTCATCGAGAAGCCCAGCTTGAAGGAATCGCCGTAACGAATGCGTTGAATCGTCGCGTAATGAAGCAAGTTGGCGATCTCGGCCTCGAGCGATATCAGCTCCTCCTTGACGAGAATCGTATTGCGAAGCAGCTCCGACAGCGATTCGATCCCTTGCTTGACCGTCTCGTTGCCGCTCATCATCGCGCTCCACTTCAAGGAATTCAGCGTGTTGAACAGGAAGTGGGGATTGATCTGAGCCTGAAGCATTTTCAGCTCCGCGTCCCTCTTCGCCTGCTGTTCCGACTCCACTTGGAAAATCAGCTGCTTGAGCTGCTCGACCATCCGGTCGATCGTCTCCGTCAGCTTGCCCATTTCGTCCGGATGCGATCGGCCGATCTTCGTCTCGAGCTGGCCCATCCGAATCTGGTTGGCGTACAGCAGCAGCGATCTCATCGGACTGTGAATGCTGAAATAAATCCACATGGCCAGCGAGCCCGAGAGCAGCAGCGTCACGAGACAGAACAGCACGATGTTGCCCCTCATCTCCTTCAGCTCCGATACGAGGAAGGAATGCGGCACGAGCCCGATCACATACCAATCGGCCGTCCGGATATACGAGCTGACCGTCAGCGTCTTGCGTCCGCCGACGTTCGCGTAGAACGCTTCGTTCCGGTGCCCTCCCATCGCCCGGTCGAACACTTCGTCCTTCTCGAACTCCGTTCCGTGCGGAATGGCCGGCGACACGGACGAGACGACGACGCCCTGGGAATTCGCGATATAGATGCTGCTTCCCGTGCCCAGATCGACCTGTCCGTACGTATTGCGCGTGAACACTTTCTCGTCGATCAAAATCATGACGTAGCCGAGCCGCTGGTTCAGGTTGTCTTCCGAGTACACCGCGCGGCTGAGCACGATCCGGTTCGCACCGCGGTTGGACCGCATATACGACCAGTAAGCGTTGCCCGGCGATACGTTCACCGAGTCCGTCAGCCGGTCCAATTGCAGCTCCGGATACCACTCGAAGCCGAGATCGTAGATCGTTTGCCCGTCGTTCGTCAGAATGACTACGTTCGTCAAATTGCTGAGGCGGAAAATTTGCTGCGCAAGCTCCTCGTTGAGCTTCGTCCGCAGTTCGTTCTTCTCGTAATCGGTCATCGATCCGAACTTGGGCAAGCCGCCCTGGATCGATTTATGGATAATGATCGTCTCGCTGAGCGTTTCGTACTGTTCGAGCTCCCGCGTCATGTTCTGGGTCAGTTCGGCCAGAATCTGCTGCGAAGACGCGCTGATCTTGTTCGTGATGGAGGCCTCGTACTTCATGTTGGAATACAGGGCGACGAACACGACCGGCAGCAGCGACGTGATCAGGAACGCGGCGAGCAGCCGGTTTTTAAGCGATATTCGCCTCAGGAGCGGCGAGCCGTTTCCCGAGTCCGCCGCGAATGATCCGAGAGCCAAGACGGCCGCCTCCTTCGGAAGGATGATTAATTATTTAGGTTATCCGAAGTCCCGATTCGACGCAAGCGCCGCGAACCTTAGCCTAATAGACAAACAAAATGCCGAAGGGGGACAATCCGAAAAATGTGGTATTTTGGCGTTCCCCTCATTATGATGGGAGAAGAGAATCGAAAGATAAGGCAGGCGATCGAATGCGATTCATAGGAACGATGATGGGCCATTTCGCCAAGCACAAGCTGCTGCTTGCCTCCTTCCTGGCCGGATTGCTGCTGGAGGTCGCTTATGCGGTCGCCGCGCCGGTCAGCCTGAAATATTTGGTGGACGAAGCGTTCGGTCCGAAAGACGCGCGCGCGTTCTATTTGATCTTCGGCGCTCTGCTTGCCGGAGGCACGGTCAGCCTGATCGCGGGCTACTTCGGCGATCTGGCGGTCAATAAGCTCGGCGCGAAAATGGTGCGGCGGATGCGAACCGAATTGTACGACCATATTCAGAAGCAATCGGCGCCCTTCTACCGCCGCTTCAAGATCGGCGACCTCGTCGCCCGCTTCTCCTCCGACATGAACGCCATGGAACGATTGGCAACCGACTCGTTCCCGTATTTTCTGCGCGAGGCGCTCAGCGTCGCGCTCGGGCTCTCCATGCTCGCGCTGCTGAATTGGCAGCTGACGCTCGTAATGGCGGCCGGCTCGCTGCTGCTGTTGACGGGACCGAGGCTGCTTCAGCGCCCCGCCGAACAGGCGAATATGCGATACAAAGAAGCGCAGGAGCGGTTCGCGAACCTGGTCGACGAGACGGTCAAGGGCCATCGCACCGTTAAAAGCTACCACCGCCAGACGCTGTTCCGGGAACGTGCCCGCGAGCGCATCCAATCCATGCTGACGCTGGGTCTTCGGATGCACCGGATAAACTCTCTATTGGAGCTCGTCCCCCTTGCCGCGCTGATGCTCCTTAACGGCGCGATGATCGGCTTCGGCGGTTACCTCATCTTCCGGGATCGGCTCACCGTCGGGGAGTTCATGGCGTTCTTCACGCTGTTCATGAGCACCGGCCAGTCCGCGTCCAATCTGACGCTTATCTTGCCCGGGGTCATCGATTCGGGCAACAGCTTCCGCCGTATCCGCGACGTGCTGGATCATGAGCCGGACGTGCAAGAAGCGCCCGATGCCGTCGATCTGCCTCCGATCGCGCAAGGTCTGCGCCTGGACAACGTAACGTTCAGCTACGACGGCGGAGACGACCGCCAGCTCGATTCGGTGAACTTGTACGTCCCTTCCGGCAGCTACTCGGCGTTCGTCGGACCGAGCGGCTCGGGCAAAAGCACCGCCCTGCAGCTGATCGCCCGTTTCTACGATCCGCAGCAGGGAGCCGTCTCGATCGACGGATTCGACCTGCGCCGGATCAGCGAAGCTTCCCTGCGAAGCCGGTCCGCCATCGTCTCGCAGGATTCGTTCCTGTTCAACACGACGATTCGCGATAATCTGCTGTTCGGCCGGGAAGAAGCAAGCGAAGAGGAAATGCTGGAGGCCGCCCGCCAAGCTCGCATTCACGAGACGATCTCGGCTTGGCCGGACGGATATGACACTCCCGTGTTCAATGAAGGAGCCTCGATGTCCGGCGGCCAGCGCCAGCGTATATCGATCGCCAGGGCGCTGCTGCGGGATCCCGAGCTTCTGCTCCTCGACGAGTTCACCTCCGCTCTCGACCCCGCGTCCGAAGCCGAACTGAACGAAGTCGTCAAGCGGATGCGAGCCGGAAAGACGATCATATCGGTTACGCATCGGCTCGATTCCGTGGCGGATGCCGACCGCATCTTCGTGTTCCGGGAAGGCCGGATCGCCGAATCCGGCACGCACGAGCAACTGCTGGAGCAAGACGGCCTGTACCGCGAAATGTGGGACAAGCAGCACGGCTTCGTACTGTCGCAGGACGGATTGCAAGTCAGCGTCGACGCGGAGAGGCTGGCGAAGCTTCCGTTCTTCGACGGCATCGACCCGGCGGGACTTCGCGAGCTGGCCGGTCTGTTCGCGACGGAGACGTTCAAGGACGGCGATGCCGTCGTGCGCGAGGGAGAACCCGGCGACAAGTTTTACCTGATCGTTCGCGGAAGCTTCGAAATCGCCAAGAGCGACGGCGAGGAAGGCGAGCGGAGAATCGCGATTTTGCAGGACGGGGATCATTTCGGAGAAATCGCGCTGCTGAAGGGGATTCCGAGAACGGCTACGGCGAGGGCGCTCGGTCCTTCCGTCGTCATCTCGATGAGAAGGGACGCTTTCCTGGCGCTGACCGCCAAATATCCCCGGATCCTTCACGCGGTAGAGCAGACGCTCCGGGCTCGTCTATGAGCCCGGCTGCCGCCATGCCGATTTAAGCTCTTCCAGCCTTTCCGCGGCCGCGGTCACGGCCGCTTCTTCCATCTCCCGAGCGGATAAAGGCAGCCGCTCGGCCTCTCGGATATACTTCTCCGCAACTATCGGCTCGTCCATCGCGTCCGCGATGTCGGCACGCAGCGCGCAAGCTTTGTAGCGAAGCGCCGCCGACGCTTCCTCGGCTTTCTTAAAGACGAGATCCAGCACTTTGGCCGCCTGGGCGGGGTCTTCCTTGGCATATGCCAATCGATAAGCGGTTTCGTACGCCGCGGCGAACCTCGACGGGAGTCCGCCCTCGTTCCGTTCGTCGGATATCGGCCGGGGAGCGGCATGCGACTGGCCGATCCGCAGGTAGTTTCCGGCAGGATCGACGAGGTTGAATCTCCGGTCCTCGGTCAGATCGTTGAGCTTGCCGATTCTAGGAAACCCTTGCACGGGGATTTTTCCGCATGCCTTCTTCAAGCCTTCGCGAAACTCCCGGAAGACGTCATCCACATCGGGAACGCTAACATAACACGAGCTGTAAGAATCGGACGGCTCCAATCCCTTCAGCAAGAAGAAGTGCAGCTCCGCGATGCGGTGACGAAAGCAGACGTACACGTTCGGCTTGGCCTGCCGGTAAGTCAGTTCAAAGCCCAAAGCTTGATAAAAAGCCGTCTGTTCGTCGATCGACTTGCAAGGAAAAATAGGGATTACCTTTCCATGCGGATTCGTTGTCAATGCGCCCGCCTCCCAAGCTCGAGAAATTATCGTACCCCCTTATCGTACAACATTCATGCATATGATAAGGTTGGACCGAAAGCGCCTCCCGTAAAGCCATAGGATCCGCCATCTGGTTGAGGCCGGAATGGCAAAGCAAAGAAGCCGTCCCATAAGTAAACGGAGTCGTACCGAACGATTATCGATGAGGGATGTAAGGTGCATCTATCTCCTTCCGCTGCTATACGATCCTGAAACCAGCTAATGTTTGTCAAGCTTTTTGGCTTGGTTTGAGCAGATACTCCTGATATACTCTTATCTAGGTAAGACAAATAACCTTCATGGGCATGAAGGTTATGGAAAAATTTGGTTCTTAGGCTTTGAAGGGCTGGCCGTGACTAAGGATGGCGT